>NZ_OY829945.1:12500-362500 GCF_963556105.2 uncultured Tolumonas sp.
GCGACTGTTTAACAAAAACACAGGTCTCTGCAAACTCCAAAGAGGAGGTATAGGGGCTGACGCCTGCCCGGTGCCGGAAGGTCAAGAGGAGCGGTCAGCGCAAGCGAAGCTGCGAATTTAAGCCCCGGTGAACGGCGGCCGTAACTATAACGGTCCTAAGGTAGCGAAATTCCTTGTCGGGTAAGTTCCGACCTGCACGAATGGCGTAACGATCTGGGAACTGTCTCCAGCAGAGACTCAGCGAACTTGTAGCACCGGTGAAGATGCCGGTTACCCGCACTTAGACGGAAAGACCCCGTGCACCTTTACTACATCTTGACATTGAGGTTGGCATTGTGCTGTGCAGGATAGGTGGGAGGCTGTGAAACTGGCTCGTTAGGGTCGGTGGAGCCAACGTTGAGATACCACCCTGCGCAATGCTGATCTCTAACTCGCGCCCATAATCTGGGTGGAAGACAGTGTCAGGCGGGTAGTTTGACTGGGGCGGTCGCCTCCTAAAGAGTAACGGAGGCGTGCAAAGGTTCCCTCAGGCTGTTTGGAAATCAGCCGCAGAGCGCAATGGTATAAGGGAGCTTAACTGCGAGACACACACGTCGAGCAGATGCGAAAGCAGGTCATAGTGATCCGGTGGTTCCGCATGGAAGGGCCATCGCTCAACGGATAAAAGGTACGCCGGGGATAACAGGCTGATCTTGCCCAAGAGTTCATATCGACGGCAAGGTTTGGCACCTCGATGTCGACTCATCGCATCCTGGGGCTGAAGCAGGTCCCAAGGGTTCGGCTGTTCGCCGATCAATAGCGGTACGTGAGTTGGGTTCAGAACGTCGCGAGACAGTTCGGTCCCTATCTAGTGTGGGCGTAGGATATTTGAGAGGACCTGTCCTTAGTACGAGAGGACCGGGATGGACTGACCTCTGGTGTTCCAGTTGTGCCTCCAGGTGCAATGCTGGGTAGCTATGTCGGGAAGTGAGAAGCGCTGAAAGCATCTAAGCGCGAAACACCCCTCAAGATGAGATATCCCCACGAGACCCGTCGTAGACCACGACGTTGATAGGTCGCATGTGTAAGCGCAGTAATGCGTTCAGCTGAGCGATACTAATTGGTCCATAGGCTTGACCTTTCATCAATCAATCACACCCAAGGACATGACCGGGCGCACGGCCCGCTCATCTCCGCACGAAGTCTCTTACGAGAGCGCTTCGCCCTCACCCTTCTCAATCTCTGACGACGAAATCTTAGCCTTCGTCGTGGCTTTACCCTGGAGGTCACACCCGTTCCCATCCCGAACACGGCAGTTAAGCTCCAGAGGGCCGATGATACTGCCTCGGACAGAGGTGGAAAAGTAGGTCGCCGCGACGTTAATTCCCTGCGGGCCGCTCGAGAGAGCGGCCCGCTCTGCGTTTGGTGGAAAAGATCCGCCTTCAGCGGGTCTTGGTGAGCTCGAACGGGATCGGGGGGCTGCCCCCGGGGGAGAGGAAGGTCCCCTTGAGCGTCTCCCGGGTATAGGTTCCGGACGCCTTGATGGTGCCGCTGCCCGAGTTCGTCTGGCTCTGGTTCTCCGGGGCACCCTGGGCGCCGCCATAGTCCACATTGAAGGTCGTGGTGCCCTTCGAGGTGCCCTCGGCGGTGAACTTCCCGTCCGCGGCCTTGCCGAGCAGGTCGGCCGTGGCCTTCATCTGCAGGCTCATGCCGATGCCCGCCGTGGCGCCCGAGACCCCGAGGCCAGGCATGCCGCCCTTCAGGTCGTAATGGATCTTGAGGTTGCCATCCTTGTCCAGATCCGCGGTCACCGGGCCGGTGTACTGGATGGTGGTCGGCGGCTGCATGGCGCCCGGCTGGGCGGGCGGCTGGTAGGTCCAGTGGAGCGTGCCCGTGTAGCGGCCCGCCTGGGCGAACCCCAGCAGGGCATCCTGGGCTTGCTGGTTCCGGATGGCGTCCGCGGTCTGGGAGATCCACTTGCCGGTGGTCGCATCATGGATCTCCTCGCCGGCGCCCGCCCCGACGACGGCGCCTGCCGGACCGGCAACGGCCGTTCCGATGGCTACCCCTGCGGCGGCGGCCCCCTTCTTGGTGAGCTCGCTGACCACGATCTCGCCCGCGCCCACGGCATCGCCTTCCACCAGGTGTCCCGCCACCTTGGCTCCGGAACTCACCAGGTCCACGATGTTGAGGATCTTCCCCAGGCGGTCGAGAAAGCCTGCCTTCCGGGCCTGGCTCGAGCGGAAGGTGTCGGCCTGGATGCGCTTGCCGGCTCCCGTGGCCCCTGCCGCCCGCTTGGCCTGGCGGGTGCTCAGGCCGGCGTTCCGCTCGGCCGCCTGCTGCAGCTGATCGATGGCCTCGCCGGTGCCTTCATGGGTGGCCGGCTCCACGGCCTCCGGAACTCCGTTCAGCACATCGAGGATGGCTGTCTCGGTTCTCCGTGGGTCTGCGGACGCCACCGGCCCTAGCTCAATCGCCCCACCGGCGATGCCCTGGGCGAGTCCGAAGGTCCGGCAGGCCAGGATGGCGATCAGTGCGGGCAGTCGTCCTGACGACATGGTCCTGTCTCCTATCGGGTCGCGGTGTAGCAGGCCTGGAAGCTCAGGGCGTCCAGGCGCTGGGGAACCAGTCCCTGGGCCGTGCGGGCGAGCACCAGGCCGAGGAAGAGATCCGGCGATTCACTGTGGTGGGCCATCACCAGGATGCGGTCGCCGAGATCGCAGAAGGCGGCCACCTTGAAGGCGGCCCATCGCTCCGGCGGCAGAGCCTTGAGGGCAGCCGCAGACTCAGCCTGGGTCGAAGCCGCGGCGGAGACCAGCGCAGCGGCCTGTCCGCGGGCTCCCTGGCTGAGCAGCTCCACGTAGGCCTTCCGGGCCGGACTTCCCGAGAACGCGGTCAGCTCCTGAAAGGTCTGGGCCAGCTGGAGACCGCAAGCCAGACGCGAGGCCTCCAGGTTCCTGGGCTCACGCCAGGCTTGGAACCGGAGCCGCAGGGAGGCAGGGGACCAGGCGTCGCCGCCGAAGCCCTGCTCGAAGGCCAGCAGCGTGCGCGCGGTGAGGCCGCCCACGGCAGCGGGACCATAGGCCCCGACGGACAGCCAGCCTCGGCTGCCCCCGAAGGGAGCCTCCCCTGTCCGGCGCAGGCAGTCCCCCGCAATCACCTCCACATCGGCCAGCCGGGACCCCCCATCCCAGACCGTGACCAGGGCGACGTCCGACCATGGGTTGTAGAACAGGACGGGCAGCCGGTCCTCGACCGCCGTTCCCTGGGCCACGACCGAGGTCTCGAAGAAGAAGGCCCACCCCAGGCCGGGGTTGACGGTCGGGAAGAGCTCGTCGTCCAGGGCCTTGAAGCGGGTTCGCGCCTCCGGCGTAGTCCACTTCGCGATCGCTCCAGGAGCGTCGAAGCGGGCCTTTTCCCGGAATGCTGAAGCCTGGGAGAGCTGCGGACGGGTGCCCTGAGCCGTGAGGCGCTTCCAGAGGAACCACCCGGCCACCGCGGCCAGGATGAGCAGGATCATGGAAACGAGGCAGCAGGAGGTCCAGCAGCCCCGGCGCTTCTTAGGCCGGGGTGGGGCTGCCGAGCGAGGCGGGGCCGGCACCGGAGGCGGTGGCGGCGGGGGCGGAACGGGCGGCGGGAGGACCGGCGGGAGGACCGGCGGCCTGGGGGCGGAGGCCACCGGGGGCGGCATCACTACAGTGCCGGAGTGGAGCCCTGCGAGACGCAGGATCTGGCCTCCAAGCTGGAGGCGGTCTCCGTCGTGGAGGACCCGGGGGCCCTCCAGGCGCTGGTCGTTCAGCCAGGTGCCGTTGGTGCTGCCCAGATCCTCCACCACCCAGCGGTCGCCCTCCCGGCGGATCACAGCGTGCTGGCCCGAGCACCCCGCGTCCTCCAGGACAAGGTGGTTGCCGGGGCGGCGCCCGAGGGTCAGGGTGTCCAGCAGGGGAATCTCGCGCCCTGTGGCCTCCATGACGAGATGGGGTGCTCCCGTGTTCATGCCTGCTCCCTGCTGTCCGGGTGGGGTTCTGGCGAGGATAGCGCATCCTGGCCCGGGGCCACAGATCACGGCGCTTGCGGATACACTGGATGGGTGGACCAGGGCGCCGCTGCCGCCAACGGCAGAGGAAAGTCCGGACTCCGCAGGGCAGTGGGCCAGGCAACGCCTGGGCGGGGCGACCCGACGGAAAGTGCAACAGAGAGCAGACCGCCGATGGCCCCTCCGGGGGATCAGGCAAGGGTGAAACGGCGGGGTAAGAGCCCACCGCCGTCCTGGCAACAGGGCGGGCATGGTAAACCCCTCACGGAGCAAGACCAAATAGGCTGGCGTGCCCCTTCGGGGGAACCGGATCGGCCCGATCGAGCCAGCGGGTAGGTCGCTAGAGGCCTGCAGCGATGCAGGTCCCAGAGGAATGGCGTCCTCCTCCCCCGGGAGAAGACAGAATCCGGCTTACCGGTCCACCACGGCCCCCGCGAGGGGGCCGCGCTACGTACGGGCTTGACCGGAGGGCGATACTGGAGGCCGCACCCCCCAACATCCTGCCCGGAGCCATGGCCCTGCGGCCCGTTCCGGGGCTGCCCCAGGAGGCGACATGCTGGCCCATGCCATGGTTGTATCCGGTGTCATTCGCCGCCTCGTCAGGCCGTGCCTGTTCCTGTCCGCGATCCTGCTCCAGGGGCAGATCCCGGGAGCCCCGCCCCCGGACGTGCAGGCCATCCTCCAGCAGCTCCAGGCCGGCAAGCCCCTCTCTTCCAAGGACCAGCAGCGGCTGCAGGCGTGGGCGAAGGGCCAGGCCGGGGCTCCGAAGGGCCAGGGTGCCGGGGTCCAGGGCATCAAGCCGGAGCAGCTCGCCCGGATCGCGAGCCCCGTGCCCATGCCGGACAACCCGCCCTCGGAGCAGGACTTCACGGCCCTGCTGGGGCGGCTGGCGACCCGTTACGGCGCCAAGGTGGATGCGGAGACCCGGTCCCGGCTGGACCGGGCCGACAGCGTGGCCCTCGGCGCAGTGCTCGATGTGGCCGGCCTCGCGGCCGAGTCGGTCTATGCCGCGGCCTCGGCCCTCCAGCGGCACCCCGAGGCGCTGGTGGCGGCCAACAACCTGGGGGTCAGCCTCAGCGAGGCCGGGGAGCACCAGGCTTCCGCCCTGGTGCTCCTCCACGTCAAGGCGCACCGGCCGGGTTCGCCCCTGGCGGCCGTGAACCTGGGCTGGACCTACTTCCACGCTGGGGCCCTGGCCCAGGCGGAGCGCGAGTTCAAGCGAGCGCTCGGGCTCGCGCCGGACATGGCGGCCCCGGAGACGGGACTGGGGCTGATCGCCTTCTGCCGGGGCCGGCAGGCCGAGGCCGCGCAGCTGCTGAAGCGCGCCCTGGGCAAGGGCTACTCGCACGCGGGGGCGGTGGTGTTCGCGCAGGCCCGGGCGGCCGCCTCGGGGAGCGGGGGCGAGCAGAGCGCGGCGTCGTCCCATGGTTCCGGCGATGCGTCCTCGGGTCCCATCCCGGACCTGCCGGTGAAGCCCGAGCCCGAGCGGAACGGGGGCCAAGCGGAGCGCCTCGCACGGATCCGGGACTGGGCCCAGGGACGGGTGCCCGAGCTGATGCAGCGCTACCAGGAGCTCGCCGTGCGGGTCGCGGAGCTGAACCGGCGGGGGGCGAGCGGGGACGGCAGCGCCCTCTACCTGCCGCGGGTGTTCGAGCGGGAGCGCTTCGAGTTCGACCAGGTGGTGGAACTGGCGTTCTCCGCCCGCTTCCGCAACATGGAGGCGACCGTCCAGCAGATCACCCAGGTGATGAACACCAACGCGAGCCAGACGGGGGCGATCCTCCTGCCCGAGATGGAAGCGTTCCTGCGGATGCAGCAGGAGCAGATCGCGCTGATGGAGGAGCTGATCGCCTGCGGCCAGAACGAGATCTGCAAGGCCAAGGTGGAGGCGAAGCTGCGCGCCCTCGAGCAGCGGATGAAGCAGAAGTCCTACGAGATCTGCATGCACAGCAAGCAGTCCATGGATGTCACCTACGCGCAGGCGTACAAGCACTGGAAGACCATGTGGGACGACTACCGCCCCGCCGCGGCGGACCTGTACGCCTTCACGGATCCCATCCTCCAGCGCGTGTGGGTCCCCTCGCTGAACGAGCTCATGCAGGTGCAGCGCGAGCTGACCGTGATGGCCATGTACCATCCGCTCGCCGGCGAGGCCGCCGCCCTGGCGGAGCTGGCCAAGGCCTACAAGGACCTCGAGTGCGTGCCTCCGCCTCCCCCGCAGCCCCCGGAGGAGGCCAGGGAGCCCGAGTTGTCGCGGAGCCAGCCGCCGCGCTGTCCCCTGGACCCGCCCATCTCGGCCGGCTGCGGCATCGTCTCCATCACACTGGGCTGCGACTCGGCCGCCATCGAGGGTGGGGAGGGCCTGCGCTTCAAGGCCAGCCGCGACTTCCGCAAGCACGAGACCACCCTCTGGGTGGGCGCCGGGGCCAGCGCCGAGGCCAAGGCCGACTTCCTCGGTCCCTTCAGCCCCAAGGCCGAGCTCACCGCGGAGGTGGGTGTGGGCGTGACCCTGGGCCAGAACGGCACCGTGAGCGATGTGTTCGTCAGCAGCCGCCTGGGGGCCTCCGCGGGCCTGGGCAGCCACACCGTGGATGCCTCTGCCTCCGGCTCCGTCGCGCTGGAAGGAGGGGCCACGCTCTCCGGCTCGCTCCCCGGCGATCTCGGGGGTACGCTCCACGACTGATCCTGATATGCGCTAAAAAGATAAGTGCCTTACCACCAAGATCACCAGGAAAGCACCAAGGGCACCAAGAAAAGCTGCAATTGCAGTTCTTGGTGTCCTTGGTGCTCTCTCCTTGGTGAACTTGGTGTTGAATCTTTTCCGATTGAACGCGAACCCGTATGAGGGCCCGGACAGCCGCTCAGCGTCTGACCGCCCGGTAGATCCAGCGCTCGGCCTGGTCCTCCCAGGGGCTGCCGTTCAGGCCGCCGTAGGCCGCGTCCAGGGCGAACCCCGCGGCGTCCAGGGCCTCCCGCACCTCGGCATCCTCGGGCAGCCAGATGTCGTGGCGGAAGTGCTCGCCCTCCAGGAGCCGCTCGGCCAGGATGCGTCGTCCGTCGGGCGACCAGCGGACCCGCTCCCGGTAGCCCTCCCGGGCCCGGTACCAGCCCTTCGGGGCCTCGGCGACATTGCGCTCCACGACTCTGCGTCCCGCCAGGTCCAGCAGGAGCACGCCGCCCGGGCGCAGGATCCGGGCGTATTCCTGGAGCTGGCGGAGGTTCTCCTCCTCCGTGGCGAAGTAGCCCCAGCTGGTGTAGGCGCAGAGGACGCCGTCGGCGCAGCCGTCGCGGAAGGGCAGGGCGCGTAGATCCAGGCACACCGATGGTCCCGGGAACTCCTGGTGCTGGCGCCGGAGGTTCAGGCGGCTCAGGTCGCCGCCCACGACCCGGTGGCCGCGCCGCTCCAGCCACGGGCGCAGGCGGCCCCAGCCGCTGGGGAGGTCCAGCACCAGGCTGCCCGAGGGAAGGGACAGCAGGGCTGCCAGGCCGGGGCCTTCCAGGAAGGCCTCCTCCTCCTTGCTGCGGTAGATCTCGAAGTAGAGCGGGTGGTCGAAGTCCCGGGCGAACCATTCCATGGCAACAGCCTCGCGCAGGACGGGACCTTCACCAAGCGGAAATCCGGGCGGGACCGCGCGTGCTCACTGCGGGCGGTCGAAGGCGAAGGTCCGGAGCAGCGCCATCTGCCCGGGCTGGCCCATGGCCTGGGGCTGCCAGATCTCGCACCGGAAGCCGTCACCCGTGTTCGCGATGGTCAGGTAGGAGCCGGAGGGCAGGCCCATTCCGCAGTCCACGCCTGCTGGGTCCTGGCAGGTGACGCGGTAGCAGCCGCCGCTCAGGTAGCCCCGGAGCTGGCTCACCTCCTCGTGCCGGCCATCGGGCCTCCGGCTGCCGGGGTAGAAGGTGTGGCGCGTCACGACCAGGGATGCGTCATCCCAGATCCAGTCCTCGTAGCAGGCATCGCCGGGCTGGCTGCAGACCAACCGGGCCAGGTTCTTCCCCTGGATGCGGACGACCTCCGCCCGGAAGGGGAGCGTCCCGGTGGAGCCCACCGGGCTGCTGCAGGTCCCGAAGTAGAAGCCCACGGGGACGGAAACCTCCTCGGTCTCCGCCGTCCAGGCGAGGGGCGGTCCGTCGTCGGGCCGGGCCTCGAGGCGGGAAGCGGGTCCGGCGAAGGCGATGAGGGCGAGGATGACGGCGGTGTGGATCATCTGCTGGTTCATAACTCCTCCTTGGGGGACGGAAAGCCGGTCTGCGGAGAGGCAGCTCCTCTCCGCGCCGGGATGGGCGGTACCGGGGCACTGGGGGTGCGATCGGGCCGTCCCCACGGAAGGGGAGCCGGGCGCCTCGATCGCGGGAACAGCGGAAGAAGGCAGCACAAGCGTGCATCCGCGGCCCGGGAGGCGCCATGGATTCGGTCTTAATCTGCAAGGCGTTTCATATCATCGATTAAATATGGGCTTGAGATGGCGTTGATGCGCGCATGAGGTATTCCGGGCCTTGTTGCGCGAGGGCAGCGGGATCCTTACACTTGCTGGCGCAGATCGCTCAAAACGTAACGGTAGCCTGGAGATGCCCTCGTCCATGGGTACCCCATCCGGAGCCCCGACCCTCTACCGCTTCGCGGAGTTCGAGTTCCATGCCGGCACGGGGGAGCTGCATGCCCACGGCAGGAGCCTCCCGCTCCCGGAGCAGGCGTGCCGGGTGCTCATGGCCCTCCTTGGATCGGAAGGGGATGTGGTCAGCCGGGAGGAGCTGCACCGCCTCCTGTGGCCCGACCGGGCCTACGGCGACTTCGAGGGCGGCCTCAACACTGCGGTGTGCAAGCTGAGGCAGGTGCTCGACGATGACGGGGCGGAGCCCCGCATCATCGGCACCCTGCCGCGCCGGGGCTACCGGCTGCTGGTGCCGGTGGAGAAGGCCACCGCCGGGGGCAAGTCAGTGATGCCCCAGGGGGAGCGGCGGCCGACCCTGGATCCCATCTGGGTGGCGGCCGGGCCGGGGGCTCCGGAGCAGGAGCCCCCGGTGGCGCAGCCGGAAGAGCCCGTCTCCGCCAAGCCATTCCGGAGCCCGTGGCGGCTCCGCCTGGCCGGTGGCCTCCTGCTGGTGTCGCTGGCGGGCGGAGCGGCCTGGCTGGCCCGGGGTTCCGCGCCGCAGGGCACGCTGATGCACCGCCTGACCCTCCCGCTCCGGCTCCTGACGGGAAGGGTGGTTCGGAACCCGCTGGGCATGGAGTTCGTGAAGCTTCCGGCGGGCCGGTTCCACATGGGCTGGGAGGATCCCAACTCCGGCTGGATGGGGGGGAGCGCCAACGACAAGCCGAGCCATCTGGTGGTCCTGACGCAGCCCCTCCTGATGCAGACGACGGAAGTGACGGTGGGGCAGTTCCAGGCCTTCGTGAAGGCCACCAACTACCGGACCGAGGGGGAGATGGGCGCTGGGATCCGCGTCTCCAGGGGGCTCAGGCCCGCTTCCGCCGCCCAGGGCAATCTTCCGGAGGCGACGGTCCAGCGCCTCGATGCCAACTGGCGCAACCCCTACTTCGAACAGGAAGCCGGCTGTCCCGTCGTTGGCGTCAGCTGGAACGATGCCCAGGCCTTCCTGGCCTGGCTGAACGAGCAGGATCCGGGCAAGGGCTATCGGCTGCCCACGGAGGCGGAATGGGAGTATGCCTGCCGCGGGGGAAGCGAGGATGTCGGGCTCTACGGCCCCCTGGACGACATTGCCTGGCACCAGGGCAACAGCGGCTTCAGGACGCATCCGGTCGCCGGGCGGCTGCCCAATGCCTTCGGCCTCTACGACATGCTGGGCAACGCCAGGGAGTGGTGCGAGGACTGGTATGTGTCCGGCTATCCGGCGGAACCCTCGACGGACCCCAAGGGACCCTCCTGGGGAACCCTGAGGGTCACCCGAGGGGGCGCCTGGCACCTCCTCGGCTTTTTCGATTCCGTCCGCCCGACCTGCCGCCTGGGCTACCCCGCGGCCACGGCCTCGGACGATCTGGGATTCCGCGTCGTCGCGGGTCCCTGAGCCAACCCTCCCATTCCGCAGGAGCTCCCATGCGACTCCCCGGCGCGCTCCTTCTCCTTTGGCTGACCGCCGCCGGAGGGCTTGCCCAGGACTTCCGCTTCAACATGGTGGACCAGCCTGAGACCCTCGATCCGTCCAGGATCGGAAGCTGGAGGCAACGCTTCCCCTACTATGCCCTCTTCGAGGGACTGATCGTCAACAACCCCAGGACGGCCAAGGGCGAACCCGGCCTCGCGGAGAGCTGGAAGGTGAGCAACGGGGGCCGCACCTACACCTTCAGGCTCCGGAAGGCGGTCTGGTCCGATGGCACACCCATCGTGGCCCAGACGGTCGTGGACTCCTGGCTCCGGAGCCTGGATCCGCGGACGGGCTCTCTGCTGGCCGAACTGATGGCCAGCAACCTCGAGGGGGGAGATGCCTACTTCCGTGGCCGGGGCAGGAAGGAGGATGTGAAGGTTCGCGCCCTCGATGCCCGGACCCTCGAGGTCACCTTCATCTTGCCCGGTCCCCATGTCCTCGATCTGCTGACCAGCTGGACCTGGGCCGTGCTCCCGCTGCATGCCATCCAGAAGTTCGGAGACGCTTGGACCAAGCCTGGGAACTTCGTGGGCAATGGTCCGTTCGTGCTGAAGGAGTGGAAACCGGGCGACCGCCTGGTGGTTGTGAAGAACATGAACTACTGGGACGCCCGGCACGTGAAGCTGGGGAGCATCACCTTCTTCTCCGTCGACGATCTGGCCGTGGGCTACGACCGCTACAAGGCCGGTCAGTTCGACTGGCAATGCGACGTCGATCCGGCCCGTACCGATGAGGTCACTGGGAGGAAGGACTTCCACCGGGGGGCCGGCAGCACGGTCCAGTACTACATCTTCAGCGTGACGCGGAAGCCCTTCAGCGATGCCCGGGTCCGGCGAGCCTTCTCGATGGCCCTGGATCGCGGGGTGCTCGTGGCGCAGGTGCTCAAGGGGGACCAGCTGCCCACCGCGGGGTTCGTCCCTTCCTTCGGCGGCTTCAAGACGACCCGGGGCAACCCCTTCAACCCTGGCTTGGCGGGGAAGCTCCTGGCCGAAGCGGGGTACCCCGGGGGCAGGGGCTTTCCCAAGGTCGAGGTCATCTTCAACGAGAACGCCAACTACAAGCGGATTGCGGAATGGGCGAAGCAGCAGTGGAAGGCCATCCTGGGGGTGGATGTGGAGGTCCGCGCCCTGGACTGGGATGCGCTCCTGGAAGCCCGCCAGAAGACCCACGACTTCCTCATCGCCCGGGCGGGTTGGCAGGCGGACTACCCCGACCCGATGAACTTCCTCGGGGACCTGCTCAGGACGGGCAGTGCCGCCAACGACGGGCTGTACTCCAACCCGAAGGCCGATGCCCTCCTCGAGCGGGCCTGCCTGCTCCCGGGCGGTCCCGCCCGGGACCGGGAGCTGATGCAGGCCGAGGAGCTCATGATCACCCAGGACCAGGCCGTGCTCCCGCTCTACTTCCACGTGAACAGGGACCTCATCGACCTGGACAAGTGGGGCGGGTGGTACGAGAACCCCCTGGGCATCCACCCCTGGAAGGCCATCTACCGGAAGTGAGCCCAGGTCCGGCCCTGGCGGGGGCGAAAGGCTCTGGCCATCCGGGGCTTTTCACGATCAAATGAACGTTCAACCCAATCAGGGCGCTCGGGTGCGCCCTTTGACGCACGAGGGCGCCATGAGCGACGTGAAGAAGAAGTATCCCGTTTTCCTTCCCCGGACGGACTTCCCCATGAAGGCGGATCTGCCCCAGCGGGAACCGAAGCGGGTGGAGCGGTGGAAGGCCGACCGGGTGTACGAGAAGGTCGAGGCCAGGCGCCGCGCGGACAATACCGCCGGAAAGGGGAAGGGCCGCCGCATCCTGCACGACGGGCCGCCCTACGCCAACGGCGCCATCCACATGGGCCACGCGCTCAACAAGATCCTGAAGGACATCGTCATCAAGTCGCTCTGGCTGGACGGCTACGAGTCTCCCTACGTGCCGGGCTGGGACTGCCACGGCCTGCCCATCGAGCACGCGGTGGAGAAGGACCTGGGCCCCAAGCGCCGGGAGATGCCCCGGGCCGAGTTCCTGGCCAAGTGCCGGGCCTACGCCCAGAAGTGGATCGACGCCCAGCGCACGGGCTTCCAGCGCCTGGGGGTGCTGGGCGCCTGGGACGACCCCTACATCACCATGAAGCCCAGCTACGAAGCCGGCGTGGTCCGGCTCCTGGGGCGCCTCTTCGAGGGCGGCGCAGTGACGCGCAAGCTGAAGGTGGTGCACTGGAGCTACGGCGCGCGCACCGCCCTGGCCGAGGCCGAGGTGGAGTACGCCGACAAGTCCAGCTACGCCATCACCGTGGCCTTCCCGGTCAAGGACGAGGTGGCCCGCAAGCTGGAGCTGCCGACCCCCTTCTACCTCCCCATCTGGACCACCACGCCCTGGACCCTGCCCAGCAACCTGGCCATCGCCATGCACCCTGACATGGAGTACGCGGTGGTGAAGGCGGGCGACCGCCACTACGTCGTGGCCGTCTCGCTGCTGGAGGACTTCCAGAAGAAGCTGGGCATGGAGCTCCACACCCGCGAGATCCGCAAGGGCGTCGAGTTCCAGACCCTGACCTACCGGCACGCCTGGATCGACCGGGAGAGCCCGGTGCTGATGGCCGACTACGTGGCCGCCGACACGGGCACGGGCCTGGTGCACACCGCCCCCGATCACGGCGTGGACGACTTCAACCTGGCCCACCACCTCGGGCTCCTGCAGCTGGTGGGGCCCGACGGCCGCTTCGTGCCGGCGGTGGACGACCCCGAGCTGGAAGGCAAGAACATCTTCGATACCAATCCGCTGGTGGTGGACCGTCTGAAGGCCATCGGCGCCCTCCTGCACGAGGAGAAGCTGGTCCACAGCTATCCCCACTGCTGGCGCACCAAGACACCCATCTTCTTCCGGGCCACGGAGCAGTGGTTCATCATCATGGACAACGAGCTCTTCCACACCGGCAAGAGCCTGCGCGAGCTGGGCCTGGAGGGCGTCGACGCCACCCAGTGGGTGCCGGCCCAGGGCCGCAACCGCATCCACGCCATGATCTCGGGCCGTCCCGACTGGTGCATCAGCCGCCAGCGCGCCTGGGGATCGCCCATCACCGTACTGCGCTGCACGGAGTGCGGCGAGCCGCTGGTGGACAAGGACATCTTCGAGAAGGCGGCCTCCGCCATCGAGAAGGAGGGCATCGAGGTCTGGGCGGAGCTGCCCGTGGAGCAGCTGAAGCCCGCGGGCGCGAAATGCGCCAAGTGCGGCAGCGAGGTCTTCCAGAAGGAGACGGACATCCTGGATGTCTGGATCGACTCCGGCGTCAGCGGCGTGGTGACCTCCCAGACCAGCCCCGAGCTGAGCATGGAGGACTACGGCAAGTACATCTACCTGGAGGGCTCCGACCAGCACCGCGGCTGGTTCCACAGCTCCCTGCTGTTCAGCCTGGCCGCCACCGGCCAGAAGCCCTACAACACCGTCGTGACCCACGGCTTCGTGCTGGACGGCAAGGGCCAGGCCATGAGCAAGAGCCTGGGCAACGTCATCTCCCCGGACGAGATGATGAAGACCTACGGCGCGGACATCCTGCGCCTGTGGGTGGCCAATGTGGACTTCAGCGAGGACGTGCGCATCTCCAAGGACATCCTCGAGCGCAACGCCGACGCCTACCGCAAGATCCGCAACACCTTGCGCTTCCTGCTGGGCGCCCTGGCGGACTACGACCCCGCGAAGGACGCGGTGCCCGAAGCCCAGTGGTCCCCGCTGGACCGCTGGGTCTGGAACGCCTTCCTGAACCTCGGCGAGGAGGTCTGCGAGGGCTACCGCAGCTACGACTACCTCAAGGTGGCCCAGGCGCTCCTCTCCTTCTGCCAGCTGGAGCTCTCCGGCCGGTACTTCGAGATCATCAAGGACCGCCTCTACTGCGACAGCCTGGAGAGCGCCCGCCGGCGCTCCTGCCGCACCGTCTGCCACCGCCTGGCCACGGGCCTCGCCATCCTCATGGCCCCCGTCCTCTCCTTCACGGCGGACGAGATCTGGGAGAACATCCCTGGTGCCGAGGGCCACGTCTTCGAGCAGCGGTTCCCGGAAGGCATGGGCGTGCCCGAGGAGGAGGCCTGGACGCTCCTCTGGAGCATCAAGGACGCCCTGAACCAGAAGCTGGAGCCCATGCGGGCCGCCAAGGAGATCGGCACCGGCCTGGATACCCGCCTGGGCCTGTCCCTCAAGCCCGAGCTGAAGCCCCTGCTGGCCTCTCTGGGCGAGACCCTGGAGGATCTGCTGGTGGTCTCCAGCGTGGACCTGGTGCCTGACGGCGGCTCGGCCCTCGCGGCCGAGGGCTTCGAGCTTTCGGTGGAGCCCCACACCGGGACCAAGTGCCCGCGCTGCTGGAACCACCGGGGCGGAGCCGGTACCGGCGAGGAGGCCGACCTCTGCGCGCGCTGCGCCGAGGTGGTCGTCGGGGCCCAGGCGTGAACGGCGGGTTCCAGGGTCTCGGGCGGCGCAGCCCCTGGCTGCTGCTGCCCGCGGCCGCCCTGGCCCTGGACCTGGGCAGCAAGGCCATGATCCTCGCCCGGTTCGCGCCGGGCGAGGTGTACCCCGTGATTCCCGGCTTCTTCAACCTGACCCTGGGCATGAACCCCGGCGCCGTCTTCGGCACCCTGGGCGGACTTCCCGACCGGATCCGCATCCCCTTCTTCGCGGTGGTGGGGCTCCTGGCCCTCGTCTTCTTCGGGTACGAGTTCCTGAAGGAGCGGGTCTCCATGCCCCAGCGGATCGGCCTGGGGCTCATCATCGGCGGCGCGCTGGGCAACGGCTACGACCGTGTGCTCCGCCACGCCGTGGTGGACTTCCTGGACTTCGTCTTCTGGGGCTGGCACTACTGGACCTTCAACCTGGCGGACAGCTGCATCCTCTGCGGGGCGGTCCTCCTCGGCTGGTGCATGGTCCGCCCGGCGGGGAAAGCGAACGGCTGAGCCCCGGATCCGTACCGGCCTCGCTGGAGGGGCTGGAAAGTGCGATGCTTTGGGGTGCCCATGAAAGCCGCGCTTTCCGCTCTCCCGCCGCTCCTGCTGCTTGCGGGCTGCCGACGCCCGGATATCGCCGCGTTCGGGCGCCAGCCGCTGCCCATCCAGGTGGTCTTCCTGGCTGAAGGGGCTGATCCCCGGTCGGCGCCCCGCCGGGAGGAGTACGCCGCCGCCCTCAGGGCCGGCCTGGCCGGCTGCACCATGGTCGTGCCCGCAGGCGTCGAGCCGCCGGTCCCGGCCGCCGTCCTGAGCGTGGTCGTGACGCAGGTGCGGAACCCGGCGGAGCCTTCCCCGGGGGCCATCGGCGTGGCGGCCGGGGTCGCCGCGGGCACTTTGGGCGTCCTGGCCGGGGATCGCGATTCCTTCTGGAATGGCTTCTTCTGGGGGATCTTCGCCGGCGGGGCGGTCCAGGAGGAGCTGGACGCCGGGGCCTGGCGGCTGGGCTATGTCCCGGCCCGGGTGAGCGCCATCGTCTCCCTGCGGGATCCCCGGGCGCGAAGCCCCCTGCTCAAGTTCAGCGTGCACGGCCGCGAGGTCGTCGATGCGATGCAGCCCCTGGAGCCCGGCGACCGCTGGGACCCCGTGCGTGTGGGCGAGGAGGAGGCCCGGGCCTTCGCCCGGGTGGTCGTCGCCAGGCTGTCGCGGGAGCTCCACTGGCTGCCCCTGGGCGAACCCAGCTACTACCATCCCGATCCTGCCCCAATGGAGCCCTGAGCATGGAAACCGTCACCCTCCGCTGCAGCGCCTGCGGCGCCCCCCTTCCCGCCGGGGCGGCCCAGTGCCCCTACTGCCAGGCCCAGGCGGCCTCGGTGGCCTGCCCGAAGTGCTTCGGCATGGTGCCGGTCAGTGCCCGGCACTGCCCGCACTGCGGCACGGCCATCGTCACCGAGGAGCACGGACCCTCCGGGCTGGGCTGTCCCGAGTGCAGGCAGCCGCTGTCCCGCACCACCGTGGGCGACGTGGCGCTCAATCAGTGCGCGCGCTGCGGCGGCGTGTGGCTGCACCGGGAGCTCTTCGAGCGCATCGCCCAGGACCGGGAGGAGCGGGGCGAGGTGCTGGGCACCCTCCCGGGCGGGGGACCCCACGGCACCGTGGCCCCGGAGGCCATCCACTACCGGCCCTGCCCGGAGTGCGGTCGGCTGATGAACCGCACCAACTACGGGCGCATCTCCGGCGTGATCCTGGACACCTGCAAGGAGCACGGGCTCTGGTTCGACCAGGACGAGCTCCGGCGGGTGCTGGAGTTCATCGAGAAGGGCGGGCTGGACAAGGCCAGGGAGAAGCAGATCCAGGAGCTGGAGGACAGGAAGCGGCTGGCGGCCGCCTCGCAGCCCCTGCCCGGCGCGGCCATGGAGGACCCCCGCCTGTTCCAGGAGCCAAGGCTCTTCGATCTCGTCGACCTGGTCGGCGGGTTCATGAACCTGCTGCGAAAGTGAAGAAAAGCCTCACCACCCATGGTGGCGAGGCTTTTCCCCGTCAGGCCTGGGCCTGCTCGATGAGCTTGAGGAACTTCTCGGGCACCAGGGCGGCGCCGCCCACCAGGCCGCCGGCGACGTGGGGCACCTGGATGATCTCGGCGAAGTTGTCCGGGGTGACGCTGCCGCCGTACTGGATGGGGGTCCCGGCGGCGCCGTTGCGCGCCAGTTCCTCGGCCACGAAGGCATGGACCTCGCGGATCTGCTCGACGGTGGCCACGCGGCCGGTGCCGATCGCCCACACGGGCTCGTAGGCGACCACCAGTGGACCGGCACCCGTCTCCTTGAGCACGGCCAGCTGCTCGCGCAGCACGTCGAACATCTTCCCGCCGTCACGCTCCTCCAGCGTTTCCCCGATGCAGAGGACGGGCATGAGGCCGTGCTCGCGGGCCGCCTTCACCTTCTTCACGAGGTTGGCGTTGGTCTCGCCGAAGATGTGCCGGCGCTCGCTGTGGCCCAGGAGCACACCGTCGCAGCCGATGTCCTTGAGCTGGGCCATGGAGATCTCGCCGGTGAAGGCGCCCTTGGCCTCGAAGTGGGCGTTCTGGGCATAGAGCTTGACACCGCAGGGGCCGAGCTTCGCCTTCACGTCCTTGAGGTAGATGTAGGGCGCGGCGATGCCGGCCTCGACGCCGGCCTTGGGCTTGTAGCCGGACACACACGCGGCGCAGAAGGCCTCGATGTCCTTGGAGAGGAGGTTCATCTTCCAGTTGGCGATGACGATGCGCATGGCATTCTCCTTTCAGTACTGGGTGTGAAGGACCGCGACGCCCGGGAGCTCCAGGCCGCTGAGGTATTCGAGGCTCGCGCCGCCGCCCGTGGACATGTGGCTCATGCGGGCCGCCACGCCGGCCTTGTTGGCGGCGGAGATGCTGTCGCCGCCGCCGAGCAGGACGAAGGCGCCCCCGTCGGCAGCGCGGGCCATGGCCTCGGCCACGCCCAGGGTCCCGGCGGCGAAGAGGTCCATCTCGAAGACGCCCATGGGGCCGTTCCATAGGATCGTCTGGGCGCGGCCCAGCTCCTGCACGTAGGCGGCCAGGGTCTTCGGGCCGATGTCGAGGCCCATCTTGCCGTCGGGGATGGAGAACCCGTCGGTGACCGAGCAGTCCGCCGTGGTGGAGATCTCGGAGGCGATGACGTGGTCCGTGGGGAGGAGGATCTCGGTGCCGTGGGCCTTGGCGTCGCGCAGGAGCTTGAGGGCCAGCTCCAGCTTGTCGTCCTCGTAGAGGCTGTTGCCCACGGGGATGCCCTGGGCCTTCAGGAAGGTGTAGCTCATGGCGCCGCCGATGAGGATGGTGTCGGCCTTGCCCAGGAAGTGGCTGATGAGCTCGATCTTTTCCGAGACCTTGGCGCCGCCCAGCACCGCCACCAGCGGCTTCAGGGGGTTGACCATGACCCGGCGCATGGCCTTCAGCTCCTTCTCCAGCAGGAAGCCCGCGGCGATGCGGTCCTGCTCGAAGTAGTGCACCATGCCGCTCACGGAGGCGTGGGCACGGTGCGCCGCGCCGAAGGCGTCGTCCACGTAGGTGTCGGCCATCCGGGCCAGGGCCTTGGCGAAGTCCTCGCGGTTGCGGGTCTCGCCCTTGTCGAAGCGGAGGTTCTCCAGGAGCAGGATCTGGCCGGGCTCCAGGGCGCTGGCCAGCTTCTCCACCCGCTCGCCGACCACGCCGCCCGCCAGGGTCACATCGAAACCCTGGCCCTTGAGCCAGGTGGCTACGGGCGCCAGGCTGAACTCCGCTTCGAAGCCGATGCCCTGCGGACGTCCCAGGTGGGAGCCCAGGACCACGGAGGCGCCGTGGTCCACAAGATACTTGAGGGTGGGCAGGGTCTCGCGGATGCGGGTCGGGTCCTTCACCACGCTGTCCTTCACCGGGGCGTTCAGGTCCGCCCGCAGGAAGGCGCGGTGCCCCTTGAGGTCCAGGTCGCGCAGGGTGCGGAAGGGCAGCACCGTCAGGGCCGCGACCCCGGGCAGCCGCAGGCCGCTGAGATACTCCAGGCTGGCGCCGCCGCCGGTGGAGAGGTGGCTGATGCGGTCCTCGACCCCTGCCTTGTTGGCGGCCGAGATGCTGTCGCCGCCGCCCAGGAGCACGAAGGCCCCCCCGTCCGCGGCATTGGCCATCTCCTGGGCCACCGCCAGGGTGCCCTCGGCGAAGGCCTCCACCTCGAAGACGCCCATGGGGCCGTTCCACAGCACCGTCCGGGCCTTGCGGATCTCCAGGCTGTAGAGGGCGACGGTGTCGGGGCCGATGTCCAGGCCCATGGTGCCCTCGGGCACGGCCTGGCCGTGGACCACGGAGGTCTGGGCGCCGGGGGTCATCTCCTCGGCCACCACGTGGTCGATGGGCAGGCGCAGGATCGTGCCCTTCTCCCGGGCCTCGGCGAGGAGGTCCCGGGCCAGGTCGAGCTTGTCGTCCTCGTAGAGGCTGTTGCCCACGGGGATGCCCTGGGCCTTGAGGAAGGTGAAGCTCATGGCGCCGCCGATGAGGATGGCCTGCGCATGACCGATGAAGTGGCGGATGAGCCCGATCTTCTCCGAGACCTTGGAGCCGCCGATCACGGCCACCAGCGGCCGCTCGGGGTTGTTCGTGATGCGGGCCATGGCCTTGAGTTCCTTCACCAGCAGGAACCCGGCGGCGATGCGGTCCGAGTCGAAGAAGGCCACCATGCCGCTCACCGAGGCGTGGGGACGGTGGGCGGTGCCGAAGGCGTCGTTGACGTAGGTGTCCGCCAGGCGGGCCAGGGCCAGGGCGAACTCCTCCCGGTTCCTCACCTCGCCGCGGTTGTAACGCAGGTTCTCCAGCATCAGGATCTGGCCGGGCTTGAGGGCGGCGGCTTCGGCCTCCACCTTCTCGCCCACGATGCCGCTGGCCATGCGGATGTCGAAGCCCTCCGCCTTCAGCCAGGCGCAGACCGGGGCCAAGCTGTAGGGCGGCTCGATGCCTTCGCCCTTGGGGCGGCCCAGGTGCGAGGCCAGCACCACGCTGGCGCCATTGTCCAGGAGGTGCTGCAGGGTGGGCAGGGTCTCACGGATCCGCCGGGCGTCCTGGACCTGGCCGTCGTGGATAGGCACGTTCAAGTCCGCCCTGAGGAAGACCCGGTGGCCTTTCACATCCAAATCCTTGAGGGACCTGAACGGCATCATCTACCTCCTGAAAGAGCTGTCCCCATTCTCGCCGACTATGGCCGATCGGTCAGCCATTGACTTTCCGGAGGTTATTCTGTGACGAGCCGAGCCTTGGCCTCCGCCAGGAGGGCCTGGACGCAGCCGTCCAGTCCGAGCCGCCCCGAATCCAGGACCAGGCCGAAGGGGGAGGCGTCGTCCCACTCCAGGTGGAGCACCTTGCGGAAGAACTGGTGCCGCTCCCGGTCGGACTGGAGGATCATGGCCCGGGCCGCCGCCTCGTCCTCCGCCTTGCCGTGGTCCAGCAGCCAGTGCACGCGGTGTTCGAGGTCCGCATGGATGCGCACGTGCAGCGCGTTGGGGCGGTCCTTCAGGGCCGCGAAGCCGCCGCGTCCCACCAGCACGGAAGGCCCCGCGTCGGCGAAGCGGCGCATGACCGTCCGCTCCGCCTCGAACAGCTCTGCGCTGTAGACCGGGGCCTCGAAGGGCGGCACGAAGGGCACTTCCGGCGTGGCGAAGGCGGTGAGGTTCAGGAGCTGCTGGAGGAAGCCGCAGGGACGCTCCTCCTGGCAGCGGAGGGAGGCCGCGTCCACGCCCAGGCTGCGGGCCGCCTCCCGCAGGATGCGCCGGTCGCAGAAGCGCCAGCCCAGTTGCCGGGCGACCCCGGCGCCGACCTGCGCGCCTCCGCTGCCGAGGCTGCGGGAGATGGTGATGGCGGGAAGCGTGGTCATGGGACCCTCAGTGGACATCGACGGGCGCTGCCGCATTGTGCCGCGGTCGGCGCATGATGACGAGGAAGGGCAGGGTCGCGAAGCAGATCAGGGCGGCCACGAAGAACACGTCGAGCATGGCCATGTAGCGCGCCTGGCGCAGCACCTGGCCCCAGAGCAGGCCCCAGCCGCCCTGGGCCGCGTCCACGGCGCTGTAGCCCTTGGCCACGAGGGTCCGGCCCGCTCCCGCCGCGAAGTTCAGGGAGATCGGGTTGCCCTGGGTCAGGTGGCCGGTGAGCTGGACCTGGTGGAACTGGGTTCGCCGGCTCAGGAGGGTGCTCAGGAGGGCGATGCCCACGCTGCCTCCGATGTTGCGGAAGAGGTTCATGAGCCCGGCGGCCTGGTTGGCCTTCTCCTTGGAGAGGTTCGAGTAGGCCATCACGTTGATGGGGATGAAGAGGGAGCCCAGGCCCATGCACTGGACGATGCGGGCGGTGGCAGCGTCCCAGTAGCCGATGGAGAGGTTCCACTGGCTCATCCGGAGCAGGCCCAGGCCGGTCATGATCAGGCCGTAGGCCACGAGGCCGCGGGTGTCGATGCGGCGCACGAGGAAGCCCACGATGGGCATGCTGACCAGGATGACGAGGCCCCCCGGCGTCATGACCAGCCCGCTGGTGGTCGCGTCGAACCCGAGCATCGTCTGGAGAAACACTGGGATCAGGAAGGTGCTGCCGTAGAGGACGAAGCCCAGCGCGAACAGCATGAAGTTGGAGCTGGCGAAGGTGCGGTCCTTGAGCAGGCGCAGGTTGACCACCGGATGGTCGTGGTGCAGCTCCCAGAGCACCATGGCGACCAGTCCCACCACGGCGATGATGGCGAAGGCCACGATGAAGGAGCTGGAGAACCAGTCGTTGCGCTGGCCCTCGTCCAGCACGATCTCGAGGGACGCCAGGCCGATGATCACCAGGGCGAAGCCGACGAAGTCGATCTGCTTGCTGTCCTCCAGGCTCAGCCGCTTGAGGTACGGAGGATCCATGAGGATGGCGCTGGAGAGCACCATGGACAGGATGCCCACAGGGATGTTGATGAGGAAGATCCAGTGCCAGCTGTAGTGGTCCGTGAGCCAGCCGCCCAGCACCGGCCCGATGACCGGGGCGAAGACCACGCCGATGCCGTACATCGCCATGGCCTGCCCGTGCTTCTCCGGCGGGAAGCTCTCCATCAGGATGCTCTGGGAGGTGGGCTGGAGCCCGCCGCCGCCCAGGCCCTGGAGGATGCGGAAGAAGATCAGCCAGCCCAGGGAGGGCGCGGTGGCGCACAGGAGGCTGCTGGCGGTGAAGATGAAGACGCAGGTGAGGTAGAAGCGCTTGCGGCCCATGAGGCTGCTGAACCACCCGCTCATGGGCAGCACCACCGCGTTGGCCACGAGGTACGAGGTGAGCACCCAGGTGCTCTCGTCGATGGTGGCCGAGAGGCTGCCCGCGATGTGGGGCAGGGACACGTTCGCCACGGAGGTGTCGAGCACCTCCATGAAAGTGGTGAGCATCACCACCATGGCGATGACGTAGGGGCTGATCCCCTTCCGTGCGTTGACCATGCCGTTTCCCCGATCAGCGCGTATGGATGGTCGCGGTGACGTTGAGGCCCGGCCGCAGCCCGGCGGCTTCCGCCTCCTTGGCGTCCACGACGATCTTCACGGGCACGCGCTGGACGACCTTCACGTAGTTGCCGGCGGCGTTCTCGGGGGGGAAGAGGCTGAGGCGGGCGCCCGTGGAGCCGGCGATGGAGTCCACCTGGCCCTTCAGGGTCCTGCCGTTCATGTCCACCTCGACCTCGGCCTCCTGGCCGGGCTTCACGTCCTTGAGCTCGGTCTCCTTGAAGTTGGCGGTGATCCAGACATCGTGCAGGGGCACGAGCATCATGAGGGTCTGGCCGGGCTGGATGATCTGGCCGGGCTCCACCGTGCGGCGGGTCACCAGGCCGGCCGAGGGGGCCGCGATGGTGCAGTAGCCCACCTGGAGCTCCAGGGCCTTGACGCTGGCCTTGGCCCTGGCGATGGCGGCGGCGCTGGCCTCCTCGCGGGCCTTGGCGGAGGTGGTGCCGGTGCGGCGGATCTTGGCCTCCTGGCGCACCGCGTCCAGCCGCTTGCGGGCGGCGGCCAGCTCCTGGTCCGCCACATCGGCGGCGGTGCGGTAGCCGTCGAAGGCCTGGGCGCTGATCTCATGGCGCTCGGCCAGGGGCTTCATGCGCTCCAGGTCGGCCTTGGCCTTGACCTGGCTGGCGGTCCTGGCGGCGACGTTGGCCTCGGCCACCGCCACCTCCGCGTGCTGGGCGGAGGCGTAGGCCTCCTCCGCGGCCTGGGTGTCGGCGCTGCTGGCGGTGAGCCGGGACTCCGCCTCGGCCAGCTCGGCCTTGGCCTTGTCCAGGGCCACCTTGTAGTCCTGGTCGTCCACGGCCAGGAGCACCTGGCCCTGCTTGACCTCCTCGTTGTCCTTCACCTTCAGCTCGCTGACGGTGCCCTGGACCTTGGCGGCGATGGCGATCAGGTGGCCGTCCACCTGGGCATCGTCGGTGCTGACCTTGTTGCGGCCGGTCAGCCAGAAGGCCAGGCCCGCGAGGACCAGGACCGGCAGGGCGACCAGGGCGACCTTGCGCAGCCGGGCCTTGACGTCGGGCTGCGCGGCGGCCTCGCTCTTCGGGGATTGCGTGCTTTCCATGGAATGACTCCTCGATCCTGTTCGCGTAGCGTGCGTTGCTCAGTGTGCGTAGCGGCTTTCCAGCTCGCCCTTGGCGTGGGCGAGGTCAGCCTGGGCCTGGTCCAGCCGGTAGAGCGCGTCCAGGCGGCCTTCCTCGGCCTTGGCCAGCTCCTCCTGGGCATTGACCAGCTCGATGTTGGTGGAGACCCCCGCCTCGAAGCGGTGCCGGGCCTGCGCCAGCTCCGCCTGGGCCAGGCCGAGGGTCTGCTCGGCCAGGGCCACCTCGCTGTGCGCGGTCTCCAGGCGCTCCCGGGCCGTGCGGACCTCGAAGCCCACCTTGGCCTCCATGTCGCGGCGGACGGCCTGCAGCTGGGTCCTGGCCGCCTTGGCCTGGTTCTCCTGGGCCTGGATCCGGCCGCCCGTGAACAGAGGGACCTTGACCTGCACGCCCACCTCGAACACGCGCTCGAGCTGGGTCTTGACCAGCCCCGTCTCCTCCACGGAGGCGAAGGCCTGGATGGTGGGCAGGCGCAGGGCCTGCGCACCGGCCACCCGCTCCTCGGCGGCCTGGCGCTGGGCCTCCAGGGCCCGGAAATCAGCCCGGCTGGCGGTGGCCGTGCGGACCTCCTCGAGCAGGCCGGGGGTGTTCCCCGCCGGCTCCTGCACGGTCACCGGCGCCAGGTGCAGCTCGGTGTCGGCCGGCAGGTCCAGCAGGCGCACCAGGCCGCTCAAGGCCTCGCGCTGGGCGGTCTGGGCCCGGAGCAGGGCCTGCTGCTCCGTCTGGGTCCGGACCTTGGCGCGGAGGGTGTCCAGTCCCGTGCCCACGCCGCTCTGCTCCTGGTGGACGGCGAGGTTCTCCAGGGTCTCTGGCCAGCTCGATGCGGGCCTGGACGGGTGCGGAACTGGGCCTCGGCCCGCAGGGCCAGGAGGTACTGTCCCACCACCAGGGCCGAGATCTCCTCCCGGGTCTGCTCCGCCTCCGCCTTGCTGCTCTCGGCCAGAGCCTTGGAGCCGCGCCAGCGCCGCCAGAGGCTGAGGTCGAGCAGGGGCGCCTGGGCCGAGAGGCCGAAGCTCCGCAGGGTGAAGGGGCCAAGGACCACCGGGACCCCCGGCGACACCGGCTCGCCGGTGAAGGTCTCGTAGTTCAGGGAGTGCCGGACCTGGGAGGCCTGGGCCGGAGAGGCTGGGCAGCAGCGCGCCGTGTGCTTCCTGGCTCTCCGCCTCGCGGCGCACCTGCTCGAGGACCTGGCGCTGCAGGGCGGGGTTGCGCTCCAGGGCTGCGCGGAGCGCCTCGCCCAGGGTCAGGTCCACCGGCGCCGCGGCGGCCAGGGAGCCGCACAGCAGGGCAGTGGCGAAGGGGATCTTCCAGGTCTTCATGCAGGCTCCGGGCGGCCGATGGCGCGCAGGGTGATGTCGGCGATGTGGTCGGCCAGCTCGTCCACGGTCGGGGGGTAGCTCTCGGGGCCGAACACCAGCTCGTTGAAGCGGCGGAACATGGTGTTCGTCAGGAACTGACCGTGGATCAGGGCGCACCAGAAAGGAATGTCGCGGTCGGGGAAGTCGGGCCGGAGGGTCCGGATGCAGTCGGCGATCTGCATCTTGAGCGGGGCGACCCCCTCCCGCAGCAGGGGCTCCAGCTCGGGCAGGGGCATGCGGACGGCCGACAGCCAGAGCCGGAAGTAGGCGGCCCGCTTGGGGTCGCCGTGCTCGAAGACGAAGTGCATCTCCCGGAGCCGGTTCCGGATGATCCAGCGCAGCCGGGCCGCGGCCTCGTCGGCATCTCTCGGGGGGGCCGGCGCCCCGGGGGGCATGGGCCGGTCGGCCACCAGGTTCTCCAGCATGTCCCGGAAGACCGCCAGGTAGAGGCCATCCTTGTTCCCGAAGTGATGGGCGATGAGGGACATGTGCTTGTCCGCCCGGTCCGCCACCATCCGGAGGCTGGTCCCTTCGAAGCCCCGCTCGGCGAAGCAGAACAGCGCCGCCTCGAGGAGGGCCTTGCGGGTGTTGGGAGAGCTTGGGTCGCAGCGGGGGGTCATGCAGTTCATCCATCCCCATATTGATCGATCGATCAATCTAGCGCAAGTCCCCTCGCTCGAGGATGCCGAGCCAGCGGGGGGAGCGCTCCGGATCGAAGGGGCCGCCCAGGTAGTCACCCAGCTGGGCGAGGGGCCGGAGTCCCCCGGCATCCGCCATCCAGAGCAGCTCCGGCGGCTCGTAGAGCCGGACCGATTCCACGGCCCTCCGGACCTGTCCCGTGTCCAGGCGCTGGAGGGTCATGCGCTTGACGACGCGGCCCCGCTCGATGGAGCGCCGGCTCCGCACCCGGAGGCCGGCCCGCTCCACCACGTCCTCGGCCACCAGCTCCGCCCTCACCCGGGCGGGGTTCATCACGTCCAGCACCAGGGCCCCCCCTGGCCGGAGCAGTCCCGCCAGGTCAGCGAGCAGGCGCCGGTTCTCGTCGTCCTCGAAGTAGCCGAAGGGGGTGAACCAGAGGCAGATCCCCGACAGGGAGCCCGGGCGGAAGGGCAGGCGCCGCATGTCGCCCCGGAGCAGCCAGCCGCGCAGCTCCAGGGGGGCGAGCGCCAGCAGGTGCCGCGACAGGTCCAGCCCGAAGGCGGCAGGGTTCGTCCTGCGCAGCACCTGCAGATGCCTTCCGCTCCCGCAGGCCAGGTCCAGGACAGGCCCCGAGCGGAGCGCCGGGGCGGCGCCCAGCGCGGTCTGCACCGCCAGCGCCGCCTCCTCGGCATCCCGGTGCGCGTACAGCACCGCATAATCCCCGTCGAACCAGTCCTGGAACCACTCGCCCATGGATCGATGGTACCTTCTGTCCAGGCTGGGTTCGAACTCCGGATTCACGCCCGCCCGGATCCGGGCCGATCAGGTGGACGGCAGGACGCTTGCGACTGGCTGGGGAGTACCTCCTGTGCTCACGATGGCTGAAAGCTTTCCCAACCCCTCCTGGCCGGCGGCACTCCTCCTGGGCTCGGGCCTGCTGGCGGCGGCGCTCGCCGGCGGGATCCTGTGGCTGCTGCTGGACCGCCGCCGGCTGGAGCGCGAGCTCTCCCTGGCCGCTGCCCGCTACCGGACCTTCTTCGAACACGGCGAGGACGGCATCGTGATCCTCGATCCGGCCACCACGCGCATCATCGACTTCAACGAACAGGCCTGCCGCCAGCTGGGCTATACGCGGGCGGAGTTCGCGCGGCTCAGCCTCCCCGATCTCGAAGCCCAGGAGACGCCCACCGGCTCCCTGGAGCATGTGCGCCGCATCGTGGCCCAGGGCCACGACGACTTCGAGACCCTGCAGCGCACCAAGAGCGGCGAGCTCCGGAACGTCCATGTGACCGTGAAGCACATCCGGACGCCGGGCACCGAGATCTACCACTGCATCTGGCGGGACATCACCGATCAGAAGCGGGCGGAGCATGCGGAGGCGCGCTCCCGGGAGAGCCTGGCCAGCCTCTTCGAGCACGCGGTGATGGGGCTCTACCGGACGTCCATGCAGGGGCGCATCATGATGGCCAACCAGGCCATGTGCCGGATGTTCGGCTACGCCAGCCTCGAGGAGCTGGCCGACTGCCGGCTGGAGGGGAATCCCACCTACGATGTGCAGCGCTTCCGCCGGGAACTGGAGGCCCACTCGAAGGTGGAAGGCCTCGAGTCCCAGTGGACGAAGCCCAGCGGCGAGGTGGTCACCCTCCGGGAGAGCGCGCGCCTCGTCCGGGATGCCTCGGGCAACCCGCTGTACTTCGAGGGAATCGTCGAGGATGTCACGGAGCGCAAGCGGGCCGAGGAGGAGAAGGCCCGGCTCCAGGCCCAGCTCGTCCAGTCCCAGAAGATGGAGAGCCTGGGGCAGCTGGCCGGCGGGGTGGCCCACGACATGAACAACGTCCTGGGGGCCATCCTGTTCGCAGCCTCCGCCCAGCGCCAGGAGGAGGATCCGGACAGCGCGGCCTGGTGGGCCTTCGACATGATCACCCAGGCCGCCACCCGGGGCGGGGAGATGGTGAAGAGCCTGCTGGGGCTGGCCCGCCAGAGTCCGGGGGAGATGCGCGAACTGGACCTGAACCTGGTGCTGGGCGAGGAGCTCCGGCTGCTCGAGCGCACGACCCTCTCCAGGATCCGCCTCGAGCTGGAGCTGGATCCCACCCTGGGGCCGGTCCGGGGGGACGGGAGCCTCCTGGCCCACGCCTTCATGAACCTCTGCATCAACGCCGTGGATGCGATGCCCGAGGGAGGCACGCTCACCCTGCGCACCCGGAACGCCGGAGGCCGGTGGGCCGAGGTCCATGTGGAGGACACCGGGACCGGCATGCCCAAGGAGGTGCTGGACAAGGCGATGGATCCCTTCTTCACCACCAAGGAGGTGGGGAAGGGCACCGGGCTGGGGCTCTCCATGGTCTACGGCACCGTCAATGCCCACAACGGCCAGATGGAGATCCGGAGCGAGCCGGGCCGCGGCACCCAGGTGGTGCTGCGCTTTCCGGTCTGCG
Source organism: uncultured Tolumonas sp. (assembly GCF_963556105.2). NCBI lineage: Bacteria > Pseudomonadati > Pseudomonadota > Gammaproteobacteria > Aeromonadales > Aeromonadaceae > Tolumonas > uncultured Tolumonas sp. Next base: position 40,095 of record NZ_OY829945.1, read on the forward strand.
AAGCGCAGGCCCAGGACCCGGCCTGCGAGAGCGGCCCGGGGCCGCTCACGGCATCCCGCCGGCTGCATGTGCTGCTGGTGGACGACGACGAGTTGATCCGGAGGTCCATGGCGGCGCTCTCGGCCACAGGGCGGCTTGATGTCACCCCGGCCGCCTGCGGCGAGGAGGCGCTGGCCCTGCTGGAGGGCGGGTTGCGGCCGGACGCGGTGATCCTGGACATGAACATGCCGGGGCTCGGCGGCCAGGGCACGCTTCCCCGGCTCCGGGAGCTCTGCCCGGCGGTGCCGGTCCTCCTCGCCACCGGCCGGGCGGACCAGACCGCCCAGTCGCTCGCCGGGATCCACCCAGGCGTCTCCCTCATGCCCAAGCCGTTCAGCCACGAGGCCCTCCTCCGCCGGCTCGGGGAGCTTTGTCCTGCGGGTTCATGAAGCAGGGCCCGTCCCGCGGTAACATGGAGGACGAGGAACACGAATGCTTCGTCCCGAACAACTTGAAGACCAGGTCCACTTCCTGCTTTCCACCCTCATCCAGCGGGAGCTCCGCGATCCGGACCTCGGCTTCGTGACGCTCACGGCCGTGCGCCTGACGGGCGACCGCAGCATGGCGAGGGTCTACTACACCGTGCTGGGCGACGAGGAGCAGAGCGGGAAGACCCGCAAGGCGCTCGGTCGGGCCGCCGGCTTCCTGCGCACCCAGCTGGCCCAGCGCCTGAAGATGCGGCGCGTTCCCGAGCTGCGCTTCTTCCCCGATACGACCCTCGAGGAGGGCAACCGCATGGAGAGCCTCTTCGCCGAGATCCGGAAGGAGGAGGAGGAACACCCCAGGGAAGCTGCAGGCGCGGACGATCCCGAGGCATGAAGTCCGGCATCCACCTGGCCCACAAGCGCGTGGGGGAGAGCAGCTTCGATGTGGTGCGCGGCTTCAAGCACCAGGCGTACGAGGAGGGGCTGAAGAAGTTCGCCCTGGGCCACGGCGGCACCCTGGACCCCTTCGCCGAAGGGCTCCTGCTGGTGCTGGCGGGACAGGCCACCCGGCTCATGGAGCTGATGCACCCCCTGCCGAAGACCTACCGGGCCGAGGTGGCGTGGGGCACGGAGACCGACACCTGCGATCACCTGGGGCTGCCTGTGTTCCAGGGCCCGCCTCCCGCATGCGGAGGGCCTGGACGAGGCCCTGGCCGCCTTCCTGGGCTGGCAGGACCAGGTACCGCCCGCCACCTGCGCCAAGAAGATCGACGGCGAGGCCGCCTACAAGAAGGCCCACCGCGGCGAGACCGTCGAGCTGCCCCCGTCCAGGGTCTATCTCCACGCGGCCCGCTGGCTGGCCCACGATCTGCCCCGCGCCTCCACCCTGGAGATCACCTGCCGGGGCGGCTACTACGTGCGCAGCCTGGCCCGGGACCTGGGGCGGAGGCTGGGCTGCGGCGCCCACCTGGCCCGGCTCCACCGCACCGCCATCGGTCCCTGGGCCGATCCCGGCGAAGGCGGCTCCGCCCTGCTGGAAGGCGAGGCCCTGGTGCCCTGGTGCCCGGCCCGGCGGCTCACCGCCGCCGAGGCGGAGGATCTGAAGTTCGGGCGGCCCATCCCCCTGGGTGACCTGGAGTCCCCGGGCTGGCCCTGGCCCGAGGGCTTCCCGGATCCCGGGGCCCCGGTCCGCGGGCTCCACGGAGACCGGCTGGTCGCCCTCCTGCGGGAAAAGGAGGGCGCGTACTGGACCGTGGCCAACCTCCGGGGGGGGCTCTGAACATTCTGAGTCCGAATCGTAATAGTGAATCATTTTCGATTTTTGGACTTGCCCTTGCCCTGAACGTGGGCCATCCTGATCCTGGACCATGGGAAAGGAGGACCCGGTGCAGCACCGACATGCCATCGACGAGCCTCCTTCGTCTCCGGACCGCGCGCTGAAGCGCTAGCGCACGGTCCATCCTCCGTACGGGCCGAACCTTGGCCCGCCGTCCGTCTGTACGCCCTGGCGTGCTGGCGGGCCGCGGGACCTGACCCGTTCTCCTGAAACCTCCCGTTCATCACCCGGAGGGGGTCCTCCCATGTACTTCCTGAGCAAGACCTTTCATCAGCTCGAGCGCTGGCGGCGCCGGCTGCTCATCTTCCTCGCCGTCCTCGGCCCCGGGATCATTGTCATGGTCGCCGACAACGATGCCGGCGGCATCTCCACCTATGCGGTCACCGGCTCCAAGTACGGCATGAGGCTGCTGTGGATCTTCATCATCCTGATCCCCATGGCGTATTACGTGCAGGAAATGACCGTTCGCCTGGGTGCCGTGACAAAACGCGGGCACGCCGAGGCGATCTTCGAGGGTTTCGGCCCGTTCTGGGGCTGGTTCTCCATCGCCGACCTGGCCATCACCAACTGGCTCACCCTGATCACCGAATACATCGGGATGATCACCGCGGGCGCCATGTTCGGCATTCCGCCCATCGTCACCTTCGTCGGGGTGACCTTGATCCTGTTCGGCGTCGTGCTCTCGGGCAAGTACTGGACGTTCGAAAAACTCACGCTGTTCTTCTGCCTCTTCAACCTCGTCTACATCCCGGCGGCGTTCTGGGCCATGAAGACCCCGTCGGCCCCCGGCTGGGGCGTCGTGGGCCACGGCCTCATCCCGAGCCTGCCGGCCGGGCTGGACCTGGACGCGGCGGGACAGCTCATCCACATACCGGGCGGGATCTCCGGGACCCTGCTCTTCATCCTGCTGGCCAACATCGGGACTACCATCGCGCCGTGGATGATCTTCTTCCAGCAGAGCGCCGTGGTGGACAAGGGGCTCGATATCCACGACATCCGGATGGGCAAGCTGGAGACCCTGGTGGGCTCCATCCTCACCTGCCTGGTGGCCGCGTTCATCATCATCACGACGGCCGCGGCCCTGCACCACCACACCCCCCCCATCGTGGTGGACGACGCGGCCAGGACCGCGGACGCCCTGACGCCGCTGCTGCCCCACGGCCAGGGCGAGCTGGCGCGCAAGCTGTTCGCCATCGGGCTGTTCGATGCCGGCTTCCTGGGCGCGCTCTGCATCTCCCTGTCCAGCAGCTGGGCTGTGGGCGAGGTGTTCGGCTGGGCCCACAGCCTGAACAAGAGTGTGAAGGACGCGCCCTGGTTCTACGTGATCTACCTGGGCATGCTCATCACCTCCGGGGCCGTGGTGCTCATCCCGAAGGCGCCCCTGGTGATGATCACCATGTTCGTGCAGGTGGTGGCGGTGACCCTGCTGCCATCCGCCCTCATCTTCCTGATCCTGATCCTGAACGACGAGCAGTTCATGGGAAAACATGTGAGCAGCCGCTCCCAGAACGTCATCAACTGGTCCATCGTGATCTTCGTCTCCCTCATGTCGACGCTGTTCGCCGTTTCCACGCTGTTCCCGGGATTCCTGGAACACCTGTCCGGGAGGGTCTGATGACTGCGCATGTGAACACCTCGCCAGAGTTCCGGAGCCTCTACTTCTCCCGCGTGTTCAAGAAGCCCGTGCGGATCCAGGGCCGCCGCCGCCGGCACGGCCGGGCCTCGGACATCGTCTTCGCCCTGCAGGAGCCCCTGCCGAAGGCCGTGGGGCTCTTCCTCGACCGCGGCTGGGGCAAGCCCACCGAGTTCATCCCCTGGGACCGGGTCAAGGCCATGGACGAGACGGGAGTCACGGTGCTCCCACCGGACGAGGGCGACCGCTATCCCGCCTTCCAGGACCAGCCGGGCTGGATCCTGGCGGACAAGCACCTGATGGGCCGCACCATCCTGGACATCGATGACCGCGACATCGAGGTGGTGAACGATGTCCTGATGCAGGAGTCCGCCGACGGCTGGCTGCTCGCCGCCGTGGACGCCTCCTTCAATGGCTGGTTCCGGAAGTGGGGCCTGGAGAGCCTGACCAGCCTGATCAAGGACGACCTCATCGCCTGGAAGTGGGTGCAGCCCCTGTCCGTGGAGGATGCGGCCGCGACCGACCGCCTCCAGCTGTCCGTCACCAAGGAGCAGCTGCACGATCTCCCGAAGGAAGACCTGGCCGACGCCCTGGAGGAGTTGTCCGGCCCGGAGCAGGAAGCCCTCTTCTCCGCCCTCGAGCCCGGGAAGGCCGCCGAGACCCTCTCGGAGGCCGAGCCGCGGGCCCAGCGCCAGATCATCGCCCACCTGCGCGAGGAACGGGCCCGGAACATCCTGGCCAGCCTCTCCACGCCGCAGCTCGTGGATCTGCTCACGGTGCTGCCCCACGAGGACGCCCGGGAGCTGGTGGAACTGCTCCCGGATCAGCGCCGGGCGCGGGTTCAGGCCCTCCTCTCCGAGCGCGAAGTGACGGCCCTGGACTTCATGTCCCGCACGTTCCTGACGGTGGTCCCCCTTGCCACCGTCCGGGAGGCCCAGGCGCTGGTCCGGGATTCCGGGTTCGAGTACCACGACATCTCCTACCTCTACGTGGTGGATCCGCAGGACCAGGCCCTGCTGGGCGTCGTGGACGCCCGCCAGCTCCTGGTCGAGCCCGAGTCGACCGTGCTGGAGCAGGTCATGACCAGCCCGGCCGTGGCGGCCGATGCGGATGCGATCCGCGAGGACCTCACCACGCTGTTCCAGAAGTACCACTACCGGATGCTCCCCGTGGTGGATGCGGAGGACCGCATCCAGGGCGTCATCCGCTACAACGACGTCATGACGAGCGCCGGCGCGCGCGCATAGGAGATCGAGATGCCGCGAGTGAAACTGACCCGCTCCACGAAGTTCGCCCTCTACTTCCTGAGGTTCTACCTCGTGTTCCTGATGCTGCTGCTGGCCGTGCGCTTCGTGAAGGCGTTCTGATCCAGCGGAAAAGCCCTGCCACCAAGAACACCAAGAACAGATCACCAAGGGGCGCCAGGAAAAGCATTCAATCTTTTGCTTTTCTGGGTGCCCTTGGTGCGCACCTGGCGACCTTGGTGGCAAGGCCTTTGCTTTCCCACTGCGAAGGGTTGAGGTCCAGTCCTACCGGTGGTTCCAGTGCAGCTTCTCCTGGAGCACGCTGAAGAAGGGCAGGTCGGGATTCTGGAGCAGCGTGATGCGGTGCCGGGACTTCCGGAGCTTGATCCGGTCCTCGGGCGCCAGGGGGAACTCCAGCTGGCCGTCCAGGGTCAGGTGGGAGTTCGGCGCATCCCCCAGGATCAGGGTCACGGAGAGGTCCGCCGGGATCACCGTGGGGCGCAGGTTCAAGGTGTGAGGACAGATGGGCGCGATGACCCAGGCGTCCATGGCCGGGTGCAGGATCGGCCCGCCCGCCGAAAGGGCGTAGGCGGTGGAGCCGGTGGGCGTGGCGACGATCAGGCCGTCCGCCCGCATGATGGCGGCCTCCATGCCCTCCACCCGCAGCCGGAAGTCCATGATCCGGGCCATGGCTCCCTTGTGGATCACCGCGTCGTTCATCACCGCCTGCTTGGCCAGGATCCGGTCGTCCCGCTGCAGCTCCGCGTAGAGCATGATCCGCTCCTCGCGGGGCAGCCGCCCCTCGAAGTAGGCCTCGACAGTCTCCCGGGCCTCGCTGGCGGGGTGGGGGGTCAGGAAGCCCAGGGTGCCCAGGTTCACGCCCAGGATCGGCGTTCCCAGGATGCCCACGCTCCGGGCCGCCGAGAGCAGGGTGCCGTCGCCTCCCAGTACCAGGCACAGGTCCGGTGCCTCCACCCCCACGAAATAGAGCGGATCCGCCCTGAACCTGCTTTCGGGAAAGCCCGCCTGGCGCCAGAAGACCGAGAGGGCCCGGCTGCCGGTGGCCGTCCAGCCGCGCTCCAGGAAGGAGGGGACGACGGCCTGAAGCGTAGCGGCGAGCTTCTCGGACTTGGTCTTGGCGACGATCGCGACGACGGGGTTGGGCATTGACCTAGGGTAACCTGGGAGGATGGCCAGGAAATCGACCAAGGTGAGAAAACCCGCTTCCTCCCCGAGGGAGCTGCTCCGCCTGCTGGGCTGGGGGCTGCTGGGCCTCGCCGCCGTGGGCGCCGTGACCCTGGCCGTGATGTGGTCGATTTTCAGCCGCGACGCGGACAACTTCCTGGCCTACTTCTCCCTGCGGCCGATCAAGACCATCTCGAAGGTGATGGACCGCAACGGGGACACCATCGGCGTCTTCGCCGAGGAGAACCGCGAGGTGATCCCCTTCGGCGACATCCCCAAGGCCTTCATGAACGCGCTGGTGGCCACGGAGGACGCGGACTTCATGAACCACAGCGGCGTCTCGGGCCGCGGCCTGGTGCGGGCCGCCTGGAACTTCGTGACCAGCTTCGGGCAGCGGAGGGAAGGGGCCTCCACGCTGACCATGCAGCTCATCCGGACCGTGACCGACAAGCGGCAGAAGCGCCTGGACCGCAAGCTCCAGGAGATCATCCTGGCCCGCAAGCTGGAGAAGGCCTACACCAAGAAGCAGATCCTGGAGATGTACGCCAACGAGGTGAACTTCGGCGGCGGCCGCTACGGCATCGAGGCCGCGGCCAAGTACTACTTCGGCAAGAGCGCGCCCCAGCTCAACAAGGAGGAATGCGCCCTGCTGGCCGGGCTGGTCCAGCGGCCCTCCTACTACAACCCCTACAACTCCGATCCCAAGGCCCGGGCCGCGGCCCTGGTCCGTCGCAACCACGTGCTGGACCGCATGGTCGCCGAGCGCTACCTCGACGCCGCCGAGGCCGAGATGCTGAAGGCCAAGCCCATCCGCCTGGCCCGGGGCAACGCCCAGGAGGAGGACATCGCGCCCTATCCTGTGGAGGAGATCCGGAAGTACCTGTACGAGAAGTACGGCAAGGACGCCGTGCTGACCGAGGGGCTCGAGGTCTACACGACCCTGGACTCCGCCTGGCAGGAGGCCGCGAACAAGGCCGTCCGGGCAGGGGTCAAGGCGGCCGACCGCCGCCGGGGCTTCCGCAAGGAGGCCGTGCAGTTCGTCCAGGATCCCGACAAGGCCGAGCTGCCGGGCTGGAAGCGGTTCCTGGAGCCAGGCGACTCCGTGCAGGGCGTGATCCTGGGCTGGGAAGGCGACCGGGCCCGGGTTCGCCTCGCCAAGAAGGTCCTGGATGTGCCGGGGAGCGCCTTCGCCTGGGCGGGGAAGGATGTCCGGAAGCTGCTCCCGCGCGGCGCCGCTCCGCTCTTCCAGGTGAAGGAATCGGACGCCGACGGCTCGGCCACCAAGGTGGAGCTGGACCAGGATCCGGCCGTGGAGGGCGCGCTCCTGTCGGTGGATCCGCCCACGGGGGAGATCCGCGCCATGGTGGGCGGCTTCAGCTTCCAGAGGAGCAAGTTCAACCGCTCGGTACAGGCCGAGCGGCAGGTGGGCTCCACCATGAAGGCCTTCGTCTACGGAGCCGCCTTCGCCCAGGGGAAGAATCCCGCGACCCTGGTGAACGACGGCGCCATCCGGTACACCTTCTACAGCACCATCTACCAGCCCCAGAACTACGAGCATGACTTCTGGGGGCCCATCCCCATCTGGGAGGCGCTGCGGGACTCCCGGAACGTCGCGGCCGTGCGCGTCCTGGAAGCGACCGGCATCGAGAACGTGGTCGAGTTCGCCCACGCGGCCGGGATCGAGGAAACGATTCCCAGGGTGCCGAGCATGGCCCTGGGCAGCGCGGACCTGACGCTCAAGGACATGGTGCGGGGCTACGCCACCATCGCCAACGGCGGGCTCAAGGCGCCCCCCCTCTTCCTCATCAAGAAGGTGGTGGACCGCAACGGCCGGGTGCTGGAGACCCACGAGGGCCATCCAGGCGAGGCCGTGATCGATCCCATGTCCAACTACCAGCTGGTCCAGTGCCTGCAGGGCGTCGCCCAGCGCGGCACCGGGGCCCGGTCCAACGAGCTCAACTGGCCCGTGGCCGGCAAGACCGGCACCACCGAGGAGCACTCGGACGCCTGGTTCCTGGGCTTCTCCACGCGCATCTGCACCGGGGTGTGGGTGGGCCTCGACGAGAAGAAGACCATCTTCAGGGGCGCGGACGGCGCCAAGGCGGCGCTGCCCATCTGGGTGGACTTCATGAGGGTGGCCCTCGGCACCACGCCGAAGGAGGAGTTCCCCGTTCCCGAGGGCATGGAGTGGGCGGACATCGACCGCTACACGGGGCTCATCGCCACCAGCGCCACCCAGCCCGAGGACCTGCTCCACCTCGCCTTCAAGCCGGGCACGCTGCCCAAGTCCCCGAGCACCGCCGACGTGATCCAGAAGGTGCGCGAGGCGCGGGAGCGCGCCCACTACCAGCCGGCGGAGAACCGGGAATGGGGAACGGGTTCCCTGTTCGATGCCTCCGTCCTCCAGCCCGGGCCCGTGGACTGGAAGCAGATCCCCGATCCGAACAAGTAGGCAGGGGGAAATGATGAGCACCCGTGGAAGACAGGTGGCCGGGACCCTCTATGTCCTGGCCTCCTCTGTATGTTTCGCCACCATGGCCATCTTCGCCCGGATGGCCTACGCGGCGGGTGTGGACGTCCCGACCCTGCTGTTCCTCCGCTTCTCCTCTGCCGCCGTGCTGATGTGGGGGCTCCTGCTGGCCAAGGGGCTCCGGCCGCCCCGGGGTCGGGGCCTGGTCATGACCCTGGCCATGGGCGCCGTGGGCTATGCCGGTCAGGCCTTCTCCTTCTTCACGGCCCTGCAGTATGCCTCGGCGGGCCTGGTGGCGCTGCTGCTCTACACCTATCCCGCCATCGTCGCCATCCTCTCGCGCCTGGTCTTCCGGCACCCCCTCACCCGCCTCCAGGTCGTGGCGGTGGGCATCGCCCTGGCGGGCAGCGTGCTGGTCATCGGCAAGGCCGTCGACGGCCAGCCCCTGGGCATCTTCTTCGGCCTCCTGGCGGCCTTCGTCTACTCCGTCTACATCCTGACCGGCAGCCGGTTCCCGGCCGATGTCACCCCGACGGCCTCCACCACCATCATCACCAGCGCCGCAGCCGTGACCTATGCCTGCGTCGTGGCGCTCCACGGCTTCCATCCCCCGGCCACGGCGGCGGGGTGGGGGGCCATCCTGGCGATCTCCGTGGTCTGTACGGTCCTGGCGATCCTGTTCTTCTTCGAGGGCCTCGACCGGATCGGCCCGGTGAAGGCCTCCATCACCTCCACCATCGAGCCGGTGTGTACGGTGATCCTGGCGGCGATGCTGCTCGGGGAGACGGTCACCCCGGTGCGGATCCTGGGCGGCGCCCTGATCGTCGGCGCGGTACTGCTCCTGGCTCGGGAGGGCGCCGCGGATTAGAGGTGGTAACAAAACCTCCGTGGCGCGGCGACGAGCCCAGGCGGGATGCACCGCAAGGAAAAGCCCGCTGGGCGATGCATGGACATCGTTCAAGGGCTTTGACGCCGCGGGGCGCCCGCCTGGGCACGTCCCTCCCATGGATCACAGGCCGCACTGCGGCCTGTTCCCGCGGCCCCGGGCCGCGGACATGGGTCCCTGGCTGGTGGCGGCGGGAACGCCGGCTCTGGCAAGCATTGCTTGCCAGGAACGCAGCCCGGTGGGCTGCGTGATCGCCGCCGTTTCATGCTGCGTCAGGCTCCGAGGCGATAGGTCCACTATCCCCTGCGTCGCCTTCCTTGCCTGACTCGCCCGGCGCCACCAGCGCCGCATCGCGCAGGTTTTGTTACCACCTCTTAGGCGAGCCGACCCACCTCGGCCTCAGCGGCGGCCCTGACTGCGCCGGTGGTCACGAACTCCCGGGCCGCGGCGAGGTCGTCGTGGAACCAGCGGTCGCCTTCCAGGCAGGCGGGGACCCGGCGCCGTACCTCGCCGTAGGCCGCCCCGGTGCCGCGGCCCAGGTGGAAGCCGGGCAGGAAGGCCTCCGTCATGGTGAGACCCTGGCTGGCCAGGAGCATCTCGGTCCCGACGATCGACTGGGCGTTCTCCACCACCATCGCCGCCTTGCGGGCGCACCAGGTGGAGTTGGAGACATGGTCCTCGCTGTTGCCCTTGGCCGGGATGCTGTCCACGCTGCCCGGCGTACAGAGGGTGCGGTTCTCCATCACCAGGGCGCTCATGGAGCACTGGACCACGGTGTAGCCGGTGTTCACGCCCCGGATGCCGGACATGAGGTTCCGGGGCAGGCCCCAGGACAGGGTGGGGTCGATGAGGCGGGCGATGCGGCGCTCGCAGATGCTGCCCAGGTCGGCCACGGCCAGGGCCAGCAGGTCCATGGCCTGCGCCAGATACTGCCCGTGGAAGTTGCCGCCGGAGAGGATCTCGAAGTCCGCTCCCGCCGGGAAGACCAGTGGGTTGTCCGTGGCCGAGTTGAGCTCGGTGGCCAGGATGCCGTCGATGTAGTCCAGGGCGTCGAAGACCGGCCCGTAGACCTGGGGCGCGCAGCGCAGGGAGTAGACGTCCTGGATCCGCGGGGTGTAGGGCTGGTCCGTCCGCCGGAGCTCCTCGGGCAGCTGGACCGCCCGGGCTTCGTGGCTGGTGCGCGTGGAACCCTCCAGCAGCCGGCGGACGATCCGGGCGGTGCGGAGCTGCCCACGGTGGGGCCGGGCCTGGTGGATCCGGTCGTCGAAGGCGGCGAGGTCCGCCCGCATGGCCTCCAGGGTCAGGGCCAGGGAGACGCAGGCGTCCAGCAGGAGGCTGCGGGCATCCCAGGCGGCCAGGACAGCCACGCCGAGCGAGGCGGTGGAACCATTGATGAGTGCGGAGGCCTCCTTGGCCTTCAGCTCGAAGGCCACGGGCAGTCCCGCGGCCTGGAGAGCCTCGGCGACGGGCATCCGGCGGCCCCGGTGGAAGGCCTCGGCCTCCGCGAACCCGGCCAGGGCCGCGGCGAGGTAGGCCAGGGGGGCCAGGTCGCCGGAAGCGCCCACCGAGCCCTTCCGGGGCATGACCGGATGGATGCCCGCCTCCAGGAAGGCCAGGAGGCGCTCCAGCAGCTCGGGGCTGGCGGCGGAGTGGTTGCTCGCCAGGGCGTTGGCGCGCAGGAGCATGATGGCCCGGCAGGCATCCTCGGGGAAGGGCTCCCCCAGGCCCGCGGCGTGGGCCTTGATCATCTGGCCCTGGAAGAGGCCGATGTGTTCCACCTTCACGCGGGTGTCCTTCAGCAGTCCGACACCCGTGTTGAAGCTGTACATCATCGGGGCCTCGTCGTGCATCCACGCGCGGTCGATGAAGTCCCTGCAGCGGTCCAGGGCCTGCCGGGCGGCCGGGGCCAGCACCACCCCCAGGTCCCGCTGCCGGGCGACGCGGAGCACCTGCTCCGCGGTCAGGGAGGTTCCGTCGAGTTCGAGTGTGGCCATGGGTTCCCCTCTCACAGTTCCCGGTTCACCGCGCACTTGATCGGGCCCTTCCGGATGGCCGCGAAGCACGCCAGGCACTCCTCGCAGCGACGGATGTCGCCGTCCCGGCCTTCCAGCAGCTTGGTGCCGGTGGCGGGATCGGCGATGAGCTGGCGGGCGAGGGCGATCAGGTCCGCCTGGCCCTCGTCCAGGAGCCGCTGGGCCAGGCCCGCCTCAGCCGCGAGCTTGCCCACGGCGATCACCGGGATGCCCAGGTCTTCCCGCAGGTGCCCTGTGAAGGGTGCGAAGGTGCCCGGGGCGGCCCCCTTGGGCAGCACGGAGCTGGTGCTCAGGTAGGGCTGCCCCTCCCACTCGCCGAAGGACGACTGGCCCACGCCCGAGGCGTTCAGGACATCCACCCCCGCATCCGCCAGGGCTTGCGCGGCATACCGGGCGTCCACCTCGCTCAGCCCGCCCTCCACGAACTCCACCGCGTGCATGCGGCAGAAGATGGGATAGTCGGGTCCGACAGCCTCGCGGACGGCCAGCACCACCTCCACCGCCAGACGGGTCCGGCCGGTCCTGCCGGAGCCCCAGCGGTCCGTCCGCCGGTTGGTATAGGGCGAGAGGAACTCGGACAGGAGGTAGTAGTGGGCCGCGTGGATCTCCACGCCGTCGAAGCCGGCGGTCTTCGCCCGGCGGGCGGCAGCCACGAAGGCGGCGATCACGTCCTGGATCTCCCCTTCGGTCATGGGCCGGGGCGGAGGGCCCGGCAGGACAGGCACCGCGGACGGTCCCACCCGCTCCACCGACAGGTTCTCCCGGAGGGAGCGCGCCCCGCCGTGGACCAGCTGGAGAACGGCAGGGGCTCCCGCCTTGTGGATGCCCTTCACCAGCCGCGCCAGCCCCGGAATGAAGGCGTCGTCCCAGATCCCGAGCAGGTTCGGCATGATGACCGCATCGGGCGCGATGCCGCAGGATTCCACGATCACCAGTCCCATGCCGGCGCGAGCACGCGCGCTGTACCAGGCGATCTGAGCCTCGCTCACCCGGTGCCCCCTGGCCAGCCCGGTGACCATCGGGGCCATGACCAGGCGGTTCCGGACGTGGAGGGACTTCAGGTCGAGAGGATCGGACAGTCGTGGCATGGCACTCCCAGGGCCGCGCACGGGGCCGGCCACTTCCATGATGCCCCCTTTCCCCCTACCGGGTGTCGTCCCAGGCGATCCGGGTCCGGTCCGAGAAGGGCGCACACTGGACCCAGCCGGTGCGAAGCTGTCCGGAAGGATCCAGGGCGGTCACTCGGTACACGGGCTGGTGCATGGCGATCGCTGAGCTGAAAGGTCCATGCGGGACCCAGCAGAGCCGGGCCGAGACGAGCGAAAGACCCAGCTCCCGCACCGCCTGGTCCAGGGATGCCCTGGCCCTCCGGAGGCGCACGATGTTGTAGGCGGCCAGGGCCACGAGGGCGAGGATGGCGAGCAGGATGGGGAAGGACGTGGGCATGCGTGCCAGGGCAGGAACCAGGTCCCGCCATTGTCAACCGGCCCGGAGGAAATACAATCGAGAGTTCCAGGGGGAGCCCATGACGACGATGATCGCTTTGCTGAGAGCGCTGACGCCCGAAGCCCAGGAGGCCATCGGCGGTGCCGAGCTCGCGATCTCGCGGTTCCCCTTCCGCGTTGGCCGGGAGAGCCGGGGGGAACTCAAGAAGCCCACGGAGCTCCAGAGCCGGAGGAAGCCGGACTCGGTCCCCAACAACGACCTCTACCTCGTGGAGACGGATCCGGAGCTCAACGTCTCCCGGGAGCACTTCCAGATCGACTTCCAGGATGGCGATTACGCAGTGAGCGACCGGGGCAGCTACTGCGGGACCCTGGTGGAGGGCGAGGTGATCGGAGGCCGACGCACCGGTGCGAGCAGGCGCCTGATGGACAACGACGTCATCATCGTCGGGACCTCGCGGTCGCGGTATGTGTTCAAGTTCATCCTGAGACCCGGCCAGGACTGACCGCCAGCGGTTCCACGCAGCCTTGCCCCGCCGTCCCGGCCCCCACTGCGCGGCGCTCGGGACAGGTGTTTTTCATGAAGGGCAAAGCCGCCGGATGATTTTTTCAATCCAGGGGGCGGCCATGGCCGTGTCCAGGCCGGCCCCACCCGGGCTGTGCCCGGCTCTCCGGTGCCGACCGCACGATCCGGGCTCAGGAGTGGGCGAAGCTGTCCTGCGCCTGATAGCGCCGGGGGCGGAGTCGCATCATCCTCCGGGAGGCCAGCCGGGCGCGCCGGATCCGATGGCGCGAGTGAAGGAACTTCCTGCCCACGACCTTCCCCAGCTCGGGCCCGAAGAAGATCAGGGCCATGGCCGAGAACACCAGCAGAGCGCCTAGGCAGAGGTCGTACATGAAGCCTCCTGAAGGGCTGGGAAAGACTCACGATGGGTACATGAAGTGTGCACCGGTCGGGAGAAAGGTGCCCGAGAAAAAATGATTGGCTACTGTCATGAATCATTCCGGATGAGCCCATGATGAATGGGCATGTGAATGGGCATGGCCCGGCAGTCCGGCCCCGGCCTTGATCCCCCCCGCCCCCGCTGGCATACTCGAACCTTCGGCCAACTTAGCTCAGCTGGTAGAGCAGCTGATTCGTAATCAGCAGGTCGCCGGTTCGAGTCCGGCAGTTGGCTCCAACGGAAGCCCCGTCACCGCAAGGTTTCGGGGCTTTCAGGTCCCTGGGGACGGGGCCATGGCGGAGCGGGCCGGGCGGACGCATCCTTGGCGGCAGCCATGATGAGCGGTTGGCGGGTTCAGGGGGTGGCCATGCCCGGGAAGCGCGCGAAGGCCCTGCCGAGGGACGGATTCTTCGAGAACCTCTTCGAGAACGTGCCCGAAGCCATCGTGGTCTGCGACAACAAGGGCCTGGTCATGCGGTCGAACCGCGAGTTCCACCTGCTGTTCGGGTACTCGGAGGACGAGCTGCTCGGCCAGTGCATCGACGACATCCTGGCCCCGCCGGGGCTGCGGGGGGAGGCCGAGTCCATCACGGACGGCGTCGCCCGCGGCCGGACCTTCTCCATCGAGAACGTCAGGCGGCGCAAGGACGGCTCCCTGGTCGATGTCTCCATCCTGGGTGTGCCCATCGTGACCCAGGCCCGGCAGGTTGCCGTCTTCGGCATCTACCGGGATATCACCGACCGCAAGCGCACCGAGGACGCCATCCAGCGGGAGTCGGCCTACCTCTCCAACCTCATCGAGTCCGCGGCCGAAGGCGTCGTGATGCTGGACATCGACGGCCGGGTCATCCGCCAGAACTCGGAGTTCTGCCGGATGTTCGGCTACCAGGAGTCCGAGATCCGCGGCCGCGCCATCGACGACCTGATCATCCCCGAAGCCTACCGGGAGGAGGCCGAGCGCCTGACGGACCTGACCATCAAGGGCAGCCGCTTCTCCCTCGAGTCGGTCCGCAGGCGGAAGGACGGAACCCTCCTCCATGTGTCCATCATCGGCTCCCCCATCCTGGTCGCGGGCCGGAGCGCAGGCGGCTATGCGATCTACCGGGACATCTCCGAGCGCAAGCAGGCCGAGCACGCCCTCCTGGAGAGCCGGCACCAGCTCGAGGCGGCCAACGACCGGCTGGCCACCTCGAACGTGCAGCTCGTGCAGGCCAAGGACGCCGCGGAGGAGGCCAGTCGTGCCAAGAGCATGTTCCTGGCCAACATGAGCCATGAGCTGAGGTCGCCGCTCAACGCCATCCTGCTCTACAGTGAACTCCTGCTGGAGGAGCTTGCCGAGCATGGGTTGGGCGAGCTGCTGGGGCACCTGGGCAACATCAAGACGGCCGGCAGGCACCTGCTCGGCCTCATCGACGACATCCTGGACCTCTCCAAGATCGAGGCCGGGCGGATGATGGTCAACGTCGAGGCCTGCCATGTCCCGACCCTCCTCGTGGAGCTGACCGCCGCCACGGGATCCCTCGTGTCCAGGAACGGCAACCGCCTGGTGGTGGACGCCGATCCCGCCATCGAGCACCTCCGGACGGATCCGAAGCTGCTGCACCAGACCCTCCACAACCTGCTCAGCAATGCCGCGAAGTTCACCCAGGACGGGACGATCTCCATCGGGGTCCACCCGGACCCGGAGGATGCCCGCTACATCCGCTTCACGGTTTCGGACACCGGCATCGGCATGACGCCGGCGCAGATGACCCGGATCTTCCAGGAGTTCACCCAGGCGGACGGCTCCACCACCCGCAAGTACGGCGGGACCGGACTGGGCCTGACCCTCTGCCAGAAATACATGAGCCTGCTGGGCGGAGAGATCCTCGTGGCCAGCCGGCCAGGGGAGGGCTCCACGTTCACGGTGCGCCTTCCGGTGGTCCATCCGGGCGCCGGGTAGCCGAGCCCCTGCAGGATGCGGCTCGCCTGCCGGTTCCTGCGGTGCTAGGCTTCCTGCGAGCTCCCGAAGGCCGGGAGGCGCAGGAGACACCGATGGTCGCATCCAGCAAGAAGGTGTTCGTGCTCGACACCAACGTATTGCTCCACGATCCCCAGGCGATCTTCCATTTCCAGGAGCACGACATCGTGATTCCGATCGTCGTGATCGAGGAGGTGGACAACTTCAAGAAGGACCAGACGGAAGTCGGGCGGAACGCCCGGAGCATCTCGCGCCAGATGGACAAGCTCAGGGCCCGGGGCAGCCTCAGCCACGGCGTGGTGATGGACGGGGGCGGAACCCTGAAGGTGGACGTCTCCAGCTACCAGAACGAGGTCGGCTTCTTCACCCTGGACAAGCACAAGGCGGACAACCAGATCCTGGCCTGCGCCCGGGAGCTGCTCAAATCGCGCAAGGAGAAGGTGGTCCTGGTCACCAAGGACACGAACCTGCGCATCAAGGCCGATGCCGTCGGCCTGCTGGCCGAGGACTACACCACGGACAAGGTGGAGCTGGACGAGCTCTACACCGGCACCGCCCAGTGGGACGTGGATCCCGAGGCCCTGGACCTGCTCTACGACGGCGGGCTGGTGCCCCCCGAGGACAGGCCGCTCCATCCCAACCAGTTCGTGACGCTGGTGGACCGCACCAACGAGGCGCACACGGCCCTGGGCCGCTACCACGGCAGGGAGGGCAAGGTGCTGCCCCTGCGCCGCATGGAGGCGCCGCCCTGGGGTGTCAAACCCCGGAACCGCGAGCAGCAGTTCGCCCTGGACCTCCTGCTGGACGACTCGATCATGGTGGTCACCCTCCTGGGCAAGGCGGGCACGGGCAAGACCCTGCTGGCCATCGCCGCCGGCCTGCAGCAGGTGGTCGACGACGAGCGCTACAACAAGCTCCTGGTGAGCCGGCCCGTGATGCCCATGGGGCGTGACCTCGGCTTCCTCCCCGGGGACGTGGAGGAGAAGCTCCGGCCCTACATGCAGCCCATCTACGACAACCTGGACTTCATCGTGGCCGCCAACATGGAGATGCGGCGCCGCTCCTCCATGACTCCGGCCCAGCTGGAGGAGGGGGGCTACCTCAGCGTCGAGCCCCTGACCTACATCCGCGGACGGAGCATCCCGAACCAGTACATCATCGTCGACGAGGCCCAGAACCTGACCCCGCATGAGGTGAAGACGATCCTCACCCGGGCGGGGGACGGCACCAAGATCGTGCTCACGGGCGACGCCTACCAGATCGACAACCCCTACGTGGACGCCTCCACCAACGGACTCTCCTACCTGGCGGAACACTTCAAGCACCTGGACATCTCCGGTCACGTGACCCTGATGAAGGGAGAGCGCTCGACCATGGCGGAGCTGGCCAGCAACCTGCTCTAGCCGGAAGCCGTGGCCAGGGGGAGGATGTCCGGCGACAGGCCGGGCCCTGCCCGGCTGGCCTGGATCCCGGTCCTGGCGGCGCTCGTCCTGGCCGCCGGGGCTTGGCTCCGCTGGCGCGGATCCGGCCGGATCCCGGCCCGCGCGGAGGCGCGGATCGGCAGGGTGGCCGAGGCGCTGGTCCTGGACCGCTGGCAGGCACTGCGGCTGGCGGTGGAGCTGATCCGCACGGACGAAGGGGCCAGGGCGTTCTACTCCGCCAATCCCGGACTGAAGCCGCGCATGCCCAGCGAGGCGGCCTTCCTGGCGAAGACGCGGTCCTGGCGGCCCCTCCTGCAGCCCCTCCCCGAGGCGGTGCCGGACCTGGAGGCCCACGACCTCACCTTCGCCCGGAAGGGCGACGCCTTGGAACTGGGCTACCGCATGGGGAACGGGACCCGCATCTTCATGCGCTGGGCCGGTGACAGACTGGTCGAAATCCGGGTTTACTAGTGGGATGATCCGTCGAACGGGACATGAGGGCGCGCGGAGGGGCTGGCCTGCCTGGGCGCAGATCGGGGTCGGCTGCAGTGCGGCCCTGCTCGTGCTGCTGGCCACCCTGGCCGGCGGGGGCTACCTGGTCTACCGCCGGGGAACCCTGGTCATGGACCGGGCCTGGCGGGACCTGAGAAAGACCGCCGAGCGGCTCCAGACCCCGGAGAGCACCCATGTGCTCTTCCGCACGAACCCCGCCCTGACGGAGATCTACCCGACGGAAAAGGACTTCATGAAGGCTGTGGAGACCTGGCGGCCCCGGCTCGGCACGGTCCCCGCCCAGTGTCCGCCCCTCCAGGCGATCTTCCGGGATCCCGAGCTCATCCAGGTCCACCAGAACCGCAGCGACGGCCACGAGACGATCCGGATCCGCTACCGCTTCCCGAGCGGAGCCGTCCTGTTGATGGAGACCGACCAGGGCCGGCTGACCAACCTCCTGCTCCAGTGATCTCCTCGCGTCTGGCACCGGCGGCCGGTTTGAGCGAATATGCTCCCATGAGCATTGTTGCAACGCCGGAAGCCTTTGAGCAGCAGCTGAAAGGAACAGTGGCCCGCCGCCCGGGCGGCGGAGCCCAACGGAAACCGCTCCAGTCACGAGGGGTGATCGCATGACGCTGCTGGCGCTTCAGGACCTGTTCCGGCACCACCGGGAGCGTGCCACCGGCTTGTGGCGCCTCGGCGTGGAACCGAGCCGCACCGTCTTCTTCGACTCGGGCGACATCGTCTTTGCCCAGAGCACCCATGCCACGGACCGGCTGACCCACCTGCTGGTGGAGCGGGGCAAGCTCACCCAGACCCAGCTGGACTATGCCCTGGCCAACCTCAAGCCCGGCATCAGCATCGGCAAGAACCTGATCGAGATGGGCTTCATCACGCAGCGCGACCTGCTGGACGTGGCCCGGGCCCAGGTGGAGCGGGTGGTGCAGGGAGGCCTCGGGACGCCGGACCTGGAGCCGGTCTTCGAGGAGAAGGAGCTCGACGCGACCGTAGTCCGGCTCCCCCTGGACACACCTCAGCTCCTCCTGAACGGGCTCCTGGGCCTCCAGGACCGCGAGCGCCTGCTGGAACTGCTCGGCCCCCTCAACCAGGTGGTCGTGCTCCAGGGCCGGCGCCTGATGGAGATGTCGCTGCCCGCCGACCTGGCCAAGCTGCCCCCGCTGCTGGACGGCACCCACACCCTGCTGGAGCTGAGCCGCGAGGTCTCCACCGAGCCGCTGCGCCTCGGCACCTTCGCGCTCTTCCTGCGGGAGATCGGCTGGGCGCGGCTCCACGAGATGCCGCCCCTGGACCGCCAGGCCCTGGACATGGCCCTCTCCTCCGAGCCCGAACCGCTCTCCCCGAGCCTTCCGGGCCCCCTTCCGGAGGGTGCCCCCTCCCTTTTCTCCACCATCGCGGACGCGGGCCGGCCCACCACCAACCTGGAGCACCTGTCCTCGGCACTGGATGCCCTCCCGGGCACCCATGAGCTGTTCCCGCCCGAGGATGAACAGACCCCGGTCGTGGCGGTGGAGCCGCCGCGACTGGCCACCGTGCCGGAGCCCCTGGTGGATGATTCGGGATTCACCGTGGAATCGGGCCAGGTCAACCTGCCCACCCCCTCCATGGAGCTCCCCGAGCCGCCCGCGGAGCTGCGCGAGGAACCTGAGCCCGCCGTCGTTCTCCAACCGTCCACCCTGCCGGAGCCTCAGGAGTCGACCCCCGACGAGCCGGAGCCGGGCATCGAGGAGGCACCGCCCGGGAGATCGAAGTCGGGCCTGCTGCTCCTCGCCAGCCTGCTGCTCGTCGCCCTGGGTGCCGGCGGCTGGTGGTGGTTCCACCGGGTGAAGGCCCCGGCCTCCTTGCCGCCGGCGCCCGTGACACCGAAGCCGGCCCGGCCCGTGAATCCCGGGGTTGCGGTCCCGCCGGAGAACACCCCGCCGAGCCCCGCCTCCGAACCGCCGAAACCGGAGCCGCCCAAGCCTGAGCCGCCCAAGCCTGAGCCCCCGAAGCCCGAGCCCCCCAAACCCGAGCCCCCGAAGCCTGTGGCTGCCAAGGCCGTGCCTGCGGTGGGGACCACCGCCCAGGAGCGGGCCGAGGCCCTCCGGAAGGGCGACCTGGTCCTCGCGCTGAAGCAGGGCGAGGCCTACGTCAGGGAGAAGTCCGCCCAGCGCTGGACCCTCCGCCTGGAGATCGCCTGCCAAGGCGACACCATCAGTCGCGCCGCCGGGCTGTTCTCCGACGGCCGGCCGGACCTGTTCCTGATCCCCATGAAGCTCCGTGACGGACGCACGTGCTACCAGATCTTCTACGGCAAGTTCGCCTCCGCGGCGGCTGCCGAGAGGCAGGTGGCCGGCCTTCCTGCCCCCTTCCGGGAAGGGGGCAATCGTCCCAAAGCGTTCAAGATCGCGGAGATCCCGAGCACTCAATAAGCATGAAATAACTTCATACCTTGTTCTCAAAACGATAGATTGCGATTGTTTCCATGCTACGGAATACCCCCGGTTGGGGGGCTGGGTTTACATTCTGGGAATAGCTGGTAGGATGGGCCTCTGAGACCCCCCCAGGGTGAGTTCTTTCCGGAGCGTCATGGGATTTCAACCGCTGCCCACCCAGAACTGGAACCGCATGTTCAATGTCTG
This sequence comes from uncultured Tolumonas sp., assembly GCF_963556105.2. NCBI lineage: Bacteria > Pseudomonadati > Pseudomonadota > Gammaproteobacteria > Aeromonadales > Aeromonadaceae > Tolumonas > uncultured Tolumonas sp. Next base: position 60,247 of record NZ_OY829945.1, read on the forward strand.
GATCGAGAACATCCAGGTCCGGTTCCAGCCTGTGTCCACGGTGACCCTGGACGGCGGACTCCTCCGGAGGGCCCGGGCCGTGACGAAGGTATCGGCCGTCGTCGTGGTGCTGTTCTTCAGCCTCCACTGCACCAAACCCGCCGCCGCGATCCAGAAGGCTCCCAGGCCCACCGGCTCCGGCCTCGAGGAGGGCGGCCAGGTCTACATCGAAACCGGCGAGGCCACCTGGTACGGGGGGGGCGACGGCTTCGAGGGAAAGGCCACGGCCAGCGGGGAGCCGATGGACGGCAGCAAGCTCTCCTGCGCCCACAGAACGCTTCCCCTCGGCTCCTACGTCGCTGTGAAGAACCTCGATAACGGCCGGGCCGCCATCCTGCGGGTGAACGACCGCGGCCCCTTCCTCAAGGGCCGCATCCTGGACGTCTCCCGCCAGGCCGCCAAGGAACTCGGCTTCCTGGACCAGGGCCGCGCGAACGTGGAGATCCGTGCCGTGGAGAAGGACGGCAGTCCGTCGCGGATGAGCCCGGTGGACCTCGCCAACCCGCTGACCCTGCAGGTGGCGGCCCTTTCCGATCCGGCCAACATCGAGCGCCTGACCCGGGAGCTGGAGGCATCGGTGGGTCCGGTGACCCTCCAGAACGCCACGACCGTGGACGGCAAGGTCGTCAAGCGGGTCCGGGTGGGCGTGTACCTGACCATGGCGGAAGCCCAGAAGGCGGCGGAGCTGGTCATCAAGCAGTTCGGAGCCCGCGGTGTCGACCCCTTCATCACCCGCCGCTACTGAGCCTGCCTACCTCCTGATCCCGGCCGGGGGCCGGGGCCTGCGCATGGGGGGCGGTGTTCCCAAGCAGTTCCGCGACTGGGGCGGCGTCCCACTCCTCCAGGCGACCATCGAGGCCTTCCTGGTGCCGGGGATGCCCGCCCTGCGGGGCATCGCCCTGGCCGTGCCGGGCGACCGCCTGGAGCAGGTCCGGACCTGGTCCTTCGTGCTTCCCCTCTGGGTCGTCGAGGGCGGGGAAACCCGCCAGGACTCCGTCGAGGCGGCCCTGGCCGCCCTGCCCGAGGCGCCCGACGCGCCCGTCCTGATCCACGACGGCGTCCGTCCGTTCCCCCCGGCGCTCCCGATCCACGAGGCGCTCCGGTCGCTCGCGGGATGGGACGGTGCCGTCCTGGGCGAGGCGTCGACCGATACCCTGAAGCGGGTGGATCCCACCGGCTGCGTGGTCTGCACGGAGCCCCGGGAGGCCATCTTCCGGGCCCAGACGCCGCAGGTGGCGCGGCTCTCCACCTGGCGGCACGCCTTCCGGGAGGCCCGCCGGGCCGGGTTCGCCGGTACCGACGATGTATCGCTCCTGGAGCGGCTCGGCCTGCGGGTGCGGCTGGTCGCCTCGCCGGCCAGCAACCTGAAGCTGACCACCCCCGAGGACTGGACTCGGCTGGTGCGGCCACAGGGTGTGGCGGGCGCACCCACAGTTGCGGACCTCCGGTGATCGCGCAACGTGTCCAATATCTTTAAATAAATAGTGGCACGGATCTGGCATAAAGGTGTTCGGAACCGATATGTCGACCCGCTACCTGCAGACCCTCCGCCACCCCGTCACCGTCGAAGGCCGGGGCCTGCACTCGAACCTCCCCTGCCGGGTCACCCTCCGGCCCGTGGAGCAGGCGACCGGGCTGCAGTTCCTCCACACGCCCACCGGGACTCTGATCCCGGCGAAGGCGGAGCTGGTGAGCGACCTGAGCCTGGCCACGACCCTGAGCCGGGACGGCGTGAAGCTCAGCACCGTGGAACACCTGCTGTCCGCCCTGGCCGGTCTGGAGATCGAGCACGCCATCATCGAAGTGGACGGCGCAGAGCTCCCGATCCTGGACGGCAGCGCGGCCCCCTGGGTCCAGGCGCTGACCGAAGCCGGCACCCGCATCATCCCCGGCCCCCGGCGCGTCATCCGGATCCTCCGTCCGGTCGAAGTGCGGCAGGGCGGCAAGTGGATGAAGGTCTCCCCCTATCCGGGGCTGCGGCTGCGCTACACCATCGACTTCGACCATCCCGCCATCGGCCGGCAGACCCGCGAGCTGACCCTGACCCCGGAGAAGTTCCGCCGGGAGCTGGGCTCCGCCCGGACCTTCTGCATGGACCGGGACATCGAGTTCATGCGCTCCAAGGGCCTCGCCCTCGGCGGCAGCCTGGACAACGCGGTGGTCTTCAGCGCCGAAGGGCCCCTGAACGAGTCCCTGCGCTTCGAGGACGAGGCGGTCCGCCACAAGATGCTGGACCTCGTGGGCGACCTGGCCACCCTGGGGGCTCCCCTCATGGGCCTGGTCGAGGCGCACGCGGCCGGTCACGCCATGCACATCGCGCTGGTCAAGGCCATCCTGGCGGATCCCACCGCCTGGACCTGGGCGGACGTGGAAGAGAAGGCCCCCGCCCACCGCGGGTTCCATCATCCGGTTCCGGCCGCCCATCCGCTGCCCGCCTGACGATTTGCACGCCTCTTGATTCGCCCGGCAGCCGCCGGGCGAATTTTTTCTTGCATACCTCGAATAATCCTGGAACAGTCGAGTTCTCACCCATGAGGTGCACAGGTGTTACTTCATCTCCCCTATCCAACTGTTTGACCGGGCTGAGCTGCCCCGGTGGGTGGCTTCCCTGGAACGGGATGTCGAGATCGAGCGGAACACGGAGGCGACGGTAGGCCGGATCCTGGCGGACGTGCGCCGGGAGGGGCTGCAGGCGGTGTTCCGCCACACCGAGTCCTTCGACGGCGTCCGGCTTGATTCCCGCACCTTCCGGATCCCTCGGGCGGTGATGGACGAGGCCCTGGCCCGGCTGCGCCGGGAGCAGGGCCCGCTCATCCGCGACCTGGAGGGCATGGCCGACGGCATCCGCCGCTTCGCAGAGGCCCAGCGGGCGGTCCTGGCCGACGTGGACCTCGCGCTGCCCGGGGGCGGCCGCGCCCAGGAGCGCTGGGTGCCGCTGCGCACGGCGGGAGTCTACATCCCCGGCGGGCGGGCCTTCTATCCCTCCACCCTGGCCATGACCGTGATCCCGGCCCAGGTGGCCGGCGTCTCCCGCATCGTGGGCGTGACGCCGCCCCGGCCGGAAGGGCCCGATCCCCTGGTGCTGGCCACCGCGGCCCTGCTGGGCCTGGAGGAGCTCTACACCGTGGGCGGCGCCCAGGCGGTGGCCTGGCTGGCCTACGGCGAGCCCGCCGTGGACATCGTGACGGGGCCGGGCAACCGCTTCGTGGCCGAGGCCAAGCGCCAGCTCGTGGGCCGCTGCGGCATCGACTCCGTGGCCGGGCCCACCGAAGTGCTGATCCTGGCCGACGGCAGCGCCGACCCAGCGTGGCTGGCCGAGGACCTGCTGGCCCAGGCCGAGCACGATCCGGATGCCGCCGCCGTGCTGGTCTCCGAAGACCGCTCCCTCCTGGAGCGGGTCGCGCAGGTGCTGGCCGCCCGCGTGGCGGCCTCCCCCCGCAAGGCCATCCTGGAGACCAGCCTCTCCCGCTTCGGCCGCCTCATCGAGGCACCCCGGGAGCTGGCCATCGCCTTCGCCCAGGCCTGGGCCCCCGAGCACCTGGAGCTGGTGGTGCGGGACCCCGAGGCCTGGCTGCCGGAGCTCACCACCGCCGGTGCCATCTTCAACGGCGGCTGCAGCGCGGAGTCCTTCGGGGACTACGGCGCCGGCCCCAACCACGTGCTGCCCACGGGGCGCACGGCCCGCTACTCCAGCCCCCTGGGCGTGCAGACCTACCTGAAGCGCCAGAGCATCCTGAGTCTGGACGCCGCTTTGGCCGCCGAGCTGGCGCCGCAGGTGGGCCGTCTGGCGGATGCCGAGCAGCTCCACCACCACGCCGCCAGCGCCCGTCTCCGCGCCGCCCATCACGCCTGATCCGCCGGGCTGAACACCCCGGCTCCGCCTTCCTCCGGAAGTCCAGAATCCGTCTACCCTTGAGGCCGATCCCATGAGCCTGCTCCGACCCGATCTCGCATCCATCCAGCCGTACACCCGCCCGGCCTCCGAGCTGGCCAGCGTCGGCAAGGCCCGCCTGCACATGAACGAGGCCGCCTGCGACTGGCCGCCGGAGGCCCGGAAGGCCCTCCTGGAGCGCCTCGCGGCCATGCCCTTCCACCGCTATCCCGAGCGCCAGGCCGATCTCACCGAGCGCCTGCGCAGGCGCCTGGGCGCCCCCGAGGGCGGCGTCGTGCTGGGGCCCTCCAGCGGCAACGTGCTGGACCTGATCGCCATCGCCAGCCTCCAGCCCGGGGACGCCATCGCCTATCCCGATCCTGGCTTCAGCCTCTATCCGCTGCTGATCACCCGGCACCGGGGCCGGGCGGTGAAGGTGCCCGTGGGGACGGGCTTCCCACTGGAGCCGTGGTTCGCGGCCCTGGAGGCCGGGGCGCGGCAGCTCTGGATCACCCTGCCGAACAATCCCACCGGGGCCTGGATCCCGCCCCGGGCGCTGGAGCCGCTGCTCAAGGCCGCCGCCGGGCGGACCGATCCCCCCCTGGTGGTGATCGACGAGGCCTACGCCGAGTTCGCGCCCCTCACCTACCGGACGGTGGTGGAGCGCTACCCGAACGTCCTGCTGCTGCGCACCTTCAGCAAGGCCCTGGCCAGCGCGAGCTGGCGCCTGGGCTACGCGATCGGCGATCCTGCGCTGATCGGGCGCATGGCCTCGCTGCAGCTGCCCTACTCCGTGACCGCCGCGAGCCTGGAGGCCCTGGACGTGGCCCTGGACTTCGTGCCGTACTTCGATGCGGAGATCCGGGGCATCGTGAGCCGCCGCGACCGCCTGAGCCTGTCCCTGGGGGATCACGCCGCCCCGGCCAGCGCGGCCAACTTCCTCTACGTGGAGCCCGATCCCGGTCCGGCCCTGTGGGAGGCGGGGATCATGGTGCGCGCCTTCCCGGGCCGGGGCGTGGCGCGGGTCTCCATCGGCACGGAGCCCGAGGTGCGGCGGACCGCGGCGACCCTGGGCGGCGAGCTGCCCGCAGCGGCGGCGCCGAAGCCCCGCCGCCTCCTGGTGCTGGATGTGGACGGCGTGATGATCGAGGCGGACCGCAGCTTTGCCGAGGCCGTGGCCCGCTCGCTCCGGGAACTGGTCCCGGGCCAGCCCTGGAGCGACGCCGACTTCCTGGCCTTCAAGCGGGTGGGCGGCTTCAACAACGACTTCCGCCTCACCGCCGGGGCCGTGGCCCTGGCCGAGCGGGGCGAGCTGGACCGCCTGTGCCGGGCGGAGGGCATCGGCTTCCCGGACCTGGAGGCCCGCATCCAGGAACTGGAGCCGGGCTGCCAGGCCGTAGTGCAGCGGCACTATGCGGAGACGAAGGCCCTGGAGCGGCCCCTGATCACCCTCGGCGAGCTGGAGGGGCTGGGCATCGACGTGGCCGTGTTCACCGGGCGCCCTCCGGAGGAGTGGGCCATGGCCGTGGAGGTGCTCGGCTTCGAGGTGCCCGCCGTCACGGACAGTGCCCCGCACCTGCGCAAGCCCCGGCCCGACGGCCTCCTGCAGCTGGCCGACATGTTCCGGGCCCAGGAGGTGCTCTTCGTGGGCGACACCCGGGACGACGCCGCCTGCCTTCGCGCGGCGTCGGAACAGCGGCCGGACATCGCGTGGGCCTTCGCCGCCGTCGGCCCGGACCGGGAGCGCCTGGGCGGCGACCTGTCCGCGGCGTCCCTGAGGGAACTGCTGCCTGAGATCCGGAGGAGGCTGTCATGAGGCGCGCCAACATCCAGCGCACGACGAACGAGACGGACATCCGCCTGGAGCTGTCCCTGGAGGGCGGCATCGTGTCCATCGCCACGGGCCTGGGCTTCTTCGACCACATGCTGGCCCAGATCGCCCGGCACGGCGGGTTCGGGCTGACGGTCGAGGCCAAGGGCGACCTGCACGTGGACGGGCACCACCTGGTGGAGGACGTGGGCCTGTGCCTGGGCGACGCCCTGCGCGAGGCCCTGGGCGACCGGCGGGGCATCGCCCGCTTCGGCGAGGCCCACGCGCCCCTGGACGAGTCCCTGGCCCGGGTGGTGGTGGACCTCTCGGGGCGCCCCTACTGCGTCTTCGATGCGGACCTGCCCGTGCTGGTGCTGGGGGACGGCTTCCAGACCGAGATGGTCCGGGAGTTCTTCATCGCCTTCTCCGTGCGCGGCGGCCTGAACCTGCACGCGGCCGTGCTCTATGGGACCAACGTGCACCACCGCATCGAGGCCCTCTTCAAGGCCCTCGCCCGCGCGCTGAAGCAGGCTGTGCGTGTGGAGGGGGACGAGGTCGTCTCCACCAAGGGAACCCTGACGCGATAGGAGTCCGGTCATGATCACGCTCATCGACTACGGTGCGGGCAACCTCCACTCCCTGGAGGGGGCCCTGGACCGGCTGGGCTTCCGGCACCAGCGGGCCGAGCGGCCCGACCAGGCGGCGCCCGAGGGGGCGCTCATCCTGCCGGGGGTGGGGCACTTCCACGCCGCCCAGGAGGCGCTGAAGGCGCGGGGCTGGTGGCGCGAGCTGCCCCAGCTGGTGGCCGGCGGCCGGCCGCTCTTCGGCATCTGCCTGGGGCTCCAGCTCCTGGCCGAGGGCAGCGAGGAGAGCCCGAAGGATTCCGGGCTGGGCCTCATCCCGGGCATCGCCCGGCGCCTGGGCCCCGGCGTGAAGGTGCCGCTCATGGGCTGGGCCCAGGTCCAGGCCAGACTGCCGCATCCCGCGCTCCCAGACCCGCGCGGCGGCTGGCTCTACTTTGTCCACAGCTATGCCCTGGAGCCCGGCGAGGCCACCATCTACACCGCCTTCCACGGGCGGCCCTTCTCCGCGGTCATGGCGCGGGGCCGGGTGCTGGGCTTCCAGCCGCACCCGGAGAAGTCCGGCCCTTTCGGGCTCGTACTGCTGCAGAAGGCCCTGGCCTGGGGCGGGGAAGCGGCGGGCGCCGAGGGAGGACCCTCATGCAACTGATCCCCTCCATGGACCTGCTGGGCGGGCGCATCGTGCGCCTGCGTCACGGCGACCGCCGGCAGGTCACGTACTACGACCTCGCCGCGGAGGCCTGGATCGAGCGGCTGGTCTCGGCCGGGGCCCTGCGGATCCACCTGGTGGACCTGGACGGCGCCTTCGGTGAGGCCCGCCAGCCAGCGTTCCGGGAGTTCCCCAAGCGCTGGCCCGGCGTACGCTTCCAGACCGGGGGCGGCCTGCGCTCCCGGGAGGCGGTGCAGGGGGCCCTCGACCTCGGCTTCGACGCCGTGGTGGGCACCCTGGCGATGGAGCAGCCCCGGGCCCTGGCCGGGCTTCCGGCCGAAGGCATCGTGCTGGCCCTGGACATGAAGGACGGCGAGCTCGTCGCCCGGGGCTGGCAGGCCCCGGCGGGGCGGGACACCGGCGTCCTCTGCCGGGAGCTGCGCGGGCTGGGTTTCGGCCGGGCCCTGGTCACGGACGTGAGCCGCGACGGCACCCTGGAAGGCCCAGGCACGGCGGCGATCGCGAGGATCGCGGAGCACGGGTTCCGGGTGCAGGCCTCGGGCGGGCTGCGCGATCTGCGGGACCTGGAGAACCTGAAGTCCATTCCCGGCGTGGTGGGCGCCATCTCGGGCAAGGCGCTGCTGGACGGCGCCCTGGCCCTGGACGACCCGGCCGTGCGCGAGGCCATGGCATCGAACGAAGGAGGCGCGTGATGGCCGCCAAGCGAGTGATCCCCTGCCTGGACGTGAAGGACGGCCGGGTGGTGAAGGGGGTGAAGTTCCAGAACCTGCGCGACATGGGCCGGCCCGCGGACCTGGCCTGCCGCTACGACCTGGAGGGGGCCGACGAGGTGGTCTTCCTGGACATCAGCGCCACGGACGAGGACCGGGGCACCCAGGAGGCCTGGGTGCGCGAGGTGGCCCACGCCCTGTCCATCCCGTTCACGGTGGGCGGGGGAGTGCGCAGTGTCGAGGATGTGCGGCGGCTGCTGCGGGCGGGCGCCGACAAGGTGGGCATCAACACGGCGGCGGTGAAGGAGCCCCGCCTCATCGCCGAGGCCGCCGGGGTGTTCGGCCGTCAGTGCGTCGTGGTGGCCATCGACGCCGCCCGGGACCCCGAGCTGGGCTGGCGCGTGTTCATCAACGGGGGCAAGAAGCCCACGGATCTGGGCGCCGTGGCGTGGATGGAACAGGTCACGGAGCTCGGGGCGGGTGAGATCCTGCTCACCTCCATCGACCGGGACGGCACCCTCGAGGGCTTCGACCTGGAGCTGCTCCAGCAGGCGGGACGGCTGTCCATCCCCGTCATAGCCTCCGGCGGCGCGGGCACCGAGGCCCACTTCCTGGAGGCCCTCCAGCACGGGGCCGACGCTGTGCTCGCGGCCACCCTCTTCCACGAGGGTACGCTGCCCATCCCTAAGCTGAAGGCCTATCTCGCCGACAACGGCATCTCTGTGCGCAGGTGAGTGCATGTTCGACATCGATCGCGTGAAGTTCGACGACAAGGGCCTGGTGCCGGGGATCGTGCAGACCCCGGGCGGCGAGGTGCGGATGCTGGGCTACCTCAGCCGCACATCCCTGGAGCAGACCCTGGAGAGCGGCCTCGTGACCTTCTGGAGCCGCTCCCGGCAGGCGCTGTGGACCAAGGGCGGGACCAGCGGGAACACGCTGAGGCTCGTGGAGGTCCGCCTCGACTGCGACGGCGACGCCCTGCTGCTCATCGCCGAGCCCCAGGGGCCCACCTGCCACACGGGCGCCGACGCCTGCTTCGAGGGCGAGCCGCTGCCCCAGCCGTGGCTGGAGCGCCTGGAGGGCGTCCTGCGCGAGCGGAAGGCCGGCGCCTCCCTGGAGGGCAGCTACACCCAGAAGCTCTTCGCCCGGGGCGTGGACCGCATCGGCAAGAAGGTGGTGGAGGAGGCCGGCGAGGTCGTGATCGGCGCCAAGAACCACCAGGTCGAGCCCAGCGCGCTGCACCGCGAGGAGTTCCTGGGCGAGGCCGCGGACCTGCTCTTCCACCTGCAGATGCTGCTCCTCTCCCAGGGGTTCGGGCTCCAGGACGCGGCCCGGGTCCTGCAGGAACGGCACCGCGAGCGGACGTGAGGGAGGCGCCATGGAACTGGGATCGATCTGTGTGTACTGCGGCTCCTCCGAGGGGCGCAACGAGGCCTACGGAACCGCCGCCCGCAGCCTGGGCCGCCTCCTGGCGGCGCAGGGCATCACCCTCGTCTATGGTGGCGCGAACGTCGGCCTGATGCGCATCCTGGCGGATTCGGCCCTGGCCGCCGGCGGCCGGGTGGTGGGCGTCATGCCGCAGGCCCTGGTGGCGAAGGAGAAGGCCCACCGCGGCCTCAGCGAGTTCCATGTGGCGGACTCCATGCACGAGCGCAAGGCCCTGATGGCCGAGCTCTCCGACGGCTTCATCGCCCTGCCCGGCGGCGCGGGCACCCTGGACGAGCTGTTCGAGATGTGGACCTGGGCCCAGCTGGGGTTCCACGGGAAGCCCTGCGGCCTGCTGAACGTCGCCGCCTACTACGACCCCCTGACCGCCTTCCTGGACCACGCGGTCCGCGAGGGCTTCGTGCGGGACCTCCACCGGGACATGCTCGTCATCGCCGAGCGCCCCGAGGACATGCTGGACCGCTTCCGGGCCTACCGGCCCCCCGCGGTGGAGAAGTGGATTCAGCGGAACGAGACCTGACATGCCGACCCACACCCCCCACTATCCCGATCTCCTCTTTCCCGCCGCCCGGCGCCTCCGGCGCTGGGAGGGCGTGCTGATGGCGCTGCTGGAGGGCCACGGCTACCAGGAGCTGCGGCCCTCCCTCGTGCTCCGCGAGCCCGTGGAGGACCAGAGCATCCGCTTCTTTGACGGGGACCACCTGGTGGCCCTCCGCTGGGACTTCACGGTGGCCCTGGCCCGGATGCTCGTGCGGCGCTTTCCCGAGCCGCCCCGGCGGATCTCCTATGCGGGCGGCGTCTTCCGGCGCTCCGGCCAGCCCTGGGAGCCCGTGGAGCACGTCGAGGTGGGCTGCGAGCACATCCACCCCGATCCCGCGGAGAGCCCCGAGGTGGACGTGGAGCTGGCGCGCCTGCTGATGTCCATTCCCTCCGCAGTGGGGCTCAAGGGCGGCATCCTGGCCCTGGGGCACGCGGCCCTGCTGCGCCGTCCCCTCGAGGCGGAAGCCCTGCCGGCCCCCCTCGCAGACCGTCTGGTCTGGGCCCTCCAGCGGCGCTCCCTGCATCGCGCCGCGGAGGCGCTCCAGGACCACCCCGCGGCCCGACGGCTCCTGGCCCACGCGGAGACCCTGCTGGTGGAGCCCGACGGCGAGGGCAGCCTGGCGGCCCTGGGGCAGAGCCCCTACGCGACCCTCCTGGAAGGCGAGCGGGCCCACCTGCAGCGGGCCCTGGCCGCGCTCCGGCCGCTGCTGCCCAGCGAGCTCGCCCTGCGGCTGGACCTGGCCGATGTGCGGGGCCTGGGCTACTACACGGGCCCCACCCTGCGGTTATGGGCCCCGGGCGCGCAGCAGGAGCTCGCCGCGGGGGGACGCTACGACGGCCTCTTCCCGGAGCTGGGCCGTCCCTGGTTCGCCGCCGGCTTCTGCGTGCGGCTCACGCGCCTGCTGGATCTGGCCGAGACCCGGCCGGAGCTGTTCGAGACGGAATGACGAAAGGTCTGCCATGTCGATTCTCATCGCACTTCCCAAGGGGCGCATTGCGGATGAACTGCTCCCCCTGCTCGAGGGCACGCCGCTGGCGCTGGACGCGAAGGCCATGAAGTCCCGCGTGCTCCGGATCCCCACGGCCAGCGCGGACATCGAGGTCCTGCTCCTGAAGGGCAGCGACCTGCCGCGCTACGTGGCGGGGGGTGTGGCCGCCCTGGGGGTCGTGGGCTCGGACACCCTGGACGAGTGCGAGGTGGACCTGCTCGAGCTGGCGGACCTGAAGCTGGGCGCCTGCCGTCTCTCCCTCTGCGCGCCCCGGGACACGACCCTCGACGGCCTGCGGACCCGGCCGCACCTGCGCATCGCCACCAAGTACGTACGCATGACCCGGGCCTGGCTCCGCGCCCAGGACCTCACCGCCGAGCTGGTGCCGCTGCAGAGCAGTGTGGAGCTCGCGCCCATCCTGGGCCTGGCGGACGCCATCGTGGACCTGGTGCAGACCGGCGGGACCCTCAAGGCCCACGGGCTGGTGGAGCTGACGGTGATCGGCCGCACCTCCGCCCGCCTGGTCGCCGCCCGCGGTGCCTACCTCAGCGAGCCGGAGCGGATCGCTCCGCTGGCCAGGATGATCGTCCAGGCGCTCGGCCGGGCCTGAGACGCCGGAGACTCATTCCGCGGGCGGGGCCTGCACCTCGTTCGAGGCCCGGTCCCTCGGCAGCCGGACGGTGAAGCTGGTGCCCTTCCCGTAGGTGCTGTCCACCCGGATCTCGCCTCCCAGCAGGTCCATGTACTTCCGGCAGATGGTGAGCCCCAGGCCGGTCCCACCGTACTTGCGGGTGGTGGACTCGTCCGCCTGGGTGAACTCCTGGAAGATGCGGTCCACCTGCTCGTCGAGCATGCCGATGCCCGTGTCCGCGATGGTGAAGCGGACGTAGGCGGGGTCCTCGGGATCCGGCCTGGCCTCCAGCGTCACCTCCCCGTCCTGGGTGAACTTGGCTGCGTTGCTGAGGATGTTGAACAGGGTCTGCCGCAGCATCTTGACATCCGTCCGGACCGTCTGGAGGGACTCGTCCACGGTCATGTTGAACCGGTTCCGGTTCTTGAACGCCAGCGGCTCGACCGTTGCCGTGATCTCCGCGAGCACCTGGGGCAGGCTGCACTCCTCGATGAAGACGGTCATCCGGCCGGCCTCGATCTTGGAGAGATCGAGGATGTCGTCGATGAGGCTGAGCAGGTGCTTGCCGGCGCTGTAGATCTTCTTGAGGTCCCCGACGGCGTCCTGGAGGCCGCGTTCCTCCATCTCCTCCTCCAGCAGCTCGCTGTAGAGCAGGATGGCGTTCATGGGGGTGCGCAGCTCGTGGCTCATGTTGGCCAGGAAGACGCTCTTGGCGCGGCTGGCCTCCTCCGCCTGGTGTTTGGCCTGGGTCAGGTCCTCGTTGGTCTTCACCAGCTGGGCCGTGCGCTCCTGGACACGGGTCTCCAGGCTGGCGTTCAGGGTCCGGATCTCCGTCAACCCGGAGAGGATGGACTGCCGCATGGTGTTGAAGGCGTTCACCACCTGGTCCAGTTCGTCCGAGGGTCGCCGGTCGTTCGCGGGACGGTTCAGCCTCAGGGGCGTGCCCAGGTTGTTCAGGTCCATCTTCAAGGCGTAGCTCGCCATGGTGGCCAGGTGGCGGGTCATCATCCTGGAGAACAGCAGCACCAGGAAGACCGAGGTGAAGAAGGTCATCAGGAGCTGGCTGCCGAGAATGGTCAGGCTCTGGGCCCAGAGTCGGTGGAACACGCCGTCCAGGCTGGCGACGACCTTCAGGGTGCCCATGGCCCGGTTGCCGTAGTGCAGGGGGAACTCCCTCACGACCGTCCGCCGGAGGTGCGCGTTCGTGCCCGCGATGAAGCGGTTGCCGGTGTCCGAGGTGACCTCCAGGAACGCGATGTCCGGGAGCTTGAGGATGCCCTGGAGCTGGGCGTTGAGCTGGTCCGAGTCGTAGTTCCAGAGGCTGGTTTCGAGGCTGCCCAGGAAGCTGGTCCGGATCTGCTCCATCCGGGTCTCGATGGTGGACATCTCGCGGCGGTAGTTCACGAAGGACTGCACGGAGGTCGCCAGTACCACCAGCGCCGCGCTGAGCAGGAAGACGGCGACGATGAGGCGCTGGGCCAGCCGGGCGCCAGGGGCCCTTCCGGCCGGGCCGGTAGGGGAGGGGCGGAGTTCGGACCGGGTCGAGGTCATGGGGGGCCAGTGAAGGGAGGGGTCCTGGGGGCAGTAGGCTTCGATTCGGCGGGAAGGGGCTCTCCCGGGAAGTATCGGTGAAAGAGGCGCTCGAAGGAACCATCCTTCTTCATGGACTCCAGGGCTGTGCTCCATTTCCTCACCACCGGTTCCGGCGTGCCCTTGGAGAAGGCGATGTATAGCTGGGACTGCAGGAAGGGGTAGGCCTCCTTCAGCGCCGTCGGGGCCGTGCCCAGGCTCCGGCAGAGCTCGGCGAGACCCCTCCGGGTGGAGACGATCGCGTCCACCCTGCCCGCCAGGAGCTTCCGCAGGGGGATCAGCGCATCCACGGAGCGGTCCAGGTTGCGGAAGCCCTGCGCCGTGAGGTACTGGTCCCGGGCGTCCTCCTTGTAGACGCCGATCAGGCGCAGGCGGCGCGCATCCTCCATGCTGCGGATGACGATCCTCGAGTCGACCGTGACGAAGAAGGCGTAGTGGAGATCCGCCAGGGGACCCACCCACCGGAAGAGCGGGAGACGCTCCTTCGTGCGGGCCATGCTGAAGAGGGCGACGTACGGCTCGTTCTGCACCGCAAGGTAGCCTCGCACCCAGGGGACCACCTGGATGGGATCCTGGCTGCCGGTGCGCCGCTGGAGCTCTTTCACGACCTCACAGGCGAACCCGGCCGGCTGCCCCTGGGCGTCCAGGGACTGGAAGGGGGGAGAAACCTCGGTGTAGATCGTCAGGGGTTGCCCGGCGAGGGCTTCCGCACAGAGCAACGCGGCCGCCAGCGCGGCGGCGACCCTCCCCAAGAGGCTCCCCCATGAATGCCTAGACAACCCTTCTCCCGGTCTGCCCACCTATCGGCAGGGGATGCCAGGGGATTGATTCCACGTATCCCGGGAAGGCGGCTAGAACAGGGGATCGCCCGGCTTGCGGCGCCAGGGCTCGGCCTTCTTCGCATCCGCCTTGGGCTTCGCGTCCCTGGCGGCGGCCAGGGTCTCCAGCAGGTTGGTACCCAGGCGCACGGCGGCGGCCTTGGTCAGGGCGGGGTCCTTGGCGCTCTCGGGAGCGGCGGGTGCACTGGCGCTCGGGACCGTGGTAATTCCGGCCGCCTGCTCGCGGAGCCGGCGTTCGTACCAGGCCTTGCGCTTCGGATCCACCACGCGGGTCTGCTTGGTGCCGGTGCGGTGGGCCGCAGTCGGCTTCGGCTTGTTCTCCTTGCGGTCTTCCCGCACTTCGGACTCGGGATTGGAAGCTTCTTCCAGGATCTTCGCAAGATCGGCCAGGCTGCCGAGGCTACGCTTGCTCATAGTTCAGGAACACTCCTCCGCGGGCCATGTCACCAAGCCCAACCTCTTGAGAATACCGGTTCCCGGCACCGTGTCCAGGCAAAGTCTCGCCCGATCTTCTCCGGGAGCCGTCTTCAGCGCATGGCCTCGATCGGGGACAGGCGCATGGCCCGGAGGGCTGGATAGAGTCCGAAGGCGATCGCCAGGGCCAGGGCCACCAGCCACGCCACGGCCAGCCCGAAGGGGTTGACCACCACGCCGTAGGGGAACTTGTCCGCGATGGCCCGGCAGACGGCCGCCCCGAGCCCCGTGCCTCCCAGCGCCCCCAGGGCGGCCAGGATCAGTGCCTCCAGGAGGAACTGGATGAAGATCTCCTGATCCGTCGCTCCCACGGCCTTCCGCAGGCCCACCTCGTAGCGGCGGTCCGAGAACGAGATCAGCATCACGGAGAGCACGCCCACGCCGCCGACGAGGAGCACGGTCCCCGAGAGGCAGGCGAGCACGATGCGCCAGTTGCGCATCTCGGCCATGAAGTTCCGGTAGCTTCGGGTCGCCTCGGCGTTCAGGTCCAGGATCCGGGTGTCCTCGACCCCGTGGTGGGCCTGGCGCGCCCGGTCCACCATGAGGGCCGAGACCGCCTTGAGATCTCTGCTGGAGAACAGCTTGACGCCCAGCTGGTCCAGCCGGTGGGTGGGCTCCAGCCGGTCCATGTAGGCCTCCAGGGGAACCAGGATCCCGTTGGCGTCGGCATAGGCATCGTCGTTGAAGATCGTCAGGGGAGCCAGCACGCCGACCACCTGGAAGGCGACGCCTTCCACCATCACCTTCCGGCCCACGGGATCCACCCCCCCCAGCAGCTTGGATGCGAAGGTCGATCCCAGCACGGCCACCGGCCGGCGCTGGCGCTGGTCCTCGTCCGTGAGCCCACGTCCCGACGCGATCCGGCGGTTCATGGTGGCGGCGTAGTTCGGGGTGACGCCGGAGACGTAGGCCGTCTCGGAGCCGTGGGCGACCCGGATCGCCGACTCCCGCGTGGCGCGCGGAAGGAAGGCCATGATCCGCGGGTCCGGCACCGTCAGGCGGGGCAGATCCTCGATCCGGAGACCCGGGCTGATGGCGAACCGGTTCTTCTCCAGGGTCGTCTGCGGCGCCTTCGCAGCCAGCACCAGGGTCCCGTCCCAGCTCATGCCGGCGAACCCCGTGCGGACCTTGTCGACCACCCCGTCCAGCACGGATGTGAGCACCACCTGGGCGAAGACGCCCAGCATGAGCAGGGTGAGGGTCAGGAAGGAGCGCAGCTTGTGGGCCCAGAGCTCGGAAAGGCCGCTGGCCACGATCTCCAGGCCGAGCGCCGCCTGGTGGCGCAGGCGACGGGCCAGCGGGGAACTTCGGGAGGTGAAGGGATGCTCACTCATAGCGCAGGGCTTCCATCGGGGACAGTCGGCTGGCCTTCCAGGCCGGGTACAGGGCGAAGAGGAAGCCGGTGACGCCCGCGAGGGCGAAGGCCCAGGCGAAGCTGGACGGCCGCATGGCCAGCGGGATCTCCAGGATGCGCGTGATCGCCCAGGAGAAGGCGGTGCCGGTCACCAGGCCCACCAGGGAGCCCAGGCCGGTGAGCAGCAGGGACTCGGTCACGAAGCCCAGGAAGATCTCCCTGCCGGAGGCGCCCAATGCCATCTTCAGCCCGACCTCGTGGATCCGCTCCCGGAGGGAGGCCATCTGGATGTTCACGTTCACGATCCCCCCGCCCACGAGGGCGAGGAGGCCGGAGAGGAGGAAGATCAGGTCGTACACGTCCTCCTGGCTGCGGGCCTTGCGGACGCGGCGGCTGACGTCGTCCAGGCGGAAGTCCTCCTGGAGGCGGTGGCTGCTCTTGAGCAGGGTGGTGAGCGCCTGGGAGAAGCGGGGCAGGGCGCCCAGCTCCGGGACCTTGAATGACACCAGGTCCACTCGCTGCTGGAAATCAGCCTGCAGCCGCTTCTGGACGAACCGGGCGGGCATCGCGATGAGTCTGTTGCGGCGGGCGAACAGGTTGCGGTCGGACGCGGAGAAGCGGAAGACCCGCTCCTGGAGCACGCCCACCACCTGCACCGGGATCCCGCCCACGGTGAGGCGGCGGCCCACGGCGTCTCCGGATGGGAAGAACCTGGCCGCGGCCTCCGTGCCCAGGACGGCCACCGGGGCGCCCTCGTGCGCCTCCATGGGCGAAAAGCCGCGCCCCTCCCCGAGGGCATAGCCGCCCAGGGGCAGGAAGTCCGCATCGATGCCGGTCACCTCGCGCTCCAGGTCCGCGGACTCGGACCGGATCCGCACGGTCGCCTGGCGCTGGAGGCTGATCCCCTTGACGGCCTCGGCGTCCAGGGCCCGGCCCCGGCTGCCGTCCTCGGCGCGGAGCCCGAGGTTGGCGGACTGCAGTGCGGTGGGCCTGGAGGTCTCCGGCAGGGGCACCGGGCGGACGACCAGCTTGTCCAGGCCGCCGAGCCTGACGTAGAGCTCTTCGGAACGCCGGCGCTGGCTGTCGGAGATGGAGAAGCCCCCCAGCACCGAGGCGACACCCAGGATGACGCCCAGGCCCTGGAGGAGGGCGCGGCCGAGGTTCTGCCGCAGCTCGATCCAGGCCTCGCGGAGCCGTTCGAGGAGGATGCCGGTGCCCACGGCTTCAGGCTCCGTCGGCCACGCGGCCGTCCTGGATCAGGATCCGCCGGTGGGCCTGGGCCGCGATCCCCGGGTCGTGGGTCACGAGGATCACCGTGTTGCCCTGGCGGTTCAGGTCCTTGAACAGGGCCAGGATCTCGGCGCCGGTGTGGGAGTCCAGCGCGCCGGTCGGCTCGTCGGCGAGCAGCACGGTGGGGCGGTTGGCCAGGGCCCGGGCGATGGAGACCCGCTGCTTCTGGCCCCCCGAAAGTTCGGCGGGATAGCGTTCCGCCTTGGCCTCGAGGCCCACCTGGGTCAGGAGCGCCAGGGCCCGGGTCCGCCGCTCCTCCCGCCCGATCCCGGCGTAGAGCATCGGGAGCTCGACGTTGCGCAGGACGGTGGCCCTCGGCAGCAGGTTGTAGGCCTGGAAGACGAAGCCGATCTTCGCGTTGCGGATGGAGGCCAGCTCGGTGCCCGAGCGCTCCTGTACTTCGGTGCCGTCCAGGAGGTACCGACCGCCCGTGGGCCGGTCCAGGCAGCCCAGGATGGCCATCAGCGTGGACTTCCCGGAGCCGGAGGGCCCGATCAGGGCGACGAGCTCCCCGGGCTCCACCCGGACATCCACGCCGCGCAGGGCGTGGACCTCGCTGCCGCCGCTGCCGAAGATCTTGGTGATGCCCATGGTTTCGATGACCGCGTCCATCAGAAGCTGTCCTCGTCCTTCTCGACCTTCTTCCGGGTCGGATCTTCCAGGCAGACCGTCTCGCCCCCCTTCAGGCCCTCCAGGATCTCCACGCGCTCCAGGGTGGCGATGCCGGCCTTGACGGGAACGGGGTCGAAATACTCCCGCCAGTGCTCAGAGAGCCAGACGAACTTGGAGCGGCCCGAGAGGCCCTCCCGGGCCTGGGTGAGCGCTCTGGGTGAGAGGGCCGGCTTCAGCCGATAGACCACGGTCCGGCCGTCCTGCAGCTGGAGGGCCTCCAGCGGCACGGAGAGGGCCTGGTTCCTGCGCTCGCCCAGGATCTCGACATTGGTGGTCATGCCCGTGCGGAAGGCCTCCGTGAGCTCGTCCAGGGCGATTTCCACCTTGAAGACCTTCACCCGGTCCACCACCTCGGCGGCCGGGGACACGAAGCGGACCCGGCCGTTGAAGGCCCGCTGGGGGTATGCGTCCAGGGTGATGCGGACCGGCTGGCCCACCCGGACCTTCGCGATGTCCACCTCGTTCAGGTTCACCTTCACGATGAGCGACTTCAGGTCGGCCACCGTGAAGACGACCGTGCCGGCGTTGTAGCTGGAGACGCCGCTGGTGATGGTGTCTCCCGGCTCCACGCCCTTCTTGATCACCACGCCGTCCATGGGCGAGGTCACCCGGGCGAGCTGGGTGGTGGCGTTGCCGCTGATGGGGATGCCGCGGGCCTCGACGATCTGGTACCGGGTCCGGGCGGCCTTGTAGACCTCCTCGGCGATGTCCCGGGAGGTCCTGGCACTCCGGTACGCCTGCTCGGAGATGAGGCCCTCCCGGTACAGGGCCTCCTGCTGGGCGAAGTCTCGCTCGGCGTTGCGGAAGTTCACCCGCGCCTGGGAGAGGCTGCCCTGGACATCGGAGAGGGTCTGGGCCTGGTTCACGTCGGGCTCCACCTCCGCAAGCAGCTCGCCCGGCCTGACCTCGGCACCCTCCCGCACCTTGAGACTCACGACCTTGCCCGAGACTGCGGACTTCACCTCCACCTTGGTGAGCGGATCCACGATGCCCACCTCCTTCACGCTGACCTGCAGGTCGTCCCTGAGGACCTGGCCGACCCGGAAGGGCAGCTCCTGTTGGGCCCCGGAGGTCCCGGCACGCATCCTGGCCGCCACGACCAGGGCGCCGGCCACGGCCAGCCCCGCAAATCCCGCGATCCACCAGCGCCTTTGCATGTCCATTCCTTTTCTCTGGACCTCCCTGCCGGGCCTGGTCCCCATTCGAAGGATAGTCAGCCGAGAAGCCGGCCAGGGTACCCACCCGTCGTAGCTGCAGGGCGGATCGGCGAACGGTGCGAGGGGATCGGCGAAGACGTCGCGGCCCCCTGGACCGTGCGCTTGGCAGGAACCCGGGGGCCGGGCCACCATGGATGGATGCAGCTCAACCAAGGGGAGCTCCCCGTCAGGGACCACGCCTCCGCCCGGGCCCGCCGGCACCGGGCAGCCCCGTCTGCGCGATGAAGCCCCCGCGATGAAGAAGGCGGAGCGCCTGAACTGGATCATCATGACCCTCAAGCAGCGGGGGAAGATGACCGCGGCCGAGCTGGCCCGCTACATGGAGGTCTCTCCCCGGACCATCTACCGGGACATGACCGCCCTGGGCGAGATCCGGGTCCCGGTCACGGTGCATGAGGGCGCGGACGGAGGCTACGAGATCGATCCCTCGTACTTCCTGCCGACCATCCGGCTCAACGACCGCGAGATCCTGGTCCTGCTGATGCTCCTGAAGTTCGCGGAGCAGCTCCACATGGAGGAGTTCCTGGGCGGGATCCGGACCCTCGGGCACAAGCTCCTCGAAATCTGCCGGGGCGACTCGGAACGGCTCCAGGCGGCCATCGCGCGCATCCGCTTCGACATGGGGGCCGTCCTCCCCGAGCGTTATCCCGAGGGCATCTTCTCGCTGCTGATCGAGGCGTTCGCGGACCGGCGCAGGCTGCGGCTGGCCTATTTCACGCCCCTGCGCGGCGAGCTCTCCGAGCGGGAGGTCACCCCCCTCGAGCTGGTCTATGTCGACGGGTGCTGGTACCTGTACGCCCACTGCCACCTGCGCAACGAGCAGCGCACCTTCCGCCTGGACCGGATCCGGAGCGCGGGCCTGCTGCAGGAGGAGGCGCTGGCCGGCCCGCCGGACGCGGCCCCCGGGGAACCGCTCCAGGAGATCCTGCTGGAGATGGACCCCAGGCTCTTCGACCTGGTCGAGGCGGACGAGGCCATGCGCGGAGCCGATATCACCCCGCTGGCCGGCGGCCGGCTGGAGGTGCGCCTGGTCCGCAGGCGGCTCGACTACTTCGAGCACCTGGCCTTCCGCAATGTGGAGCAGGTTACGGTGAAGTCGCCTCCGGCCCTGGTGGCCTCCATCCGGGCCAAGCTCTCCCTGGGGATCCGGAAATACGGCCAGGAACCCTGACAGGTATCTGTCCCAGTTGCCTCCCGAGAATCACGCTGCACAGGCTGTGCGCTCGGGAGGAAGGATGGACTACCGGAACTACAAGCTGCTGGATGCGCGGATCGACGCGCGCTTCGAGGCGCGGGACTTCCAGGCGGCGCTGGGACTCATCGACCACGGCCTCGAGGCCTTTCCCGAGCGCTCCGTGGAACTGGAGGCCTACCGGCTCGCCTGCCACCGGGAGCAGGGTCACCTCGAGCGCTGCCTGGAGCTCATGGATGAAGGGCTCGCCGCCGGACGGTTCTACTCGATCTACTGGAAGAGCTGGGATGTCATCCGGTCCCTGCCGGGCTATGCGGAGCTGGACCGCCGGAACCGGGGCAACCGGGACCGGGCCCAGGTCGAGTCCCTGCCGTGCTTCCAGGTCGTGACCCCGCCGGGGCACGACGCCTCGCGGCCCCATCCGCTGGCGATCGTGCTGCACGGCGACGGGAACGGCTGCCACCTCGACACGATGGTGCACGAGTGGAGCGCCGGGCCCTATCTCAGGCGGGGCTTCGTCGTCTGCTACATGCAGTCCTCCCGGGTGGAGTGCACCGGCGGCTTCGGCTGGACCCGGGACTACGGCCGGAGCCGGAGCGAGATCCACGGCATGATGCGCAAGGTCGCGGAACAGTGCCGGATCGACGAGCGGTGCGTCGTGCTGGGCGGGTTCTCCGGCGGCGCCATGGCCTCCGTGGACCTCCTGTTCGACGGCGGCCTGCCCCTGAAGGGCGTCATCGCCCTCTGCCCGGCCAGCACCGGCAGCGAGAAGCCGGAGACGCTGGCCCGCGCCGCCGCCGTGGGGACGCGGGTCGTGCTCCTCGAGGGCGAGCTGTCCGGCCAAGTCGAGGACCAGGTGGCCCTCGCCGACCTGCTGCGGGAGGCGGGCATCGCCCAAGCCTTCCTGCGAAACCCGGGCATCGGCCACGCCATCCCCGCCGATATGGATGCCAGGCTCGAGGAGGCCCTCGACTTCATCCTCCATCCCTAGAACGGGAAAGGGCCCCGGAGGGCCCTTTCCCGTGAGTGGTCCGCGACTAGGCGAACTTGGCCGCGAAGCGGGCCATGGCCAGCTCCTCGTTGGTGGGGATGACGGCCACGGCGGTGCGGGACTCGGGGGTGGAGATGAGGCGGTCGTCCTTGCGGCGGGTGTTGTTGATCTTCTCGTCCAGCTTGATGCCGTAGAGGTTGGCGAGCCGCGTGCAGATCCAGGAGCGCAGCATGGGGCCGTTCTCGCCGATGCCGGCGGTGAAGGTGATGCAGTCGATGCCGTCCATGGCGGCGGCGTAGGCGCCGATGTACTTCAGCACGCCGTAGCCCAGCACCTCCATGGTCAGGCGGGCGCGCTCGCTGGTCTTGGCCTCCCACTGGGTCTCGATCTCGCGGCAGTCGCTGCTGATGCCGGAAACGCCCAGCAGGCCGGACTGCTTGTTGAGGATGGCGTTCATGCCCTTGGCGTCGAGGCCCTCCTTCTCCATGACGGTGATCAGGACGCCGGGATCCACGTTGCCGCTGCGGGTGCCCATGATGACGCCTTCCAGCGGGGTCAGGCCCATGCTGGTGTCCACGCTCTTGCCCCGGTCCACGGCCGTGATGGAGGAGCCGTTGCCCAGGTGGCAGGTCACGATCTTCAGCCGCTCGATGGGCTTGCCCAGCAGGGCGGCCGTGCGGTCGGCCACGTAGCGGTGGCTGGTGCCGTGGAAGCCGTAGCGGCGCAGGCCGAGCTTCTGGCAGAGGTCGTAGGGCAGGCCGTAGGTGAAGGCGTAGTCGGGCATGCTGTGGTGGAAGGCGGTGTCGAACACGGCGACGTGGGGCACCTTGGGGAACATCTCGCGGGCGGTCTTGATGCCCATGGCGTTGGCCGGGTTGTGCAGGGGGGCGTAGAAGGCCAGCTCCTCGATCTCCTGCAGGATGGCGTCGTTGACCACGATGGGATCGCCGAAGTTCGGGCCGCCGTGGGCCACGCGGTGGCCGACGGCCGCGACGTCCTGGCCCTTGAGCACGGTCTCGTGGAGCTTGTCCATGATGGCGGTCAGGGCCTCTTTGTGATCCTTCATGTCCAGCTCGAGGCGGCCCTTCTCGCCCTGGATGGTCCAGCGGACGAAGCCCTCGGACAGGCCGATGCGCTCGGCGATGCCGTCGGCGAGGGAGTCCTCGGTCGCCATGTTGATCACGTTGAACTTGAGGGAGCTGGAACCCGCGTTCAGGGTCAGGATGATCATGGAAGTCTCCTTGGGTCGTGCGTTCGGTGGCCTCGGGCCGGGTGTTTGCTTCTGGAACGCAGCCTTGCCGCGAGGCCGGTCCGCCGGCCGATCCACGGAACTTGTCAGACGGGGCGCGCGGGAGGCGCAGCGCCGCCGCTCCTGGCGACTGCTCCAGTCCAGTTTACCGGCAAGGCCCCCGATTGCTCCAAAATACTCGCGTGATCAGCGACCGTTCTTGCCTGCCCGGCAGACGCCCACCAGCGGGCAGGAGCGGCACCCGGGCAGGCGCCGCACCCCCGGGCAGTCACCCAGGATGCCGAGGTGCGACAGCGCGAAGTCGTACTTCAGCGGATCCCCGGGATCGGCGGAGCGGAGGGCGCTGGTGATCTCCTGGGCCATCCGTCCGTCCGGGGTGGCCCGGTGCGTCAGCCCGATGAACCGGGAGACTCGGGCCACGTGGGTATCCAGGGGGATCACAAGGGCGTCCGCGGGGTAGCGGCGCCAGAGGCCCAGGTCGGGCCAGCCGGTCCGGACCATCCAGCGCAGGAACATGCGCCAGCGCTTGCAGGCCGATCCCGCCTGGGGATCCGGCAGGGAGAACCGCAGGCCGGGACTGGTCGGCAGCTCCCGCCGGAGCCGCTGGACGAGCGCCGAGAGCTGCGCATCCGCGGCCACGCCGGGGGCGGGCAGGAGGTGGGCTTCCAGGCCCTGGCCGCTCTCCGCGTCCAGGCGCTGCCAGGCCGCCAGCCAGGCCACCAGGTCCGGCCCGGTGTGGAAGCGCCACTTCCAGGCCGCCAGGCCGGCGCCGAGGTCCGCGAGGTCGCCCGCCTTCGCCCGGCGCAGCCAGCCGGAGGGGGACGGTCCCAGCGGCTCGAGGGCCGCCGCGATGGCCCGCAGCATCGGTGCGACCCGGCCGTAGGCGAGGTGGGCGGCCACCCAGGCGGCCACTTCCCGGTCGGAGTCCTCCCGGTAGCGCAGCGGGATGGAGAGAGGGTCCATGGCCAGGGCGTCCGGCCTCTCGTACTTCGCCCGGATCCGCTCGAGGCCGGCCTTCAGGTCCATCGCTGTCCGGGGGGGCGGCATGGCCTCAGAACCTCGGGATCCGCACCGCCAGGCCTCCGGCTTCCAGGGAGAGGGCCGCGCCCAGGGACGTACCTACCCGGATGGCCCAGCGGGAGCTGATGTCCCGCGGACGCGCCTCCTGGTCGGCAGAGAGGCTGTCGGGCAGGACCGAGGCGGGCGTCCAGAGGATGCGCCACTCGCCTGCATCGGCGGTGCAGCCCAGGCCCATCCGGCCACCCTGGGCGTAGGGCAGGAGCTGCCGGGCGAGGGCCAGGACGTAGCCCCGGCCCAGCTCACCGGGCCAGCGGTCGTGGGCGGGGTCTCCGGTGTAGGTGATCTCGAAGGGGCAGCGGAAGATCGTCGAGAGCGGCTCCAGGGCCTCGGCCAGGCTCAGGCGCCAGGTCTCGCCCGGTTCGAGGGCGGCCTCGGGCAGGGAACCCATGGCCAGGTGGCGGGCGCGGTCCAGGGTGGTCATCCCTTCGGCCAGGATCGCCTCCATCCGGCCCCGCTCGCGCGGGGTGAGGGGCCGCATGGGATCGCTCAGCTCGAGGATGCCCTGGAGACCCGACAGCGCGTTGGCCAGATCGTGGAGCGCCGATCTCATAAGCCCTTCGGATGCCTGATCCATTTGACCTCCGCATCAATCTGGCGCCTGGCCTTCGATAAATGTAGACTTGTTCGATCCTTGACCCACAGAAAGGTTGTGCCCCATGCAACCGGAGACGAAGAAAATCGGTGAGCTGCTGGTCGAAGCGGGCATTATCACCCAGGCCCAGCTCCAGGAGGCGCTGCGGCACCAGCGGATCTCCGGCGGGCGCATGGGCAGCAACCTGGTGGCCCTGGGTTTCGTCAGCGAGGAACTGCTCATGGACTTCCTCGCCCAGAAGACGGGGGTGCCCAGGCTGGATCCCAAGACGCTGGATGTCCCGGTGGCCGTCCTGCAGCGCATCCCGAAGCGGCTTGCGGACCAGCTGAATGTGCTCCCGGTGGCCATCAAGGAGCCCAAGTCCCTGGTCCTGGCCATGACGGATCCCTCGGACCTGAACGCCGTGGACAGCGCGCGGTTCGCCTCCGGCATGAACATCGAACCGGTGGTCGCCTCATATTCATCCCTGAAGCTGGCCATCGCCGAGCAGTACAAGAAGCTGGTCTCCGCCCAGGCCAAGACCGTCGACCTCGGTCCGGTGACGGACGAGGCGCTCCCCGTCCAGTTCGATATCCAGCCGGCCAGCATGGAAGTGAAGACCCCCCATGTCCCCGCCCCCACCCGGGACTACGGCCGCGATCCCTTCTTCGACGCCGCCGGACAGCCCCCCGCGAACCCCTTCAGCTTCTTCGCCGGGGACGATGACCTGGTGGAGCTGCCGACCGATGCCGCCGAGGCCTCTCCAGAGCCGATGATCATCCATGCCCGGTCCGCGGCCTCCGCCCAGACCCGCCGCCTGGAGTCGTTCCAGACCCGCACCCTGGTGCTGGGCCTGATCAGGCTCCTCCAGCGGCGCGGCGTGCTGGGGGACGACGAGCTGCAGCGCTACATCATCAATCTCATCGATGCCGGCGAGCTCAAGGACAGCGACCGGCTGAGCTAGTCCTTCTCCTCCAGCCTGGCCGCAAGGGTGCGTGCCGAGCAGGCCTTCCGGCAGGAGCCGCAGCCGGTGGCGCAGCCGCCCTCGGTCCCCGCCTTCAGGGCGCCCCTGAGCAGGTAGAGCGCGGCAGCGGCGGCCAGGGCGAGGACGATCCAGGTCTGCATTCCGGGGATGTGGCTCATGCGTGTCTCCCTGTCCGGCCGGCGTCGGAGGCGGGGACCCGGGACCCAGCATGCCTGGGAGGCCGGGCCTCCTGCGGCACCGGGCAGACCCTGATCACTGGGGCCTCGCGGCCTCGAGCCGGGAAACGAGGATGCAGGCACCCTCGTCCCTGCGCAGGCTCAGGTGGTAGCCCTTGATCACCAGCTCCATGGGGTCCCCCAGGGGGGCGAGCTTCTCCACCTTCAGGTGGGCCCCGCGGATGAAGCCCATCTCCAGCAGCCGGCGGCGGATCGGCCCCTGGGCCTTCACCTGGACGACCGTGGCCTCCTGGCCCGGCTGGAGGTCACTGAGATGGGTTGGTTGATAGTGAGACATATTCTCAACTCCATTCCCAGTTTACGTGGGTGCCCGGCCCGGGCAAGGCAATCCGCGGGATTTCGGTCACAAGACCCTGTTCCGGATGTCCAGATGATGAAACGATGACTCGGAGACCATGTACCTGACCCTTCCCAACATCCTGACGCTGCTCCGGATCCTGGCCGTTCCGGTGTTCGCCATCGCGGTCTGGTACGGCTACGGCGTGGAGGCCTGTGTCATCTTCGCGGCGGCGGGCCTCACGGACATGCTGGACGGCTACGTGGCGCGGCGGTTCAACCAGAAGTCCACCGTGGGAGCCGTGCTGGATCCCGCCGCCGACAAGCTGTTGATGACCACCGCCTTCGTGCTGCTGGCCATGCCCATCGGTCACCTGGCGATCCGCATCCCCGCCTGGGTCGCGATCCTCGCCATCAGCCGGGACGTGATCATCTCGCTGGTGGCGCTGATGTCGGCCGGCCACTTCGACCCGTCCCGGTTCCGGCCGACGCCCCTGGGCAAGCTGACCACCGCCGTGCAGCTGGTGGCGATCTCCGTGACCCTGCTCTTCAACGCGCTGGGCCCGGAACCCTGGTACCGCTTCCTCGTGCCCTGGATCTTCTATCTTGTGGCGGCCTTCGTACTGGCCTCCGGGACCCACTACTTCTTCCGGGCGACGGTCCAGCGGACGGAGCCCCAGTGAGCCTGGCGGCGATCCGGTCCCGCATCCCGGTCCTCGCGTTCGCCGTCGGGATCGGGCTGGTGCTGGCGGTCTGGCTGCTGCGGAGCGCCCTGGCGCCCTTCTTCCTCGCGATGGTCCTGGCCTACCTCCAGGTGCCGGTGGTCGAGCTCCTGGCCCGCCGGATCCGGCGTGGGTGGGCGGCCCTCCTGGTGGTCCTGGGGACCCTGGCCCTGCTCGGCCTGCTCCTGGGCCTGGCGATTCCCTTCCTGATCGACCAGGCCGACCGGCTGGTGGAGGGCTTCCCCGCCTGGAGGCAGGCCATGGAGCACCGCTGGAAGCCTTGGATGGATGCCCACCCCTGGATCGTGGAGCGGGTCGGGCGGGCCTTCGGCGAGCTCGACGCCACGGTGCTCCTGAAGGGTGTGCTGGGGGCAGGCTCCGGTGCGCTCTCGTTCGCCCTCCAGGCGATGTCCTTCCTGCTGGTGCCCGTGCTGGTCTACTACTTCCTGGCTGAGGGGCCGGAGTTCCTGGAGCGGCTGGACGGGTTGGTGCCGCCGCGGCATCGACCCCGGATCCGGGCCACGGTCGCTGAGATCCACCTGCGGCTGGGCGGCTACATCCGCGGCCAGATCGCGGTGGCCCTGGTCATGGCCATCCTCCAGGGCCTCACCTTCCGGCTGACCGGGGCCCCGCACCCCTGGCTGCTCGGCTTCGTGGCGGGGATCTCCAACATCGTGCCCTACTCGCCCTACGGGACGGCCCTGCTCCCCGCCCTGGCCCTGGCGGGGCTCACCGGGGCGACCTGGGGACGCCTGACTGTCATCGCCGTGCTGTTCACCGCCGTCCAGAAGGCCGAGGCCCTGTACTTCACGCCGGTCTGGGTGGGACGCGCCAGCCGGCTCCATCCTCTGGAGGTCCTCCTGGCCATCCTCTGCTTCGGGTTTGCCTTCGGGCTGCCCGGGCTCGTCTTCGCCGTGCCGCTGATGATCATCGTCAAGGTGCTGGTGAGCGGCCTCGTCCAGGACTACCAGGCCCATCCCTGGTTCGGCGGCGAGGAGGGCGCATGAGGCCGGCCGTCTTCCTGGATCGCGATGGGACCCTCAACGTGGAGGTGGGATACCTGCACCGGCCGGAGGAGGTTCTCCTCTTCGAGGGGGCGGTCGGGGCCATCGCCGAGCTCAACCGCCGGGGGATCCCGGTGATCGTGGTGACCAACCAGGCCGGCATCGGGCGCGGCAAGTACGGCTGGGGGGACTTCCAGGCGGTCACGGACCGCATCGCCGAGCTGCTCCGATCAGGGAACGCCCACCTGGATGGCACCTATGCCGCCCCGTACCATGAGCACGGGATCGGCGAATACGCCCACCCGGACCATCCGGACCGCAAGCCGAATCCGGGCATGCTCGTGCGGGCCGCCGCCGAGCACGGGCTCGACCTCGCCCGCTCCTGGATGATCGGCGACAAGGCCATCGACCTCGAGGCCGGACGGCGGGCGGGCTGCCGTGTGGCCCTGGTGAGGACCGGCTACGGCCACGAGGCGGATCCCTCCCTCGCCGACCTGGTGGCCGACGACCTGGCCCAGGCCATCCAGCGCATCCTGGCATCCTGGCAGGACTGAACGGGGTCCTACCCCCGGTTGGCCTCCCGCAGGCCCAGCAGCAGGAGGCGCAGGCTCTCCGTCAGCAGCTCCGGGTCGGCGAAGCGTCCCTGCAGTCCCGTGACCAGGGCCATCGTCCGGACGAGGAATGCAAACCCTTGGCCGGGTCGGAGGAAGGGCAGGGCCCGCTCCCAGAGAGTGCCCAGCGCATGGGCGCGCCTGCGCAGCTCCTCCTGGAACGCCCGCACCGCCGGCTCCGGGACATTGTGCAGGAGGTGGCTGTCCAGCACGCCCAGGAGGCCGCGGAGGACGGGACGCTGCCGCACGGACGCCCCGATCTGCCGGGCGGCGGCGTCCAGCCGCGAAGCCCGGGGCAGGTTCCCGGCCAGGCTCTCCTGGTCCCAGAACCAGTCGTGGAGCTGTTCCCCGAGGAGCTCCAGGAACAGCTCCTCCCGGGTCGCGAAGTACAGGTACAGCGTTCCCTTGACCACTCCGGCGCGTTCCGCGATCCGCGTCATGGTGATCTCCTGGAAGGGCAGCTCGTCCAGCAGGGCGAGGCCCGCCGCGAGGATGGCCTCGCGCCGCTCCAGCTTCTGGTGATCCTGGCGTGCACGTTTCATGGCTGACCGATGGTCAATAATTTGATGACTCATGGTCATTTGTCAAGGGGAGGGGGCTTCCGGCGCATACTGGTGCCATGGTTTCCAGGACGGGGCTCATACCAGGGCGGATCCTCCAGCGCTACAAGCGCTTCCTGGCGGATGTGGCGCTGGAGGACGGCTCCGTGGTCACCGCCCACTGCACCAACACGGGCACCATGCGGTCGTGCTGGGCGCCCGGGGACCTGACGCTGCTGGAGCCCGCCGCGAATCCTGACCGGAAGCTGAAGTACACCTGGCTGGCCTGCCGGAGGGAGAAGGCCTGGGTCGGCGTCGACACCGGCATTCCCAACAAGGTCGTGGCGGAAGCGGCGCGCCTGGACCGGCTGCCGGGCCTGGCCGGCCTGCACGATGTGCGCACGGAGGTCCGCTACGGTGCCGAGTCCAGCCGGATCGATGTCCTGGCGAGGGATGGCGAGGGGCGCCTGGTCTACCTGGAGGTCAAGAACAGCACCCTGAACCTGGATGGGACGGCCTGCTTTCCAGATGCCGTCACCAGCCGCGGGACCAAGCACCTGCGGGAGCTGCAGGGCATGGTCGCCGAAGGCCACCGGGCCGCCGTCGTGTTCTTCCTGAACCGCGACGATGTCCGGGCCTTCGACGCCGCCCGGGAGATCGATCCGGACTACGCCGCCGAGCTGGACCGGGCGGCGCAGAACGGCGTCATGGTCCTTCCGGTGGGCGTCCGCCTTGAGGCGGAAAGTGAAAAAAACGGGACCTGGTCCCTGGAGTGGCACTTGACTGGGCTGCTGCCCTGGCTCAAAAGAGCCTGACAAATGGAATGGATTGTGACCAACTTCTTGATTCGTTTGTCACATGCATGAACTAGAATGGAAGCAATTCGTAACAGAACCCACAGGGAGACGGCTATGACTTCGGCAAAGAAGCAGACCCCTTTGTTCGACTGGCACAAGGCGCACGGCGCCAACATCGTCGAGTTCGGCGACTACCTCATGCCCGTCTGGTACGCCAGCGCGCGCAACGAGCATCTGGCGGTCGTCTCCCAGGCCGGCCTGTTCGACACCAGCCACATGGCGACCATCCGCGTGTTCGGCAAGGACGCCTACGAGCTGCTGCAGTGGTGCTTCACGCGCAACCTCGACGGCTGCGTGGGCAAGGACAACGCCCCCCTCACCGAGGGCAAGTGCGTGTACGGCCTCTTCCTCGATGAGCACGGCCACGCCATCGACGACAGCATCGTCTACAAGATCAAGGACGGCGAGTACATGGTCGAGGTCAACGCCAGCCAGGGCGGCCCCGTCTCCCGCCACCTGGCCGAGCAGGCCAAGGGCCGCGACGTGAAGATCGTGGACCTCACCGACAAGGTCGGCAAGATCGACATCCAGGGTCCGGCCGCCATCAAGACCATGGCCAAGGTCCTGAAGAACCCCGAGGCCGTGTTCGACAAGCTCCCCTACTTCTCCGCCAAGGGGCACTTCGATCCCGCCTCCACCCTGGCCGGCCAGGTCCAGATGCTGGACGGCACCCCGGTCCTGCTCTCCCGCTCCGGCTACACCGGCGAGGTGGGCTTCGAGATGTTCGTGGAGCGCGCCCAGACCGTGAAGCTCTGGGAAGCGGTGATGGCCGCGGGCGCGGAGTTCGGCCTGACCGCGTGCGGTCTCGCCTCCCGCGACTCGCTGCGCACCGGCGCCGTGCTGCCCCTCTCGCACCAGGACATCGGCCACTGGCCCTGCATCAACAACCCCTGGCCCTTCGCGCTGCCCTTCGCCCCCACCGGCGCCTTCACCAAGGCGTTCCTGGGTTCCGCGGCGCTCGAGAAGGCCGCGCCCACCGCGGACTGGACCCTGACCTTCGTCGGCCACGACCTCCGCAAGGTGGACGGCCACGATGCCAAGGTCTTCCTGGACGGCCGCGAGATCGGGACCGTGCTGACCTGCGCCACGGACATGGCCATCGGCCGCCACGAAGGGAAGATCTACAGCCTGGCCACCCCCGACAAGCCCGCCGGGCTCGCCATCAAGGGCCTCGCCTGCGGCTTCATCAAGGTCAATGCGAAGCTCGCCCCCGGCACCACCGTGGAGCTCAAGGACGCCAAGCGTTCGATCCAGGTGGTCATCGAGACGGATGTGCGCCCCGACCGCACCGCCCGCAAGGCCCTCAAGTCGTTCCTGTAGCCCCGCACCCTCATCCGGACCAAGTTCCACTACACTGTTCCCATCCCCTTGGAGGACCCATGTTCCCCGCCGATTGCAAATACACCAAGAACCACGAGTTCGTGAAGCCCCTGGGCGACGGCACCGCCGTCATCGGCATCACCAACTACGCCCAGGAAGCCCTGGGTGACGTGGTCTTCGTCGACCTGCCCGAAGTGGGCGAGAAGTTCGGCGCCGGCGACGAGTTCGGCACGGTCGAGTCCGTGAAGACCGTCTCCGAGTGCTACATGCCCACCGCCGGCGAGGTCACCGAGGTCAACGCCGACCTCGAAGCCCACCCCGAGTACGTGAACGAGGATCCCGTCGCCAAGGGCTGGATGATCAAGATCCGCCTGGAGGGCGCGGTGAACGCCGAGCTGCTCGACGCCGCCGCCTACGAGGCCCACGTCGCTTCCGAGGCCCACTGAGTGGGCTTCCGGATCCACGGCCGGTCCCCGTTCCTCATCCTCGCCTTCGGCGCGATGGGGGCGGGGATCGGCCTGTACTCCCAGACCCCGCCGGCCCCCAAGGTCCGCACTCCGCTCACGACGACGGAGACCGGCACGGCCAAGCTCAAGCTCCTCGTGGACGCCGCCGAGAAGGCCGTCCGGGCCGAGGACTGGAGTACCGCCGAGGCCCGGGCCGACGAGGCGGACGATCTGGTGGGGGGCCTGTCGGAGGGCCTCCTCTCGAAGCCCGAGGAGCAGGCCCTCCTGGAGCGGCTGTCGGCCGTCCGCAAGGTCCTGGACGAGGAGAACCCCACCGGGCCGGAAGACGGCATCCGCATGGCGACCGAGGCCGTGAGCCTCTCGGGCGACGACCTGAAGGCGCAGCTGGCCCAGGTGCAGGCGGCCGAGCAGGGCGCCGTGTTCGACTTTCCCATCGACCTGAACGACAAGGTGCTCTCCTGGGTCTACAACTTCACCCACGGACTGCGGGGCTTCATGGAGGGCTCCCTGTCCCGGGGCACCCAGTACCTGCCCATGGCGCGCCAGATCTTCCAGGAGGAGGGGGTGCCCCAGGACCTCGCGTACCTGGCCCTCATCGAGTCCGGCTTCAAGAACTCCGCCCGGAGCACGGCCAAGGCCGTGGGCATGTGGCAGTTCATCCGCTCCACTGGCCGCCTCTTCGGCCTGGACGGCAACGCCTGGGTCGAGGAACGGCGCGATCCGGTGAAGGCCTGCCGAGCTTCCGCCCGCTATCTCAGGCACCTCTACGAGGCCAGCGGCGACTGGTACCTGGCCGTGGCCGGCTACAACGCGGGTCCCCTCACCCTGGACCGGGCCGCGGGCGGCCTTGGCACCTACAACTTCTGGGATATGGCCCGGAGCGGCTACCTGCGCAACGAGACCAAGGACTACGTGCCCAAGCTGCTGGCCGCGATCCTGGTGGGCCGTTTCCCGGAGCGCTACGGGCTCAACGTGGTCCAGATGACGCCCTACGCCTACGAGACCGTGGACGTGGACCGCATGACGAGCCTCGGCGTGCTGGCGCGCTTCGCCGGGACCAACGTGGACGAGCTGAAGGATCTCAATCCGGAGCTGCTCCGCGACACGACGCCCCCCGGGCGCTACACGCTGCGCGTCCCCCCCGGCACCAGCGGCGACACCTACCGCGCGCTGGCGAGCATCCCCGCCGGCCAGCGGCTGGACTTCCAGACGTACGTCATCCGCAAGCGGGATACGCTGGCCAAGGTGGCCGCCCACTTCGACGTGAGCCCCGCGGACCTGCTGGCCACCAACGGCATGACCAAGGCCCAGTTCCGGGCGGGTCGCCGCATCCAGGTGCCGCCCGCCGCGCCGATCGCCATCGACCAGCGCGACCTCAAGCCGCTTACCCTGCGGGAGCAGGAGATCGTCGAGCGCCCCCTGCAGGAGCTGCCGGCCATCCCTTCCCGGCCCACCCCGGATGCGCCGGCCGCCGGCGCCGCCTCGCCGAGGGAGCTGAGCAGGCCGCCCGCCGTGCCTTCCAGGCCCTCCCGCGCCGCGGAACTGCCCGCCAAGCCCTCCAGCCACACGGTGAAGCGGGGCGAGACGCTCTTCTCCATCGCGGAGCGCTACGGGATCAATGTCAGCGATCTCGCCCGCTGGAACAAGATCCGGCGCAACCGGATCACCGTGGGCCAGATCCTGAAGCTGCGCAAACCCTGAATTTTGCGCTTGCCATTCCCGCGGACCCGTGGGAGACTAAGGATTCCCCAAGGGGCTATAGCTCAGCTGGGAGAGCGCTTGCATGGCATGCAAGAGGTCAGCGGTTCGATCCCGCTTAGCTCCACCAAAATCGGCCACCGCGAGGTGGCCGATTCTTTTTTATCAACCCAGGCTCCGACGATGCTCGCTTCCCTCAACCACGCCCACCTGCGCTTCGGTCCCCAGGAAGTCCTGAGGGACGTCACCTGGGCTCTGCAGGAGGACGAGTGCTGGGGCGTCATCGGACGCAACGGCGCGGGCAAGAGCACCCTCTTCAAGGTCCTGCTGGGTCAGCTCGAGCTCGACGAGGGGACCGTCGTGCGCCCCACCGCGGAGCGCGGCATCCGCATGGGCCACTACGCCCAGGACCTGGAGCCCGAGACCGACGGCAGCATCCTGGAGGAGGCTCTCGCAGCCTTCGGGGAGGTGGAGTCCCTGCAGCATGAGATGCGGGAACTGGAGCACCGCATGGCGGAGCCCGGCGTTGACCTCGAGGAGGTCATGGACCGCTACCAGAAGGTCCAGGAGGCCTTCGACCGCCAGGACGGCTTCACCATCCGTTCCCGGGCCGAGAGCATCCTCTTCGCCCTGGGCTTCTCGGCGGAGATGCTGGAGAAGAACATCCACGAGCTCTCCGGCGGCCAGAAGAGCCGCGTGATGCTGGCGAAGGCCATCCTCCAGGGGCAGGACCTGCTGCTGCTGGACGAGCCCACCAACCACCTGGACCTGCCCAGCCTCCGCTGGCTGGAGGGCTTCCTGAACGACACCCGGGCCACGGTGGCCGTCATCAGCCACGACCGCTACTTCCTGGACCGCGTGGCCACCAGCATCCTGGAGATCGAACTGGGGCGCTCCCGCGTCTACGAGGGCAACTACACCGAGTTCATCGAGAAGAAGGAGCAGGAGCTGGAGATCGCCGAGCGGCACTACGAGCGGCAGCAGGACTACATCCGCCAGCAGGAGGATTACATCCGCCGCAACATCGCCGGGCAGAACACCAAGATCGCCCGGGGCCGCCGCACCCACCTGGCCAAGCTCCAGCGCGTCGACAAGCCTTTGCGGGACCGCCGCAAGGTGAAGTTCCAGTTCACCGAGACCCAGCGCAGCGGCGACACCGCCCTCGTGCTGGACAACGTGAGCGTCGGCTGGGATGGCCAGCCGCTCTTCGAGCCCATCGAGCACTTCCAGGTCAAGCGGGGCCAGAAGCTGGCCATCGTGGGCCTGAACGGCACCGGCAAGTCCACGCTGCTGAAGGCCATCGCCGAGGAGATCCCCTTCATCACCGGCGGGGCCCGGCTGGGCAGCCAGGTGAAGCTCGGCTACTTCGACCAGCACCACAAGAACCTGGACCCCCGCAACACTGTGTTCCAGCAGATCCAGGCGGTGATCCCCCTGGCGCCCAAGCAGGACGTGCTGGGCTTCCTGGCCAAGTTCCAGTTCCGGGGCGACGACGTGGACAAGCCCGTCACCGTGCTCTCCGGCGGCGAGCGGGCGCGGCTCTCCGTGGCCACCCTGATCCGCGAGGGCGTGAACCTGCTGCTGCTGGACGAGCCCACCAACCACATGGACATCCACTCCATGGAGGCCATGGAGGACACCATCCTCAGCTTCGAGGGGGCGGCCGTCATCGTCACCCACGACCGCTACCTGCTGGGGCGGGTGGCCGACAGCCTGCTGCGCGTCCACGACAACAAGGCGGAGTTCCGCGAGGGCGGCTACGAGGAGCACCAGGCCTGGGTGGATCTCGACATCGGCCAGGAGCCGGAGGAGGCCGTCGCGGAGGAGGAAGCCCCCAAGGCCAAGCCGAAGCCTGCGTCCAAGCCCGCGCCCAAGCCCGCGCCCAAGTCCGTGCCCATCGACAAGGAGAAGCAGAAGGTGGCCCGGCGCTGGGAGCGCAAGGTCGAGGAGGCGGAGGCCAAGGTGGGCGAGATGGAAGCCAGGCTTGCCGCCCTGGCCCAGGAACTGGCCGCCATGGATCCCACGGACTGGCAGGCCTTCAACGTGAAGCTGGAGGCCCAGAAGGGCCTGGAGACCGAGCTGGCCTACGCCATGGCCGAGTGGGAAGAGGCCCAGACGGCGCTCGAGGAAGCCCAGCGGATTTGATCCCCGGGGCCCCTTTGGCCATGCTGTTGTCCGGAGCGTGCCATGAACCTACTCCTCGCGGTTGACGTCGGGAACACCAACATCGTCCTGGGGGTCTACGACGTCGACCAGGGTGCGGGCGCCCAGATCCTGCATTCCTGGCGCCTGGCCACCACGCGGGAGCGGACCGCCGACGAGTTCGGCCTGGCCACCATGGACCTGCTCCGGCACGCGAAGCTCGAGCCCGACCAGATCCACAGCATCGCCATCTCCAACGTGGTGCCCACGGTCCATCCGGTGCTGGAGGCCTGGGCCCGGCGCTACTTCCGCACCGAGCCGCTCTGGATCGAACCCGGGATCAAGACCGGCATCAAGATCATGCTGGACAATCCCCAGGAGCTGGGCGCGGACCGCATCGTGGATGTCGTCGCAGGTCTCGAGAAGTACGGCGCGCCGCTCATCTCCGTGGACTTCGGGACCGCCACCACCTTCGATGTGGTCAACCACAGGCGGGAGTATCTCGGCGGCCTGATCCTGCCGGGCATCAAGATCGCCGCGGATGCCCTGTCCACCCGGGCCTCCCGGCTGCCCAGGGTGGAGATCGCCAGGCCCGAGCGGGTGATCGGCCGGAACACGATCCAGGCCATGCAGTCCGGCCTCTTCTACGGCTACGTGGGCCAGGTGGACGGCATCCTGGAGCGCCTGCTGAAGGAGCTGCCCGATGCCACGATCGTCGCCACCGGCGGGCTGGCCAAGGCCATCGCCTCCGAGAGCAAGTACATCAGGCACCTCGAGCCGGACCTGACCCTGGACGGCCTGAAGCTGCTCTGGCTGAAGAACCGGAAGTGAGCCCCGGGTCCTTCGATATCGCGATCATCGGTGCCGGGCCCGCGGGAGCCACCCTGGCGCGGTGCCTTGGGCCGGACCGCTCAGTCCTCCTGGTGGACCGCCGCGACCTGGAGGATCCGGAACCCCGGGCACGGAAGGCCTGCGGCGGGCTCGTCGCCCCCGACGCCCAGGCCATGCTCGCCCGCTTCGGGCTGGGCCTGCCCCGCGAGGTGCTGGCGGGACCCCAGCTCTTCGTCGTGCGGACCCTGGATCTCCCCGTCCGCCTGGAGCGCAGCTACCAGCGGTTCTACATCAACATCGACCGCGAGCGCTTCGACCGCTGGCTGGTGTCCCTCGTGCCCGGCAATGTCACCCGGAGCTTCGGGAGCGAACTGGTCGGCCTGCAGCGGGGGGACGATGGCTTTCGGCTGAGCCTGCGCCAGGGAGGGCGGATCACGGAGGTGAGCACCCGCGTGCTGGTGGGTGCGGACGGGGCGCGGTCCAAGGTGCGGGGCCTGCTCGCCCCCCGCTGGCCCCATGCCCCCGGGACCTACCTCGCCGTCCAGGAGTGGTACGAGGCCGATCCCGTGCCGCCCCACTTCTCCGTGGCCTTCGATCCGGCCCTCACCGACTTCTATGGCTGGACCATCCCCAAGGACGGGAGCCTGCTGCTCGGGGTGGCCCTCGCGCCGGGTCCGGACGCGGGCGCCCGCTTCCAGGCCTTCCGGGCGCGACTCGCGGAGCACGGCTTCGCCTTCGGGCGGCGCCTGCACCGGGAGGCGCATCCCATCCTCCGCCCCCGCCTCCTCACCGGGTCCCCTCCGGGGCCCGGGAACCTGCTGCTGATCGGCGAGGCCGGCGGCTTCATCAGCCCCAGCTCCGCGGAGGGCTTCAGCTATGCCTTCCGGAGCGCCTGGGCGGCCGCCGAGGTCCTGAACGGAGGGCTGGAGGCTGCCGCCATGCGCTTCGGCCGAGCCGCTGCGCCCATCCGGCGCGACCTGCGCGCCAAGTGCCTCAAGGCCCCTTTCATGTACGTGCCGCCGCTCCGGCGGCTGGTGATGGCCTCCGGGATCCGGCACCTCGCGCGGCTGGACCAGGGCTTCCAAGGCTGATGGAGACGCCATGCCCCTCCTGTTGATCCACCTCGCGGAAGTCGACTCCACCCAGGCCTTCCTGGCCCGCCATCCCGAGCTGGGCTGCTGCGGCGTCCTGGCCGACGCCCAGACCGCGGGGCGGGGCAGGGGCGGCAACGGCTGGGAGAGCGCTGCCGGGGCGGGCCTCTGGCTCTCGGCCCGCATCCCCGTGCCGGGGGTGCCCCCGGGCCTCGTGCTGCAGCGCGCCATGGCGGCGGTGAGCCTCGCCCTGGAACCCTGCGGCGTGATGCTGGGGCTCAAGTGGCCCAATGACCTGGTGGCCTGGCAGGACGGCCGCCTGGTGAAGCTGGGGGGCATCATCGGGGAGACGGGCCGCGGGCACACGGTCCTGGGGGTGGGCGTGAACCTCGCTTCGGCGCCGGAGATCCCCGGACGGGCCATCCCCCCCGCCTCCCTCGCCGGACTGGGCGGCAGCCACCTGCCGGACCGCCTGGCGCTGGCGGAGGAGATCCTCTCCCGCTGGGAGCACCTGGACCACGCCGGCGAACCGGCCTTCCTCTGGCCCGCCGAGGGCGATTCCATCCGCTGGGAGGAAGGCGAGGGTACCTGCCTGGGCTGGGCCCCGGACGGCCGCCTGGGCGTCCGCACCGCCGAGGGAGACCGGCTCCTCAGCGTCGGGGATGTGAGCGGGCTCAGGGGCTGAGGGCCTCCAGGGCCTTCAGCAGCGTCCGCTCCGGGTCGCGGGCATCCACCCGGAAGACCCCGAGCCCCAGGCGCCTCGCAGGCTCGAGGTCCAGGGTCTCGTCGTCGCCGATCATGGCGCATTCGCGGCCCGGCAGACCCAGGCGCGCAAGGCCGGCGAGGAAGATGCCCGGATCGGGCTTCCAGCAGCCGCAGTCGTCGGGGGTCAGCACCCCGAGGACGTGCGGGGCCAGCCCGGCAGCCTCGAGCTTCCGGCGCTGCTGGCAGCGGTCTCCGTTGGTGATGATCACCTTGGGCAGGTCGCGCGTCCTGTCCAGGAAGGCGTGGAGGTCGGGCAGGGGACGCCAGGCGGCCTCGTAGGCGAGCCGGTAGGGCTCGAAGGCCGCGTCGGCCGCTTTCGCGGACAGGGGCTCGCCCAGGAGCTCCCGCATCCGCCCGCGCCGCTGCTCCTGGAAGGAGATCTCCCCGGCCACGTACCGCTGCCAGTGTCGGCGCGAGATCCCGCGCCAGAGCGCCTCCAGCTGACCCTCGCCGAGGGCCGGATAGCGAGGGCCGTGGACCCGGAACAGGGCCGCCACGCCCTGACGCCGGGCCGAGCCCTCGTCCACCAGGGTGTCGTCCAGGTCCAGCAGGAGGCCTTTCACCGGGCCTTCTCCGCCAGGAGGCGGGCCACGGTCTTGGGGTGGATGCCCAGCCGCCGGGCGATCTCGCGCTGGCTGTGCCCCTGGGCGGCCAGACGCCGCGCTTCCGGGAGATGCTGCCGCGCCGAGGCCGGACGCCCCACGGTCTGGCCGGTGCGGGCCAGGCCCGAGCGCACCCGGTCCCGGTGGGTGACCCGCTCGAAGGCCGCCAGGGTCCGCAGGATGCGCATCAGCTCCGGCCCCCGCTCCCCCGTGAAGTCGAAGTCGTCCGCCAGGGTCGCAACGGAGACGCCGCCAGCCGCCAGGCCGTCGAGCACCGACACCAGCTCCGGCAGGCTCCGGGCGATCCGGTCCAGCTTCCATGCCACGACCACGTCCAGCTCTCCTGCATTGGCTGCGGCCAGCACCCGCTCCAGGGCCGGCAGCTTCCGTACCGTCTCCCCCGCTGTCTCATGCTCCGTGCGCACCACCCGCCAGCCCCTCTGCTCCGCCAGCGACGCCAGCGCATGCCCCTGCATCGCCAGATCCAGGGCGTCCTCGAGACGGATGCGGGCATAGAGCCCCGCACGGAGCGGTTCCATGACTACGAGACTAGCCTACCGGCGCCAAACCTGGATGTTTTGCGCCACGCAGGTCGGAGACCCTGGATGGGACGCGGCGCTGGAACGGCCGGCCGCCGCGGGGACTCCAATCCTGGGAGGGTGCATGCACATTCCGGACAACTACCTGAGCCCAGCCACCTGCGCCGTGCTGGGCGGAGCGATGGTGCCGGTCTGGGCGGTCTCGGCGCGGCGGGCCCGGGCGGAGGTCTCCCGGGCGCGGCTGCCGCTGCTGGGCATCGGGGCGGCCTTCTCCTTCCTGGTCATGATGTTCAACATCCCGCTGCCGGGCGGCACCACGGGCCACGCGGTGGGGGGCACGCTCATCGCCGCGCTGCTGGGACCCTGGGCGGCCTGCATCGCCGTGAGCGTCGCGCTGCTCATCCAGGCACTGCTCTTCGGGGACGGGGGGCTGCTGGCCTTCGGGGCGAACGCTTTCAACATGGCCTTCGTGATTCCCTTCGCGGGGCATTTCCTGTTCCGGCTCGTGCGGGGACGGACCACCGGAGGCAGGGCGGAGGTGCTCGGCCTGGGGGCGGCCGCCTACGCGGCGCTCAACCTCGCGGCCCTCTGCGCCGCGGTGGAGTTCGGTCTCCAGCCCGCCCTGGCGCATGATGCCGCCGGGCTGCCCCTGTACTGCCCCTATCCCCTGGCTGTGTCCGTCCCCGCCATGCTGCTCCCCCACCTGGCCGTGGCCGGGTTCGTGGAGGCCTTCTTCACCGTCGGCGTCTTCGCGTTCATCCGGCGGGTGGCTCCCGACACCCTCCACGAAGGCGGGCGGATGCAGCCGCTCTACGGGCTGCTGGGCGTGCTCGCCTGCCTGTCCCCCCTGGGGCTGCTCGCTTCCGGCACCGCCTGGGGCGAGTGGGGGGTGGACGAGATCCAGGCGGTTGTGACGAACGGACGCGCCCTGGGCTTCGTGCCCTCGGGCATGGCGAACGGTTTCCATCTGAAGGCCCTGATGCCGGACTACGCCGTGCACGGCCTGCCCGAGTGGACGGGCTACGTCCTGTCGGCCATCGCAGGGACCGCTCTGCTGGTCATCATCTTCAAGCTCCTCGGCCTCCGGGCCGGATCGGCGGAGGCCTAGCCGGCATGGGAACCGTGCCCGGGTGGCTCCTGGAGGAGGAAGGCTACGCGCCGCGCGCGGACAAGGACGCCTTCCTGGACCGGAGCATCCTTGCCTTCCTCGGCGTCCTCTCCCGCGGCCGGGCCCGCAGCGGCCCGGCCAGGGGCCGCCGCCGGGTGGAGCCCCTGGTGAAGGTCCTCGGTACGTTCACGGTCGTGCTCCTCGTCTCGCTCACCCGGAGCCCGGCCTTCCTGGCCCTCGTGGGGACGGCGCTCCTGGCGCTCCTGGCTTTCCAGGAGGCCCGGCTGATCGCCCGGGTGCTCAAGACGAGCGCGGCGGTAGCGCTCTTCACGCTGCTGATCCTGCTGCCCTCCGCGCTCTGGGGCCGGGGTTCCGGGGCGCTGACGATCACGGCCAAGGTGCTCCTCTCGGCGGTCTGCGCGAAGCTCCTCTCCTGCACCACGGACTGGGCTTCCATCTCGGGCGCCTTCAAGCGCCTCGGGGCGCCGGACCTGTTCATCCTGGTCTTCGATATCGCCCTGAAGTACATCACCCTCCTGGGCGAGTTCGCCTTGGCCATGCTCTACGCCCTGAAGCTGCGCTCGGTGGGACGGAACCCCGGCAAGGCCGCCAGCCTGGGAGGCATCGCCGGCACCCTCTTCCTCAAGTCCAAGGAGATGGCCGAGGACATGTACGGGGCCATGGAGTGCCGGGGCTTCACGGGCGAGTACCGGGCTCCTGCGCGGCTGCGCCTGGGCTGGCGGGACGCGGCGCTGGGCGGGGCCATCGGCCTGCTCATGGGGTTCTACCTGCTGACGAGGACGCGATGATCGAGCTGAGCGGGGTGTCCTGCGCGTACGACGGGGGCGACGTGCTCTCGGAACTGTCGCTGGACATTGGCCGCGGCGATGCCGTGGCCGTCATCGGTCCCAACGGGTGCGGCAAGTCGACGCTGCTGAAGCTGCTGAACGGACTGGTGCTGCCACGGAAGGGCACCTACCGCTTCGACGGCGAGGCGGTCAACCCGGAGCGGCTCCGGGAGCCCCGCTTCGCCAAGCGCTTCCACCAGCGGATCGGCTTCCTGTTCCAGAACTCCGATGCCCAGCTCTTCTGCCCGGTGGTGGAGGAGGAGATCGCCTTCGGTCCCCGGCAGATGGGCCTGGAGGAGGAAGCCGTAGCCCAGCGCGTGGAGGACTGCATCGCCCTGCTCGGCATCGGGAAGCTGCGGGGCCGGGTCCCGTACCACCTGAGCGAGGGCGAGAAGCGCAAGGTGGCGCTCGCCGCGGTGCTGGCGCTCAATCCGGAAGTGCTCGTCCTGGACGAGCCCATGAACGGCCTGGATCCGCGCATGAAGCACTTCCTCCGGGAGATCGTCATGGCCCTCAACCAGGCCGGCAAGACCCTCATCTGCTCCACCCACGACTTCAGCTACATCGCGGGCGTCTTCCGCACGGCCGTGGTGCTGGGCGAAGACCACCGTCTGGCCCGCGCCGGGGACTACCACGAGATCCTCGCGGACAAGACCTTCCTGAAGGCCCAGAACATCGTCTGAGGCGGGAGCCCCAGGGTAGAATGCCGCTGGATTCCCATGCGACGCTTCCTCTTCCTCCTCCTGCTCGCCTCCCTGTCCGCAGCCGCCCTCCGCTGGTACCTGGACGGGCGCGAGCCCTCGGTGGCGGAACAGGCACGGCTGGAGCGGGCCCGGGCCTTCGGCCGCCTGCTGAAGGACGGCCCGGAGGCCTCGGGGGTCCAGGAACCGCCGGTGGATCCCCGCGTGGACGATGCCACGCGAGCCTCCATCGCGAGGATGTTCGAGGAACGCAGGCGCAAGCAGAAGGCTGCACGCTGACGGGCGTCCCTGGTCGCCGGGTCAGGCCTGGGCCTGCTCCCGATGCCTGCCGGGGAGGAACGCGGTGAGGATGCCGATGGCGGGCAGGAAGGCGCAGACGCGGTAGACGAAGGCAAGGCTGGTGTGGTCCGCCAGGACGCCCAGCAGGGCCGCGCCGAGGCCGCCCATGCCGAAGGCGAAGCCGAAGAAGAGCCCGGAGATGAGGCCGACCCGGCCGGGCACCAGCTCCTGGGCGTAGACCAGGATCGCCGAGAAGGCCGAGGAGAGCACCAGTCCGATGACGATGCTGAGGGCCGTGGTCCAGCCCAGGCTGACGTAGGGCAGGAGCAGGGTGAAGGGCAGGACCCCCAGGATGGAGGCCCAGATGACCCGCTTGCGGCCGATGCGGTCGCCGATGGGCCCGCCCAGGATGGTGCCCGCGGCCACGGCCCCCAGGAACAGGAAGAGCCGCACCTGGGCGCTGCGGACCGGGAGGCCGAAGCGGTCCATGAGGAAGAACATGTAGAAGTTCGTCAGGCTGGCCATGTAGAAGTATTTGGAGAAGATCAGCGCCCCCAGGATGCCCATGGAGGCGATGAGGCGGCCCCGGGACAGCCCGGGATGGAGCGCTGCGGCATGGGCGGCGGCCTTCGGGGCTGCGAGGTGCCTCCGGTACCAGGTACCCACGTAGGTGAGCAGGGCCATGGCGAGCAGGGCGGCCAGGGAGAACCAGGCGATGCTGCCCTGGCCCCGGGGCACGATGACGAGGGCCGCGAGCAGGGGCCCCACCGCCGAGCCTGCGTTGCCGCCCACCTGGAACACGGACTGCGCGAAGCCATGCCGGCCGCCGGAGGCCATGCGGGCCACCCGGGATGACTCCGGGTGGAACACCGCCGAGCCCATGCCCACCAGGGAGGCCCCGGCCAGCAGCATGGGGAAGCGGGTGGCCGAGGCCAGCAGCAGGAGGCCCAGGAGGGTGCTGCCCATCCCCATCACCAATGAGCCCGGTCGGGGACGGCGGTCGGTGCAGTAGCCCACCACCGGCTGGAGCAGGGAGGCGGTGAGCTGGTAGGTGAGGGTCACCAGGCCCAGCTGCGCGAAGCTCAGGTGGAAGGAGACCTTCAGCATGGGATACACCGCCGAGATGAGCGACTGGACCATGTCGTTCAGAAAGTGGCAGGCGCTGACGGCGGCCAGCACAGTGCCCGCCAGGGCCGTGGCGGGGAGCGGGCGGGCGAGGTCTTTCATGGGTTTCTCCGGAGGGCCTGTGGCATCATGGCCGAGGCGGAAACAAGCTGTCCTGCCAAGTGATATCGAGAACCGGTCATGAAGCCCCCCAGGCATCCTTCGCACCAGCGCGGCCCGCTGCGGGTCTTCGCGAGGGACTACCCGGACCAGCACCGCATCGATCGGCACCAGCATCCGTACGCTCAGTTCCTCTATGCCTCCTCCGGCGTCATGCGGCTGACCACCGCCCGGGGGCGCTGGCTGGTCCCGCCCCTGCGCGGCGTCTGGATCCCGCCCCGCACGCCCCACGCCGTGGCGATGGAGGGGCCCGTGGCCATGCGCTCCCTCTACGTGCCCGCGGCCCGCTGCGCCGGGTTCCCGGAGGCGTGCCAGGTGCTCAAGGTCCGGCCCTTCCTCCGCGCCCTGATCGTGGAGGCCGCCCTGGGAGACCGGCCGCCGGACACGGCGGCCCGGGGCGGGCTGCTGGGCTCGCTCATCCTGCTGGAGCTGGAGCGGGCGGCGGCGGAACCGCTCTGCGTGCCGCTCCCGCGTGATCCGCGGCTGCGCAGGGTCTGCCGGAGCCTGCTGGCGGATCCGGGCGGCGACTGGAGCCTGGACCGCTGGGCGGAGGAGGCCGGGACCAGCGCCCGGACCTTGGCGCGGCTGTTCCAGGCGGAGTTCGGCATGGGCTTCCGGGCGTGGCGGGACCAGGTGCGCCTCTCGGAGGCCATCGCCCGCCTGGGCTGCGGCGCCAGCGTGGAGGCCGTGGCGCGCGACCTCGGCTACCGCGGCGCCAGCGCCTTCATCGCCATGTTCCACCGGAACCTGGGCAGCAGCCCGCGGGCCTACCTCGACGCGGAGTGAGGCCGGCCGTACTTACCTGGGATCAGGCCCCCTTGATACACTGGGAAGGTGGGCGGTCCATGCAGCCCGGCCGGGGCGGCCGGAAGGGTGGGATGTGTACAAAGTCGATGATGATGTGTTCTACAAGGGGACCGGCCTCTGCCGGGTGACGGCCGTGCGCCCCGTGAAGCTCGGCGGCTGCGGGGAGAGGGTCTGCTACGTGCTCAGGCCCCACGGAGATCCCGACTCGACGGTGTACATCCCCGTGGACAATGAGGAGCTATCGGAGCTCGTCAGGCCGGTCATGACGCGCCTGGAGGCCGAGGCCCTGATCGACCGGATGCCGGACGTGCCCACACCGTGGATCGACAACGAGCGCGACCGGAGCCGGGACTTCCTGGCGATGCTCCGGTCCTGCGACAGCCTGCACCTGGTGCGGCTGGTGCGGACCCTGTACCTGGAGCGGATCCACCGGAAGGAGCAGGGCCGGACCCTGGGGGCCACCGACACGAAGATCATGGCCGCGGCCGAGCGCCTGCTCCACGAGGAGCTCGCCTTCGTGCTCGGCATCGTCCCCGGAGAGGTGATCCCCTACATCCAGCGCCGGCTGTCCGGAGCCTGCGCTCCGGCCTGATGGCGGCGCTGCCTCCTGCCTGGGTCCTCGCCTACAGCACGCGCAGCCACAGGCCCTTGAGGTAGAACCCCTCGGGGTGGTCCAGGGCGTACGGATGATCGGCGGGCTGGCCGAGGTGGGCGAGCACCTGGGCCTCGCGGCCGGCTTCCAGCAGGGCGGTCCACACCGCCTCCTGGAAGCGGGCCCGGTCCATGTGCTGGGAGCAGGAGAAGCACCAGAGCATGCCGCCCCGGGCCGTGGCGCGGGCGCCGAGGCGGAAGACGTCCTTGTAGGCCTTGAAGGCCTTGTCCACGTCCTTGCGCTGCTTGGCGAAGGCGGGGGGATCCACCACCACCCGGTCCCAGCCCTCGGGTTCCAGCTCCCGCATCAGCTCGAAGGCGTCGCCCTGCAGCCGGGTGTGCCGGGCGGGTTCCAGGCCGTTCCGGGCCCAGTCCCGCTCCGCCTGGTCCAGGGCCGGGGCGGAGATGTCCAGGGTGGCCACCTCGGCCGCTCCCCCCAGGCCCGCGTGGATG
This sequence comes from uncultured Tolumonas sp., assembly GCF_963556105.2. NCBI lineage: Bacteria > Pseudomonadati > Pseudomonadota > Gammaproteobacteria > Aeromonadales > Aeromonadaceae > Tolumonas > uncultured Tolumonas sp. Next base: position 104,869 of record NZ_OY829945.1, read on the forward strand.
GAGAAGCCGCCCGTGTAGCCGAAGGCGTTCAGCACCCGGCAGTCCCGGGACACGCGGCCCAGGGCCAGGCGGTGCTCCCGCTGGTCCAGGAAGAAGCCCGTCTTCTGGCCCTTCAGGAGGTCCACGCTGAGCGTCGCCGCCCCTTCCCGGATCGCGACCGGTCCGCCCAGGCTGCCCTTCAGCAGGCGGTTCACCACCTCCAGGCCCTCCTCCTTGCGGCCGGACTGGCTGCGCTCCACGAAGACCGTGATGCCCCGCTCCTTGGCCAGGGACTGCAGTTCCGGCCACCAGGCCTCCCGCAGGGCCTCCAGGCCGGCCGTGCCCACCTGGAGCACCAGGGCGTTGGCGTAGCGGTCCACCACGAGACCCGGGAGCAGGTCCCCCTCGCCGAAGACCCAGCGGCAGCCCGCCTCGGGGCCGTCCAGGCCGAGGGTCGCGCGGAGCCCGATCGCGGCCTGCAGCCGTTCCCGGAAGAACGCCGCATCCAGGGGTGCGTCCTCGAAGCGGAAGATGCGCACGGCCAGGGGGTTCGTGGCGGAGGCCGTGCCCACGGCCAGCACGTTCCCCGAGGCGTCCGCCAGGCGGACCAGCGGCCCGGCGGGGGCCTCGGCCAGGGCGCCCGAGAAGACCCAGGGGTGCCGCTTGGAGAGCAGGGTGTCCTTGCCGGGCTTGAGGCGGAGGATGGGGTAGGGTTTCATGGGTTCACCGCTTCAGGGTTCGCTTGAGGGCCTGCAGGAGGGCGTCCACATCGGACTCCCGGGTGTCCGGGAGGAGGCTCAGGCGGATCACGCTGCGGGCCTCGGCCTCGCCGAAGCCGAGCGCCAGGATGGCATGGCTGGGCTCGGTGGCGCCACTGTGGCAGGCGGAGCCCGTGGAGACGGCGAAGCCCGCCAGGTCCAGGGCGATCTGCACGGCCGCGCCCGTGTGGCCGCGCAGCAGGAGCGCGCTCGTGTTGGGCAGGCGGGGGAGACCGCGGCCGATGGCCTCGTAGTCCGGGGACCAGGAGAGTACTTCCGCCTCCAGCCGGTCCCGGAGCGCCGCCAGGGCTGCGTTCCGCTCGATCCGGGCGGGCACGTGGCGCGCGGCTTCTGCCAGGCCCAGGATCGCCGGGAGATCCTCGGTGCCACCCCGGCGCCGGCGCTCCTGGGGACCTTCCATCAGGGGCTGCCAGGGCAGGGAGGGGCGCAGCCAGAGCAGGGCGGCACCCCGGGGGCCCCCCATCTTGTGTCCGGAGAAGACCGCCGCATCACAGTCCGCGAGGTCTACGGGCACCTTCCCCCAGGCCTGGGCGCAGTCCTTGATCCGCACGGTTCCCGGGAGCTGCGGCATGGGGTAGAGCAGCCCGGTCTCGTTGTTGGCGGCCATCTGTACGATAGTGGCGGCTCCGTCGAGCGGGCAGGGCAACCAGCGGACGGCCCGCCAGTCCTTGAGCGGATTCAGGCAGGCGCTGTGCTCCCCTCGGAACACGACGGCAGGCCGGTCGCCCAGGGCGGGGCGCAGGCCCCGGATCAGGAGATGGAGCGCCTCCGTGGCGCTGGCGCAGAAGACGAGCTCCCCCGGCGGCACCCGCAGCCCGTCGGCGATGGTCCGCCGGGCCTCCTCCACCAGGAAGCGGGCCCGCTGGCCCTCCCGATGGAGGCTGGTGGGGTTCGCCCAGTCCTCCGCCAGGGCCTTGGCGACCACCGCCACCACCTCGGGCAGGGGCGGGACCGTGGCGTTGGCGTCGAGGTACAGGCGCGGCATCGCCCCAGGATAGCAAGGGCGGAGGGCCTTCCCTTCCGCGGCCATTGGCCGCAAGCTGGGCCCATGTCCACGCCGCTGCATCCCCAGAACGTCATCGCCCTGGTCTGGGACTTCGACAAGACCCTGATCCCGGGCTACATGCAGGATCCGATCTTCCGGGAGTACCAGATCGACGACCTGGCCTTCTGGCGGGAGGTGAACGCCCTGCCGGGCTATTGCCTGCGCTTCGGCGTGCACATGCACCCGGACAGCGCCTACCTCAACCACCTGCTCACCTACGTGCACCATGGGCGGATGCCCGGCCTGACCAACGCCCGCCTGCGGGAGCTGGGCGGCCGGATCCAGTTCCATCCGGGGTTGCCGGAGTTCTTCCGCACGGTGAAGGAGGAGCTGGCGCGCATTCCCGACGCCCAGCGCTTCGAGCTCCGCCTGGAGCACTACATCGTCTCCACGGGCCTGCGGGAGATGATCGAGGGCAGCGCCATCCGCCCCTACGTGGACGGGATCTGGGCCTCGGAGTTCATCGAGTCGCCCCCGCCGCCGGGCTTCGATCCCGATGCCACCGTGAACCTGGACGCCGTCGAGCGGCCCGGGGCCCTCTTCGATGTCCACGCCATCAGCCAGATCGCCGTGGCCTATGACAACACGAGCAAGACCCGGGCGCTCTTCGAGATCAACAAGGGCAGCAACACCCAGGCCGGCATCGATGTGAACGCCAAGATGCGCCAGGAGGACCGGCGCGTCCCCTTCAAGAACATGATCTACATCGCCGACGGCCCCAGCGATGTGCCCGCCTTCTCCGTGATGCGCCAGTCCGGGGGGACAGCCTACGCCGTCTACCTCTCGGACAAGGGCACGGAGCGGGCCCGGGAGGACAGCCGGCGGAGCCTGGAGCAGGTGGAGCGCCTGCGGAAGGACGGCCGGGTGGACCACTACGGCCCCGCCGACTACCGCCCCGAGAGCCCCACCGCGGACTGGCTCCTGATGCGGATCCGGCAGATCGCCGAGGGCATCGTCGCCGAACGCCGGGAGGCGCTCAAGGCCCGGGTGGGGGCACCGCCGGTGCACCTGCCCCACTGAAAACTTCAACACCAAGAACACCAAGAAAAGATCACCAAGGGGCACCAAGAAAAGCCTTCATTCTTTTGCTTTTCTTGGTGCCCCTTGGTGCCTTCCTGGTGCCCTTGGTGGTCAGGCTTTTAGGTCGGCGCGTCTGTTTTCGGCAGCCCGATGAGGTAGGTCACCCGGCCGCCCCAGGGGGAGGGCAGGGTGCCGATCTTCCAGGCGTAGGGCGCACCGGTGAGGGCGGCCGTCATGGCCTCCAGCTCCGCCTCGGTGTAGCTGCGCAGGCAGGAGACCAGGGAGTCCCACGCGAACAGCAGGACGGGCAGGGGCAGCACGTAGATCCAGAGGGCCTTCGCCCAGGTCATCGGGCGCTGGGCGGCGCGGGAGGTCCGCCAGAACAGGAGCGGAGAAGCCAGTGCCCGCCGCAGCCAGAAGCGGTTGCGCTCGGTGTACTCGAACACGCCGATGCCCGCCCCCTTGTCCACGGCGTCCTGGAGGATGCGCTGCGCCTGCGCAGGGGAGAAGTGGTGGAAGGCCGCGAAGAGGGTGCGGAAACCGCCCAGCTCCGCCGGGACGTTCATGGCGTCCACGGAGGAGGCCTCGAAGGTGAGGGCGCTGCGGCTGGACCGGGAGGCCTTCTCGAAGGCGGCCAGGTTGGGGTACTTGTCGGTCAGGAGGATGGGCATGCGGGTGCCGTCCTCCCGGTAGAGGTGCCGTCCCAGCTTGAGGAGCGGCCCCGAGGCCCCGGAGCAGAGATCCACGATCCGGGAGCTCCGGTTCCGGGCCAGGGCTTCCTTCAGCCGGGGCAGGACGGGATGGAAGGCCCCCCACTTGCACACGGCGAAGGCCAGGCAGTCGGTGAGCATGTCCCGCCAGATCCTGGGGAACCATGGGAGATCGTGGAACTCGAAGAGCTCCGCGCGCCTCACGGGAGCCTGCGATGGCGGCGGGTCGATGGGCCCACGGTGGGGAACCTCCTGCGCTGGTGACGTGCAACATCGTGTTATAGCGCATTTGCCCGCCGCGCAGACAGTGGGATAGAGTCGGGAGGGCCCGCGTTCCGGGCCAGGAGCAGCGCGTGTTCCGCATCACCTCGTCCTGCAGCTTCCGGTTTCGCGAGAAGGCCTCCGTCTTCCTGACCGAGCTGCACCCGGCCGGGGACCCGGAGTCGCGCGCCGCCGTCCTGGCACAGCTGCGCAAGCGGGACTTCGATGCGAACCACCACTGCTCGGCCTGGCGGCAGGGTGTACCCGTCGCCGGCCAGGGCTGCGACGACGACGGCGAGCCCTCGGGAACCGCGGGCGGACCCATGCTGCGCGTGCTCGAGGGAGAGCAGCTGACGGACGTCCTGGCCGTGTGCATCCGCTGGTTCGGCGGGACGAAGCTCGGGACCGGCGGTCTGGTGCGCGCCTACACCGAAGGCGTGCAGGGAGCCGTCGCGGAGGCGAGGGCCGGGGGCCTGCTCCAGGAGGTGCGCATCCTGCGCATAGGACGGATCTCGGTACCCGCGGAGCTGGCGCACCTGCCGTACGCGGCGCTGGGCGCCTTTCCCGAGGCGGAGATCGCGGGTCAGGACTTCACGGAGCAGGGCGTGGTGGTGACCTTCCGCATGCCGCCCGGACGCGAAGCACAGCTGGAGGCCCTCTGGCAGGAGCGGAGCCGGGGCGGGCGGATCCACTGGGAGTAGCCGGCAGGGCGCTCCCTGCGCTAGGCTGAAACGGACCTGATGGAGTGTGCATGCGCTGGATTTTCGCAACGCGCTGGATCGTCTTCGCCCTGCTGGCGGTGGGCCTGTCGGCAGCGCCGGCGGAGGTGGAGGCCGTGGCCGGCATGCCCTTCGGCGTGTGCGTCGTGCGCACAAACGGCCGTCCCGCGCAGGGAACCTGGCGCATGGCGGACTGGGAGGCGGCCCTCCGGGAGCCGGTGCCCGAGGCCTCGGGACGTGCGCTCTACCCCGCCCTGTCCCAGGAGGACGGCTCCCGCTACTTCCTCTTCCAGGGAACACAGCCGCTGGCGTTGAGCGTGGCGGGGGCCCCCCGCCAGGTCCCGCCGGAGACGGACGAAGCGCGGCACCGCGAGCTGCTCCAGGCCTGGTGGCGCGCCTACCAGCGCCAGGCGCAGCGGCTGGCCTCAGGGGACTACTACGAGCCGACTGCGGAGACCTACCTGACCGCCATGCTCGGCCGGCGCCTGGGGCTGGATACCCAGGACCTGCGCTACTGGCGCTGGTGGCGGAGCGACGGTGCCGACGACCTGGTGGGCCTGCTCCTGGGCACGGAATCCGTACGCCTGGCCATGCAGCGGCACACGGCCCTGGAGCCGCGCAGAAGCGATGAGCCCGCGGACCAGCCGCTGCCCAAGGCCGTCATGCCGCCGCCGATCAAGCTTCCCGCCTTCGATCGCGGCAAGTCCGTGGTGGAGCCCATGGCCATGCGGGTGCCGCAGGAGTGCTTCTACCTGCGCTGCGGCTCCTTCGGGGACTTCCTCTGGCTGAAGGGCCTGCTGGACCACTGGGGCGGGGAGTTCCGCAATCTGGTGTCCACCCGGGGCGCGGACTACCGGATCGGCCCGCGGCTGGAGCGGCAGCTGGCCCTGCGGGAATCCAGCCTGGCCCGGGCCTTCGGCGGGCTGGCCGTGGGCGATGTCGCCCTGATCGGCACGGATCCCTTCTTCCGCGAGGGGTCGGCCGTGGGCGTGCTCTTCCATGCGAAGAACGCCTCGCTCCTGGCAGGGCACCTGACCGAACTCCGGAAGCAGGTCCAGGCCGGAGACAAGGCGGTCGCCGCCAGCTGCGTGAAGCTGGGCGACGTCACCTGCTCGCTGCTGAGCACCCCCGACAACGCGGTGCGGTCGTTCTACGCGGCCGACGGGGATTACCATCTGGTGACCAACTCCCGCTGGATCGCCGAGGCCTTCCTCCGCACCGCCCAGGATCCCTCGCGCGCCCTGGGCAGCCTGGCCGAGTTCCGCTACGCCCGGAGCCTGGTGCGCGCGGACAAGGCGGGCCAGACCTTCGTATACCTCTCCGATCCCTTCTTCCGCAACCTGGTGGGCCCGGCCTACCGGGTGGAGATGACCCGCCGCGCGCAGTCCCTGGCCGAGCTGTCGGTGCTGCCCCTGGCCCGGCTCGCGGCGCGGGCGGAAGGCGCCACCGCGGACACCGTGCCGGAGCTGGTCGCCAAGGGCTATCTGCCTGAGGGCTTCGGAAACCGCGCGGACGGTTCCGGCCTGACGCAGGTGGATGGACAGGACCAGGACACCCTCCGGGGCGGCCGCGGTACCTTCCTGCCGGTGCCGGATATGCCGGTGCAGGCCCTGACGCGCCCGGAGGTGGAGGCCTACGAGCGTTTCGCCCAGGCCTACTCCCGGCTGTGGACGCGCATGGATCCGGTCTTCGGAACCCTTGCGCACATCCCAGCGACGGGCGGGCGGGAGAAGCTGTCCGTGGCGCTCCACATCAGTCCGTACGCCCGGTCCAGGTACGGCTTCTTCGAGCAGTTCCTCGGCCCCGCGAGCCCCTGGCGGCTGGCCGCCATCCCCGGCAACCTCCTCTCCGCGGAGCTGATGTTCACGGAGCGGTCCCTGATCGGGGAAGGACAGGAAGGCGCTCCGCCGGCCCGGGATACCCGGGACCGGCAGCGGCTCTTCGCGGGGCTGAGGGACTTCACAGTGCCCTTCAGCCTGGAGGCGGGCGAGTTGGTCCTGGGCACGGGCCGGACCGAGCTCCTGGAGTCCGGGGCCCAGGGCTACCTGGGCGTGCGCAAGCCGGCCGAGGGTGGCATTGCCAGCCTCCTGCTCCGGGAACGGGACGGGAAGCCGGATGCCCAGGGCTATGTGCGGCAGCCCCTGCCCTGGTCTGAGGACGAGGACCATACGCCCTGGGTCCGCAACTTTGGCGGGTTCACGGTGCTCGCCCCCGACAAGCGGATCCTGGCCTCCGTCACCCCGAAGCTGGCTTTCCAGAAGGCCGAGCGCCCGGCCCAGGTGCGCCTGGAGGTGGGCGATCTCTCCACGAGCCACCTCGGGCAGTTCCTCACGGCCGAGCTGTATGTCCGCGACCGCCGGACCTCCGCGGCCAACGCCATGCTCCTGGAGAACCTGGCCCGCCAGTTCCGGCTGCCGTCGGGAACGGCCCTGGAGACGGCGGAGCGGCTCCTGGACCAGAAGCTCGTCTGTCCCCTGGGTGGTACCTACCGGCAGGAGGCCTCCGGGCGCTGGATCTCCACGGCCTGGGCCGAGCCGGAGCTCGGGGCCGTGGCAGCTGTGCCCAAGGGCTACCGGCATCCGGGCCTGGCATGGGTGAAAGGGCTGGCGCTGGAGTTCAGCCTGGAGCCGGACGTCCTCAGGACCCGCCTCGAACTCACCGTCCAGCACGAGTAGAGGCCCCAACAAGGACAGGAAAAGCAAAAGCCTCAACACCAAGGACACCAGGTAGGCACCAAGGAGCACCAAGAAAAGCAAAAGAAGAAATGCTTTTCCTGGTGCTCCCTGGTGATTTTTTCTTGGCGTTCTTGATGTTAAGTCTTTTCAGAGGTAGGTCCGCGCGCCCACGAAGGTCTTCCGGAAGTAGGCATCGGACAGGGACTCCCGGCAGATGCTCCTGCCCCGGCCGGGAGCGTGGATGAAGGTCCCGTCCCCCAGGTAGAGCGCCACGTGCGAGACCTGCCCGGTCCCGTTGGTGGCGAAGAAGAGCAGGTCGCCCCGCCGGAGCTGGTCCATGGTCGCGGGGCTGCCCGCCTCGAACTGTTCCCGGGAAGAGCGGGGAAGGCGCAGGCCGTTGAGGCGGTAGACGGACATGGTGAGCCCGCTGCAGTCGAAGCCCGAGGATGAGGTTCCACCCCAGAGGTAGGGCACCCCGAGGTAGCCCCGTGCGGTCTCCACCAGGTTGGCCCGCAGGGCCTCCTCGTTCTCGGGCCGGGGACGGGGCAGGGGCGGCTCCTCGGGCGCCACCACGTAGTATTCCCGGATGGTCCCCGCGGCCTTCAGGGCCTCGGCCCGGGCGCGGGCGGCCTCGCGGGTGGGGAAGTCGCCGAACCGGACCTTGTAGAGCCCCTGGGACGCGAAGAAGGTGGCCTCCAGTCCCTGGGCCTGGAGGGACTCGGAGAGCCGGGCCGCGTTCTCGGCCTGGGCGAAGGCGCCCGCCTGGATGGTATAGCCCAGGCGGGCCAGCGGGCGCACCGCCGGAGCAGGGGTCGGCGCCGGCGGCCGCGGGGCCGTCTCCACGGCCCTGGGCCCCTGCCAGCAGCCGGAGAGGGCGAGCGCCAGGGCGGCCAGGATGGGGACTCGGAAACGGGGAGGCATCGGAAACCCTCCGGGGGATTAGGTATTTTTCTCGAACTAACGGGAAATGACCAAGGTGGTTTAGAATGGGAGCTTCGTTGAGAATTGAAACATTCTGCCGATCCCGGAATCATTCATTATCAATCCAAGGGATCGCAGCCTGGACCAGGAGGCCCCATGGCGTCGGTTCTTCGCAAGCCCTTCCTCGCTCCCCTGACCCTCTGGCTGGCTTCGGCCGCCCTGGCGCCCCAGGCCTCCGCCTCGGGCTTCCAGCTGCGGGAGCAGAGCCCTTCGGCCCAGGGCACCGCCTTCGCGGGCGTGACCGCCGGGGGCATGGACATCGGCAGCATGTTCTTCAACCCCGCGACCATGACCCTGGCCACGGGCAACGAGGCCGTGATCGGCCTCAGCGAAGTGATGCCCACGGCCAAGCTGACCGGCGCCTCCGCGACCCGGGCGGCGGGGAGCACCATCTCGGGCGCCTCCAGCACGGGAAACACCGCCCAGAGCGCCGTGCTTCCCAACCTGTACGCCCTCTGGAGCCTGAGCCCGGACCTGAAGCTGGGCCTCTCCGTGAACGCCCCCTTCGGGCTGGTGACGGATCATGAGAGCAGCTTCATCGGCCGCTACCACGCCCTGAAGTCCGATCTCGAGGTGGTGGACTACGCCCCCAGCCTCGCCTACCGCATCAACCCGCAGTGGTCCGTGGGCATGGCCCTCGTGGCCCGGAAGGCGGATGCCACCCTCTCGAATGCCGCTGACTTCGGTGCCGGCGTCGGGGCGCCGGGCGCCCTTGACGGGCTCGCCACGGTGAAGGGCAGCAAGTGGGGCTTCGGCTACCGGCTGGGCGTGACTTTCGAACCCACCAGCAAGATGCGGCTCGGCCTCGCCTACCACTCCGCCATGAAGATGACCCTGAGCGGCAACGCCACCTTCCAGTTCAACCCCCTGACCTCTCCGGCGGTGGTCGCCGGACTGCAGGCGAGCCACTACGTGGATGGCGGCGCGACTGCCGACCTGCACCTGCCGAGCACCACCTCCCTGGGGATCCGCGTGGAGGCCACGGACCGGCTGGCCATCCTGGGCGAGCTCCAGCGGACCCAATGGTCCACCTTCAAGGAACTCCGCGTGAAGTTCGACTCGGGCCTGAAGGACTCGGTCACCGAGGAGAACTGGCAGGACACCTGGTTCCTGGCCCTGGGCCTGGAGTGGAAGGCCACGGACAAGCTCGTCCTGCGCACCGGCCTCGCCTACGACCAGAGCGCGGTGAAGGATGAGTACCGCACTCCCCGCATCCCGGACGGGGACCGCACCTGGGTGTCCGTGGGTGCGGGCTACGCCTTCACCAAGCGCTTCTCCATGGATGCGGCCTACACCCACATCTTCGTGAAGGACGGTCCCATGGAGCTGAAGGCCGTGCCCGCGGGCTACACCGCGGCCACCAGCCCGAACACCGCCCGGGGCAACCTGAGCGGCACCTACCAGGACAGCATCGACATTCTCTCGATCCAGGCGCGCTTCCAGTTCTGATCCCGATTTCCGTCACCGGGCCCGCGCGGGATGCTTCAAACTCGTGCGTGGGCCCGGTGTCGTCCGGGCCGGGGAGGCCGGATGAAGTTCCTTGACGAGTACCGGGACGGGGCTGCCGCGCGGCGCTTCGTGGAGGCCATCCGCCGCGAGGTGACCCGCCCCTGGAGCCTCATGGAGGTCTGCGGGGGCCAGACCCACAGCATCGTCCGCTTCGGCCTCGATGAGCTGCTGCCCCCGGAGATCAACCTCATCCATGGTCCCGGCTGCCCGGTCTGCGTCACGCCCGTCGAGCTCATCGACAAGGCCGTGGCCATCGCCCAGCGTCCTGAGGTGATCTTCTGCTCCTTCGGCGACATGCTGCGGGTCCCGGGCACGGCCTCGGACCTCTTCGGCGTGAAGAGCCGGGGTGGGGACGTGCGGATCGTCTACTCGCCCCTGGACTGCCTGAAGATCGCCGAGGAGAACTCCGGCCGGCAGGTGGTGTTCTTCGCGGTGGGCTTCGAGACCACGGCACCGGCCAACGCCATGTCGGTCTTCGAGGCCCGGCGACGGGGGCTGGAGAACTACTCCATCCTGGTCTCCCACGTCCTGGTGCCCCCGGCCCTGGAAGCGGTGCTGGCCTCGCCCCAGCGGCGGGTGGACGGCTTCATCGCCGCGGGCCACGTGTGCAGCATCATGGGCACGGCGGAGTACGTGCCCCTGGCCGAGAAGCACAAGGTGCCCATCGTGGTGGCGGGCTTCGAGCCCGTGGACCTGCTCCAGGCCATCCACATGCTGGTCAGGCAGCTCGAGGCGGGCCGCCACGAGGTCGAGAACCAGTACGAACGGGTGGTGCGCGCCGAGGGCAACCGCCCGGCCCAGGAGCTCATCCAGTCCGTGTTCGAGGTGCGGGACCGGGCCTGGCGCGGGATCGGCGTGATCCCGCAGAGCGGGTGGGGCCTGCGCCCGGAGTACGCCGCCTTCGACGCCGAGCTGCGCTTCCAGGTGGAGGGGGTCGGCGGCCCCGAGTCCACCGAGTGCCAGAGCGGCCTCGTGCTGCAGGGCATCATCAAGCCCCACCAGTGCCCGGCCTTCGGCACCCGCTGTACCCCGGACAACCCGCTCGGTGCGACCATGGTGAGCAACGAAGGGGCCTGCGCGGCCTACTACCGCTACCGGCGCCACGAGAAATAACCTCCCCTCCCAGGCCGATCCATGGATTTCGAACTCAACTGTCCCCTGCCCATGCGCCACGACACCATCCAGCTCGCCCACGGGGGCGGGGGGAGGATCATGCGGGAGCTGCTGGAAAAGGTGATGCTCCCCGCCTTCCACAACCCGGCCCTGGACGCGCGGCACGACGCGGCCCTGCTGGACCTGGGCGGGGTGCGCGTGGCCTTCACCACGGACACCTACGTGGTGAAGCCCCGCTTCTTCCCCGGGGGCAACATCGGCAAGCTGGCGGTCTACGGTACGGTGAACGACCTGGCCATGGGCGGGGCCGTGCCGAAGTGGCTGAGCGTGGGCATGGTGCTCGAGGAGGGCTATCCGGTCGAGGAGCTGCGCCAGGTGGTGGAGGCCATGCGGGCGGCGGCGGCCGAGTGCGGTGTGGCCATCGTCACCGGTGATACCAAGGTGGTGGACCGGGGCAAGGGCGACGGGGTGTTCATCAACACTGCGGGCATCGGTGTCGTGCCCGGTGGCGTCGACATCGGTCCCCATCGCGTCGAGCCCGGGGATGCCGTGCTCGTGAGCGGAGACGTGGGCCGCCACGGCATCGCCGTCATGAGCGTGCGCGAGGGCCTGGCCTTCGAGACTCCCATCGAGAGCGACTGCGCGCCGGTGCACGGCCTGGCCGCGGCCCTCCTGGAGGGGGGCGTGGACGTCCACTGCATGCGCGATCCCACCCGGGGCGGCCTCGCTTCGGTGCTCAACGAGATCGCCACGGATGCTTCGGTGGGCATCGAGGCCGTGGAGGCGGATATCCCCGTGCAGGAAGGGGTGGCGGGGGCCTGCGAGATGCTGGGGCTGGACCCGCTCTACGTGGCCTGCGAGGGGCGCATGGTGGCCTTCGTGCCTGGGGCCCAGGCGGAGCGGGCGTTGGAACGCCTGCGCTCGGCGAAGGGCGGGGAAGGCGCGGCCCGCATCGGCACCGTCACCGGGGAGGACCGGGGCACGGTGCTGCTCCGCACGGCCCTGGGCACCCGGCGGATCCTGGACCTCCTCTCCGGCGAGCAGCTGCCGCGGATCTGCTGAAGGTGGTTCGCATCCAGCAGGAAAGAATTCAACACCAAGTTCACCAAGAAAAGAACACCAAGGGGCACCAAGGAAAGCAGTTCTTCTTTGCTTTTCTTGGTGGCCTTGGTGCCTCCCTGGTGCCCTTGGTGGTAGAGCTTCTATCTTTTGAAATCGGGTCTCCGGCTAGGTCAGTCCCAGACTCTGCTTGAGCTTCGGGACAGCCCCTCGGGTGACCTCCAGGTCCATGCCGCCGGCGATCCGGACCTCGGCCCGGCCGCCCTCGGTCATCTTCAGGCCCAGGACCACGTCCGGCCTCAGCAGCAGGTGGCGCTGGATCCGCTGGAAGGGCTCGTGGGGGAAGGCCGCCTCCACCTCGATGAGGCGGGTCCAGGAGGTGCGGAACTTCTGCCCCGCCCAGGCGTAGACGACCTCCCGGGACACTTCGAAGTGGGTCACTTTCTTCAGGTCGAGGAAGACCCAGCCCTCTCCGGCCTTGACCGGGAACCGTGTGGGCGCGTTTCGCTCGAGCACCTGCTTCAGCAGATCGAGCGCGGCGGCCAGGTCGAGGGCGGGAGAAGACTGGATGGGATCATGACGGATGGCAAGGGGCTGCAGCATGGGATCTCCATGGAACCCTGCCAGTGTTCCGGATCCTCCTTAAGGTTTGCTTAAGGCGGATTCAGAATTTATAGAGCAGGGCGACACTGGCGGACGTCCCGCTGCGCCGCCGCGTCAGGGGGCTGTCGGCGGCATCGCCGAGGAGCCTCGAGTAGCCGAGGGAGCCGCTGGCGACCCACCTCGGGCCAAGGGACCAGTTGAGGGTGGCGCCGAGCTTGGCCTCACTGAAGCCCCCGGATGGTTCATAGGGCAGGGCCTCCCGGGCGGACAGGTCCGAGGAGCCTGCCGCCCTCAGCGCCTGCCGGCGGGCTGCCTGCTCTCCCGTGACGCCGAAGGCCCAGGCCTCGTGCTCCGCGTTTCCCCAGACCCCGGTGGCAGCCAGCTGGAGTCCAAGCCGCTCCGTGAGCGGGAAAGACCGCTCCACCTCCAGGGCCCCGGTCCAGCCGGCCCGGTCGCGGGCTCCCTTCAGGAGCTCCAGGCTGGTCTGCACCACGCCCAGATCCAGCATCGCCTCGACCCCCCCGAAGAGGCAGCTCCTCCGGTCGCCCATTCCGGCCAGGGCCCGTGCGTCGCTCTCCTTCCGGGTCTCTGCCTGGACCACCAGCACCCCGAGGGTGAGCTTCTCCGTGTGCACGGGCCGGAGGTAGAGACCGTAGCCGTCGACGGAACGGGCGCCGCCAAGGCCGACGATGCCCTTGTAGTCGAAGGTGGCGAAGGGGGAGCAGGACCGTCGAACCTCGTCGGAGCCCGGGTACCGGGGGGCGCGCCCCGCTGTGATCCCGGCCATGATGTGCCAGCCGGAGGGGGCGGCCTGGGCCGAGGCGGGGCCGGCGATCAGGCAAGCCAGCAGGGGGAGGGTCGCACGAAGGGGGAAGGCTGCTTTCAAGGGGGCTCCGATGGGCGGAAGAGGCAAGGGGCCGGCCCGTCCGGCCCAGTTCCACGCTAGGGGAGTCCGGACCCTTCCTGCAGGGCAGGCGGACGAACGGGTGCATTCCGTCGATGAAGGGAGCGGTTCCGGGCGGTGAGTCTGCCGGATTCTTAAGGTTCGCTTAAGGTGGAGGAGGAAAGATGGGATCCTACGCTCGAAGGTCCGACCCTTGAACCCTGCCACCCGACTCCTGCTCATCGAAGACGATCCCCAGCTGGGGCGTGCCCTCCTGAAGTCCCTCAACGACTCGGTCTATGCGACGTCGTGGGCCAGGAGCGTGGAGGACGGGGACCTCTACCTCCAGACCCAGCGCTTCGACGCCATCCTGCTGGACCTGGGGCTCCCGGACGGATCGGGCCTGGACGTGCTCAAGCACATGCGCCGCCGGAATGACCTGACGCCGGTGCTCATCCTCACCGCCCGGGACGCCGTGGAGGACCGGGTTCGTGGACTGGACGGGGGTGCCGACGACTACCTGGTGAAGCCCTTCGCCATTCCGGAACTGCTGTCCCGTGTAAGGGCCCTGGTCCGGCGCAGCTCGGGGTTCGCCAGCAGCCTGTGGCGGCTGGGCGAGCTCACCCTTGATGTGGACGCCCGTGTCCTGAGGGTGGCCGACACCGCGGTGGATCTCTCGCCCCGGGAGTTCCAGCTGCTGTACCTCCTTGCCCGCAACGCCGGGCGGGTCGTCTCCCGGGCCAGCCTGGAGGAGGGCGTCTTCGACCTGGGCGAGGAGCCCGAGAGCAATGCCATCGAGGTCCACATCCACCACCTCCGCCGCAAGCTCGGGGGCCAGCGGATCCGCACGGTGCGGGGCCTGGGCTACCTCCTGGAGGCGGAGTGAAGCCCTCCCTGCTCAGGCGCATGATCCTGGCCCAGGGCATCGTCATCAGCCTGGCGTGGATCGTCGCCTGGGCCATCGCGCTCGGCACCCTCTACTGGTCGAAGAAGGGCATCTTCGACGACACCCTGGAGCTCACGGGCGCGGCCCTCGCGAGCATCCTGCAGGACGAGACCGACCCCGCCCGCTTCCAGCTCCAGGCCCGCCGCATCCAGGACCTGGACGAGACCTATACCCGCAGCTCCGACCTCAAGCCCGGGGAGTACAAGGGCATCTACCAGATCTTCGACCGGGAGGGACGGCTGCTCTTCCGCTCCGCCTCCGCACCCATCGCGCCGCTCACGACCGTAGGTACGGGGTTCCAGGATGTGTCCATCGAGGGACACCACTGGCGGGTCTTCGTGAAGACCGATCCCGCCGGGCGCCTGCGCGTCATCGTCGCCCAGCCCCACGCCATCGCGCGGAAGATGATCTGGCGCAGCATCCTGAAGTCCCCGATCGAGTTCGCCGTGGCCTTCGTCATCCTGGCCCTGCTCACCTGGCTCCTCTCGCGGCGGGCCCTGAAGCCGCTTCGGGAGCTGGCCTCGGCGGTGGCGGCCCGCAGCCCTGGGGACCTCAGCCCCCTGGAGAAGCATGCCGGGCTGAGGGAGACCAAACCCCTGATCACAGCCTTGAACCGCCTGTTCGCCCGGGTGGAGGACCTGCTCGAGACCCAGCGCCGCTTCGTCGCCGATGCGGCCCACGAGCTGCGCACGCCCCTGGCGGTGATCGGAGCCCAGGCCCATGTGGTGCAGCATGCCCTGGACGGGGACGAGCGCGAGATGGCGGCGAAGGATCTCCAGCAGGGGGTGGCCCGTGCGGCCCAGCTGGTGGGACAGCTCCTGTCCGTGGCCCGGCTGGATGCCGCCTCGCCCTCGATGGAGCGGGCGCCCCTCGACCTGGCCCGGCTGGCCCAGGATTGTGTGGGGCTGATGGTGTCCCAGGCCGTGGCCCGGCAGCAGGATCTGGGCTACGAGGGCCCGGACAGCCTGCCCTGGCACGGCAACCGGCCCGCCCTCGTCAGCGCCGTGGACAACCTCCTGGCCAACGCCCTCCGGTACACGCCGGAGGGCGGCCGGATCACCCTCCGCCTCGCCCGGATGCGGGACGCCGCCTGCATCGAGGTGGAGGACACGGGCCCCGGTATTCCGCCCGAGTTCAGGGCGCTGGCCTTCGAGCGCTTCAGCCGCCTGCCCGGCTCGGCGGGCTCCGGCTCGGGCCTGGGCCTGGCCATCGTCCGCCGCGCCGTCGAGCTGCACGGCGGGATCGTCACGCTCGATGCCGGGGCGGATGGGATGGGCCTGAAGGCGACCATCCGTCTGCCGGGCTAGCCGGGGGGCTCCCGGCAGACCCCTGCCGCAGAACAGCACGCGGGTCCGGACGATCACGTCGGCGCGGGCCTTTGCGGATGGGTGGGCCCGCGTCCCCGATCAGGCGTATTCCAGCACCAGTCCCGCGCCCACCTCCTGGACCTCGGCCACGGCGGCCAGGGCGATCTTGGACTTGAGGTCGGTGCAGTGGCAGGCGTGGAGGGCCTGGGGCCGCAGCTCGCGGAAGTAGGCGAGGGTCCCTTCCAGGTGCGCCTTCGCGGGACGCTGCAGGTGGAAGCCGCCGATGACGTCGGCCACGCGCCGCTCGCCGCACACCTCCCGGGCGTACTCGATGGTGTTGCACACGCCCGCGTGGGAGCAGCCCACCATCACCACCAGGCCCTGGGGCGAGACGTAGGCCAGGGCGGCGTCCTCGGGCACGGTGTCCGGTCCGGTCTCGCCCTCCTTCCGGCCGAAGGAGAGCCGGCCCTCGAAGTCATTGCGCCGGGGGATGCCCGTGAGGTACACGAGGCCGGGGGCCAGCCACTGGGGCTCGGGGCTCACCTTCAGTGGAAAGTGCCGGGCGAGCTTGGCCTCGGACAGCAGGGGGCCGCCCTCGGCGAAGGCGGGATCGCTCACGCTGGTGAAGGCCTTGGGGTGCGCCACGAGTGCCGGGCGCCGGAAGGGCCGCTTCTCCCACTCCAGCTCGGCGTAGTGGCGGACGAGGGGCTCCAGGCCCCAGGTGTGGTCCTCGTGGCTGTGGGAGAGGGCGACGCAGTCCAGCTCCGAGAGATCGATGCCCAGCTTGTGGGCGTTCCGCAGGAAGACGTCGGAAAAGCCGGTGTCGAAGAGCACCCGCGTGCCGCCGGTCTCCACGAGGAAGGAGAGGCCCGGCTCCGCCAGCAGGTAGCGGTCGATGAGCGTGTTGTTGTCGACGAGGACCGTCAGGCGGAGGGACATGGCGTCTCCAGGAGGGGATGACACCAGTATCCACGGCCGGGATGGGCAGGAGCATGGATGAAAAGCTTCAACACCAAGTTCACCAAGATAAAACACCAGGGACACCAAGAAAGGCGTGCTTTTCTTGGTGTCCCTTGGTGCCTCCTTGGCGACCTTGGTGGTAGGGCTTTTCCCTTCAGTGCGCCGAGCCCAGTCCTCCAGCGCCCTTGGGGGGCTCCTTCAGGGCGAAGATGAAGGGCAGGGTCACCAGGAAGGCGAGGGCGAGGAACGCGAAGACGTCCACGAAGGCCAGGTAGTAGCCCTGGCGGACCACCTCGGCGCCCACGAGGCCCTGGGCCAGGTGGCGGGTGGAGACGGGATCCGTTCCCGCCCACCGGAACAGCCCGGCGGTGAGGGCGGAGAACCCGGCCTGGGCGGTCCCGCTGGTGGCGGTGATGTGCTCGGCCAGCCGGGCATGGTGGAACTGGGCCCGGTTGGCCAGGATCGTCGTGGCTACGGCGATGCCCACGCTGCCGCCCTCGTTGCGCATGAGGTTGTAGATGCCCGAAGCCTGGCCCTTCTTGGGCAGGGGCACCCGGACCATGCTGCCGCTGGCCAGCACCACGATGGTGAAGCCCATGCCGATGCCGTTGAAGATTCGGGCCAGGATCAGGAAGGCGATGCTGGTCTGGGGACTGACGTGGGACAGGAGCCAGGTGGACCAGGCCAGGCTCAGCACCCCTGCCACCAGGAGCACCTTCCCGTTGACCCGCCCCACCAGCACGCCCGCAGCGACCATCGCCACCACGGAGGCCACCCCTCCGGGACTCAGCACGATCCCGGCCCAGGTGGGCGTGAAGCCCAGCATGTTCTGCACGAACAGCGGCAGGATGATGAGCGCGGCGTAGAGGCCGAAGTTGGTCATGAAGGTGAGCAGCATGCCGCCCGCGAACTCGGGCAGCTTGAACAGGGAGAGGTCCACGAGGGGATCGTCCGTGGTGAGGCTGCGCCAGACGAAGAGGGCGAGCCCCAGGGCCGCGAGCCCGGCATAGAGCTTCACCTCGTTGGCCGCGAACCAGTCCAGCCGCTCGCCGCGGTTGAGGAAGAGCTCCAGGCAGCCCAGGCCCACGGCGATGCAGGCGAGGCTCCAGCCGTCGATGCGGCCCTCGGGCTTCGACAGGTAGGGAGGATCCTCCAGGAAGGCGGTGGCCAGGAAGAAGGCCACCAGGCCCACAGGCACGTTGATCCAGTAGATCCAGGGCCAGCTCCAGTTGTCCGTGATCCAGCCGCCCACCAGGGGGCCGAGGATGGGGCCGAAGATCACGCCGATGGCGAAGACCGCCGTGGCCATGCCCTGCTCCTCCTCGGGGAAGGCCTCCATGGTGATGGCCTGGCTCATGGGCACCATGGCGCCGCCGGAGAGCCCCTGGATGACCCGGAAGAGGATCTGGGTCCCGAGGCTCGGCGCGAGGCCGCAGGCGAAGCTGGCCAGGGTGAAGGTGGTCAGGCAGAAGAGGTAGAGGCGCTTGCGCCCGAAGTAGCTGCCCAGCCAGCCCGTGATGGGCAGGATGATGGCGTTGGCCACCAGGTAGCTGGTGATGATCCAGGTGATCTCCTCGGTCCCGGCGGCGTAGGTCCCCTTCATGTGGGGCAGGGCGACGTTCACCACCGAGGTGTCGAGCACCTCCATGAAGGTGCCCAGCATCGTGGTGAGCGCGATGATCCACTTCAGGTTCTTCCGGCCGCCGCCAGGCATGGGCTTCAGCTCCGGGTGTCGATGGTGACGGTGACCGAGAGGCCCAGGCGCAGGCGGTGCTCGGGATCCGCATCCGGGGCGAGCCGGATCCTCACCGGGAGCCGCTGGACCACCTTCACCCAGTTGCCCGTGGCGTTCTCGGCCGGCAGCAGGCTGAAGACGCTGCCCGTTCCGGCGGAGAGGCTCTCCACGGTGCCCGCGAAGGACTTCGAGCCGTCCAGGTCCGTGCGCAGGGTCACCTGCTGGCCGGGATGCACCCGGGCGAGCTGGGTCTCCTTGTAGTTGGCCTCCACCCAGATCTCCTGCTGGCCCAGGGGGACCACGGCCAGCAGGGGCTGGCCCGGGGCGACGACCATGCCCGGCTCGGCCAGCTTGCGGCTGATGACGCCGTCGCAGGGCGCGATGATGGTGCAGTAGGAGCGCTGGAGCAGGGCCGCGTCCAGGGCCGCCTGGGCGACGCTCACCTTGCTGCGGCTGACGCCGAGGACGCCCTCGGCCGCGGCCACCTGCTTCTGGGCGGCAGCCACCGAGGCCGCGGCCACCTCGTCGGCGGTCACGGCCTGGTCGAACTTCTGCTTCGGGATGGACTGCCGCTCATAGAGGGCGGAGAGGCGCTGGCGGTCGGTCTGGGCCAGGGTCCGCTGGCTCCGGGCGGCGGCCACCTGGGCGGAGGCCTGCTCGATCTGGGCCTGGTTCAGGGCCAGGGCCGACCGGGCCTCCACGAGGCTCGCCTTGGCGCGCTCGACGGCGGCGTCGTAGTCCCGGGGATCGACGGTGGCGATCACCTGGCCCGCCTTCACGGGCTGGTTCTCCTCCACCGCCAGGGTCTGGAGCGGGCCGGGGATGCGGGAGGCCACGCTCACGATGCGCCCCCGGACGTAGGCGTCGTCCGTTGAGACGAACACCTGCTCGTGGCGCCAGCGCAGCCAGGCCCAGAGGGTCCCGGCCACGGCGGCCGCCAGGATGATGCCGAGGGAGAGCCACTTCTTCGTCCGCTGGGTCGCCATGTCACTTCTCCGCATGGGTTTCATAGAACTGCGCCAGATCCTCGCCGAGGAGGGCGAGGAGGCCGGCCTGCTGGACATAGGCCCGGTAGTTCCTGGCGTCCAGGGCCGAGCGGCTCTCCGCCAGGACCGCCTCGGCGTCCAGGGCCTCGGAGGAGCGCACGAGCCCCTCCCGGTACTGGTCCTCCACGATCCGGAGGTTCTCCTCCGAGGCGGCGACGTTGGCCCGGGCCGTCTGCATCTCCCGCAGGGACTGCTGGAAGTCCCGCAGGGCCCCCACGGCGCCGGCCTCCGCGGACCGCTGGGCCTCCAGGAGCTCCCGCCGCGCGAGGGCGGCCTGGGCGGCGCTCTCCTGGGTCTGGGCGTTCCGGGCCCCGCCGTCGAGGATCTTCCAGCTCAGGCCCAGGAAGAGGCTGTTCTCGTGGGGATGGACCAGGTAGGGGTTCTGCTCGTAGCTGTGGGCCGCCTCGGCCACGACCACCGGATAGTTGTCCCGGCGGCGGACGGCCGTCTGCTCGTCCAGGGCCTTCACCTTGGCCCGCAGGGCCTGGACCTGGGCGTTGTTCTCCGCGGCGAGGCGGCGGATGGCGGCCTCGTCCCAGGGCAGCGCAGGGGGGCGCTCCAGGTCCTCGGGCAGGGCGGCCGGGGCGTGCGGCTCTCGCCCCAGGGCGACGTTCAGCGCCTCCAGAGCGTTCCCGTAGGCCGTGTCCACGGCTCCTTGGGCATCCTCCACGCCCCGCAGGGCGACTTCCGTGCGCAGGCTGTCGTTCCGCGCCACCATGCCCTGCTGGAGCATGTCCTGGACGGTCTTGAGGTGATCCTGGAGGGCGGTCCGGCGGAGGGCCAGCACCCGGCGGCGGGCCTTCGCGTCCAGGAGCGTCATGTAGCGCTCCGCGACCGCCACCTGGCCGCGCTGCACCTCGGCCTTGCCCGCGGCCGCAGTGGCCGCTTCCCTGGACAGCGCCGCCGACAGGGCGCCGCTCCGGCGGCCGAAGTCGTAGAGGACGTACTGCAGGCCCAGCTGGTACCGCCAGCTGGAGTCGCTGGCCACGCCGATGCCCGACGAGGGCACGTGGAGCGTCCCGAGCACCGGGAAGGGGCCCAGGGTCATGGCCGGGGAGACCAGCTCCCGGGTGTGGTCGAGGCTCAGGTGCCCGCCCCTGGCCGTCAGCTCGGGCAGGTAGCGGGAGCGGGCCAGGGCGGTGCCTTCCCCGGCCATGGCCGCGTCGAGTCGGGCCTTTTCGGCCTGGAAGGACGTCTGCTCCGCCTCCCGGAGGGCCGCGGGGAGGGTCAGGACGGGCTGGGCGCCCAGGGTGGAGGCGAGGAGGAGGGGCGCGAACCTCACGGGCGGCCTCCGATCCCGTGGAGGAGGCAGGCCAGGGCCCGGTCCACGCAGGCTTCCGCGGACTCCTTCCGGCCCGAGCGGTGCATGGCCCGGAGGGAGGCCTGGAGGATGTCCAGGGCGACCTGGGCCAGGAACTCCGGGTCCTGGTCCTGGATCTCCCCCTCGGCGATGGCGGCCTCCAGCAGGGTGAGCAGGTGCCTGCGCTCGTCCAGGTAGTGCTGGCGCAGCTTCGGCGCAAAGCGGCTGTCCAGGCCCCAGTCGAAGAGGGTGCGGTCGCGCACGGAACATGGGGAGCACCATCGGGCGCTCCTGGAAGCCCTGCACGAAGGCCAGGGCGAGGGGCGCGGAGCCGCTGCAGCGGCGTTCCCGGCTGGGCCAGGGCCTCCTCCGCCCGCTGGTGGAAGGCCTGGGCCCGTTTGATCATCACGGCCTCGTAGAGTTCCTGCTTGCTGGGGAAGTGCTCGTACAGGCCCTGCATGCCGATCTCCGCCTCGGCTGGCCCACCTCCTGGATCGTGGCCTCGTCGAAGGGCTTGCGCCCGAACACGCGGCTCGCGGCTTCCAGCAGCAGCTCCCGCCGGTGCTGGCGTTCCTGTTCCCGTCGGGTGGAGACCATGGGTCCTCCAGAATTCAAATTCTATTATCAGAATTTGAATTCTGAATTTCAAGAGGGCCCCGATCGACGGCTCCCGGCCCCGGATCGGCGCCCGGGGGGCGGCCGGCGGGCGGGGGCGGGCGCGGCTCCCGGAGGGCCTGCCCTAGAATGGAGTCATTCATTTCCCGAGGAGTCGCCATGCTGGCATGGATTCTGGACAACCCTGGATGGGTCGCCTTGTGCGCCTTCGGCGCCATCGCCTTCCTCGTCCTGCTCTCGAAGACGGTCCGCTACATCCCCAACACCCGCGTGGGGCATCGTGGAGAAGCTCATCAGCGGCAAGGGCTCGGTGGAGAAGGGCTTCATCGCCATGAACGGCGAGGCGGGCTTCCAGCCCGAGGTCCTGCGCGGTGGCTGGCATCTCTTCACGCCCTTCCAGTACCGCATCCACCGGATGTCCGCTGGTGACCATCCCCCAGGGAAAGATCGGCTACGTGTTCGCCCGGGACGGCAAGGACCTGCCCCCCACCCAGACCCTGGCCTGCAACGTGAAGGCCAACGACTTCCAGGATGTCCGCGCCTTCCTGAACAACGGGGGCACCAAGGGCCCGCAGCGCATGATCCTGCGCGAGGGCACCTACGCCATCAACCTGGCCCAGTTTCGTGGTCCTACAGGCCATCTTCCTGCACAGTAAAGACGTCAATGTAAAAGCTCTGGCTGGCCCTACGACAGGCCTGCTAGCCGGTGTTACCAAACCTATCACTTACGCTCTGATCATGCGTTTCCGCCGTACCATCCAGATTGTTGTATTCGCCGTGCAATTGGTGCTGCATTGAATGCTACCTTTCAAGCGAAACTAACCGTATTTGCCTTCCATAGCTTGCTGTCCATCTCAGTTTTCATGCTAATCCTGCAATATGCTATCAAAACTGGAACCGGTTTCTGTCTGCTTTTGTTGTTGACCCTGATGTTCGTTTTTGAAAATAAACCGGTCAGCGCAAAGAACCAAAGAAAACCAAGGGCAACGACGACCATTATTGCAACTGACTGATTTTATAAGGCTTCGCTAGCCATGGTGAAGCCTGATCCCTTTCAGGTACGGAGAAATTAAATGCAGCATAAAAAATTAAAGGATTTTCCGGCGGATTTTTTCTGGGGCGGCTCGACTTCGGCATATCAGGTTGAAGGTGCGTGGGATAAAGATGGCAAAGGCCCCTCGGTGATTGATATGGCGCCGGTCGTGCCAGGCACCACTGATTTTAAAGTCACCAGCGATCACTATCATCACTATAAAGAAGACGTCAAACTGTTCGCGGAATTAGGCCTAAAAGCCTATCGTTTCTCGATTGCCTGGACGCGTATCTTCCCGAACGGCACGGGTGAAATTAACCCGATGGGTGTGGCGTTTTACAACAATCTGATCAACGAGTTAAAAGCGCACAACATCGAGCCGATCGTGACTATCTATCATTTTGACCTGCCGTATGCATTGCAGTTGAAAGGTGGTTGGTCGAATCGTCATACCGTCGACGCGTTTGCGTTCTATTGTGAAACCCTGTTTGAGTTGTATGGTGACCGCGTTAAATATTGGCTGACCATTAACGAACAGAACATGATGATCCTGCACGGTGATGCGATTGGTACGAAGAGTGCCGTGGCAGTGGAAAACCCGGAAAAAGATCTGTATCAGCAAAATCACCATATGTTGCTGGCGCAAGCCAAAGCGATGAAGTCGTGCCACGAAATTCTGCCTCACGCCAAGATCGGCCCGGCACCGAATATCTCTGCGATTTATCCGGCGTCTTCTAAACCGGAAGATGTGTTGGCGGCCAGCAATTGCTCGTCGATCCGTAACTGGTTATATCTGGATATGGCGGTGTATGGTCGTTATAACAATATCGCCTGGAGTTTCCTGGAAGAGCGGAATGCCACACCAGATATCGAAGACGGCGATATGGAAATCATGGCCAGTGCCAAACCGGATTTCATCGCGTTTAACTACTACTCCACCATGACCGTTGCCGCCAGCACCGGTGATGCCAGTGATCGCGGTTCTACCGGTGATCAGCAGATCGTGGTGGGTGAAGTCGGTGTGTTTAAAGGTGCCTCAAACCCGAATTTGAGCAAGAACGCCTTTGGCTGGGAAATTGATCCGGTTGGTTTCCGCAACACCTTGCGTGAAATTTACGAACGTTATGCGCTGCCGTTGATCATCACCGAAAATGGTCTCGGTGCGTTTGATAAAGTGGAAGCAGACGGTTCAATCAATGATGATTACCGCATCGACTTCCTGCAAAAACACATCGATCAAATTCAGCTGGCGATCACTGATGGGGTGAAGGTATTTGGCTTCTGCCCATGGTCGGCTATCGATTTGGTGTCAACCCATCAGGGTTGTAGCAAACGTTATGGTTTCATCCACGTGAACCGTGATGAGTTTGACCTGAAAGATCTGAAACGCTCCAAGAAGAAGAGCTTCTTCTGGTATCACGCGCTGATCGCGAAAAATGGCGCGAAATAATTAATTAATTTCTGGTTTTGATGCTTGAAGGCTCCTGTAAAGGGGCCTTTTTTGTATCAAACGAATACCAAAATGTTCATTTGTCGTTTTTGTGTACACAGATCACAAAACATCTTGCCCGTTACATTCCTCTTGCGTTTTGCGAAATGATTCACAGAAACCGGTTTCAGTTCGTGGGAATATGCAACCGGTTGCAGTGTTGCTTGGGGGCACCTGCATAACGACACACATTAGAATATCTGGGGAAACCCTGGGGTTAGACACTATGAAAAAGATTTTCTTATGCTGCGCGGCTGGTATGTCAACCAGCATGGTCGTCAACAAAATGAAACAGGCTGCTGCTCAGAAAGGCATTGAAGCCGAAATCATTGCGGTCGCCATGGAAGAGTTCGATAGCACGTTACCAAAGTTCGATTGTTGTCTGCTCGGGCCGCAAATCAAATACAAATTTGAAGAGTTCAAAAAGAAAGCAGAAGCGGCAGGCAAACCCATCGCTGTGATCAACAGCATGGATTACGGCATGATGCGTGGCGATAAGATCCTCGCTGATGCATTGGCCATGATGCAATAACTGACACAGTCAGAAAGACGCTTATGTCTAATGTATTTTTTGCTTTTATCGAAAATAACATCAGCCCCATCGCTATTGACGCCGCCATGTATGCTCAGCCTGACGCGGCGTAACTCAGCATTAATAAAGTTGGAGATGTAGAAATGGATATGGAATCAACCGTGATGGAACTCATCATCAATGCTGGCGAAGCGCGTAGTTGTGCCATGCAGGCCCTGCGTGCCGCCAAACAAGGCGATTGGGCGCTGGTCAATGAACAATTGGCAGAAGCCAGTGCTGCGTCAAAGCGCGCGCATGATGTACAGACCACGTTGATTGGTATGGATGAAGGTTGCGGCAAAATTCCGGTGAACCTGATCATGGTGCATGCGCAAGACCATATCATGACCTCCATGCTGGCTCGCGAGATGATTGAAGAGTTGATCGAGTTACACCGTCAGCGTCAAACCATTCAGGCCGCCCAGGCCGCGTAATTATTAAGTACTCAGAGAGTATGCCCATTTCAGGGGTGAACATTGCGGTATATTCTCTGAGTCTTATGTATCAATAAAAATTATCTGAACAATCAATAACAACAATATATTCAATGGCATTTGGGTTGATGCCATAAAAACCATGTTGCTTGTGGTTTTTCTTGCCAGTCATGATAATGCTCGTTTGCTGTCGCCAAATGCGTTTGCTCAGAGGGAGTTTTTCATTTTATGGCCACTATGCTGGATGTTTCGCGTAAAGCGGGCGTCTCTAAATCGACCGTTTCACGTGTTCTGAATGGCACGGCAAAAATCTCTGCAGCGACCCGTGAAGCGGTGTTTAAGGCAATTGAAGAGCTCAATTACCGGCCGAATGTATTAGCGCAATCACTCTCTAAACAAGAGACCAACACCATTGGCCTCGTGATCCCCCGTGGTGCGAATACCTCGCAATATTTAGGTTTACTGATAGAGGTCTGCCAGGAGTTAGCCGATAAAGCCGGTAAATTTCTGATGATCTCACAGGTTAATGATCAGCCGGATGGTAGCGTTCGTGCAATCCGCGCGCTGGTCGATCGCCGTTGTGATGCGGTGTTGTATTACAACAACTCATTCTTCGATCATTACAATATTCAGGGCGATGAGCTCAGTGATTTGATCGACGAATTGCCCGTGCCGTTGGTGGTGATGAATTGTCATTTGCCGCGCCACCCTGATAATTGTGTCTGGTTTGATCACTCGCTCAGCGCCAGAATGCCGGTTGATTATCTAGTGGCGCAAGGGCACAAACGTATTGCCTATATTTCTGGCCCGCTCAATCAGCGGACTGCGCAACTACGTTTGCAAGGCTATCGGCAAGCATTAGCCGATGCCGGCATTGCGCTGGAACCACTGCTGCAGGCGGAAGGCGATCGGATGTATGGCGGTGGTTACAGCGCCTGTAACCAGTTATTGCACCGGAAAGTAGATTTCACCGCCATCTGTTGTTTTAACGATGCGACCGCGATCGGAGCGTTAAAGGCACTGCAGGAGCAGGATGTTGCTGTGCCGGCTGAGGTGTCGTTGTTCGGCTTTGATAATGAATCGATGCTCGATTATCTGCATCCGTCTGTTTGCTCGGTTGCGCTACCGGCGAATTCCTTTGTTTCTTCAGCATTTAATTTGTTGATGGCGCATCTCAATCACAGCGAATTGCCTACATTTGATCAAAACACCTTCGCTGGTGATTTGGTGGTCCGGGGTTCAGTGCGTTCACTGGATTAACCTCAAAAGCCCGCCTGAGCACCAGCCACCTTTCTATGCGCTCACAAAGTGCCAGGCAATATCTCGCACGTTTCCAAAACCTGCGCAAACGTGCCGTGTAGTGCGGCGGCAACCGCGGTTTTAACCTGTTCGGCCGGCACGGTGTGACCCGTGAAAGTCAGCGCTTTGGTGGCGGTGGCATCGATAGCAACTTGCACATCAAAACCCAGATCAAATGCAGCCCGAGTGGTGGTATCAACACACATATGTGTCATCATGCCGCAGATAATCAGCTGTTTAATTTGCTGTTGTTGCAGCACTTCTAATAACCCAGTACCAGCAAAGGAGCTGGGGAAATGCTTAATCAGCAGGGTTTCATTTTCTGCCGGTAACACGGCCGGATGTAATTGTTGTCCTTCGGTGTCTGGCAGGAAAAACGCCGCCGGGCGGTTAGGTCGATCGTACATTTCATGCTGAATATGGATCACCGGCCACTGTTGCTGGCGATAAAATTGCAGTAATTCAGTGATTTTTGCTAAGGCTTGTTCTGGTTCATGCAAGGCCATTTTTCCACCGGGAAAGTAGTCGTTTTGCACATCAATAATCAACAGCGCACTTTTGTTCATGTTTTTCTCCATAGGTTTATACCCTTCGTACTTGAAGTAGCCGCATCGTTGACGGCGTTCTCTCACCCCAATCACATAGCATCTCTATGCTCATGGGGATTCGTTCTCTTGTCGCCTTGCTGCAACTCCAATTACTTTGGGTATACAGTGCAGCTAGATTAAGCCGTGGCACTGTTTTACGCTGTTGGCGTAAATGACATTTTAAAGGTGTAAAACGACAAATGACGGTGAGTTTGCGGATTGCTATCGTGGCGTATGAATCGGTACTGCCTTCCGCTTTGTATGGGCTGGGTGAGGTGTTGACTGCCGTCGAGCGCTTCCGTTCGCATGAAGATGCTGTTCCCGCAGTGGAGTGGCGTTATCTGTTGGCGGGGGAAGAAGGTCTGTCATCTTCGTTACCTTGTTGGCATGCCGACGAACGTGTGGATGTGGTGATATTACCGCCGTGCTGCGCCGGTCAGACACCCGCGTGTCCTGATTGGTTAGCCGCATGGTTACACCAGCAACATCAGCACGGTGCAGTATTAGCATCGGCTTGTGTGGGGGCGTGCGTGTTAGCACAAACGGGGTTGTTAGACGGCCGTATTGTTACCACTCATTGGTTGTTGGAAGAGACTTTTCGCCAGCAGTTTCCGAATGTTCATTTAAATCTGGATGCGGTCGTCATCGAAGAGGCTGATTTGATCACGGCAGGCGGCATTATGGCCTGGCTCGATTTAGCGCTGCGGATCGTACGGCGTTATTACGGTGCAACATTAGTGGCACTGCTGAGTAAATACCTGTTGTGGGACAGTGGCGAGCGGAAGCAGCGTTATTACCGCCGTTTTCAACCCCCGAAACAGCATGGTGATGGGGCGATCCTCAAACTACAGCGGTGGCTGGAGGCGCATTTTCAGACCGCTTGCCCGTTATCACAACTGGCTGAACAGGCGGCGATGAGTCCGCGCACCTTACAGCGGCGTTTTCTGGCGGCGACCCAACTGACCATCAGCAGTTATGTGCAGCATTTACGGTTGGAGAAAGCGCGGGAATTACTGGAAACCACGGTTTTACCGGTAGAACAAATAATCTGGCAGATTGGTTACGATGACAGGGCGTCGTTTAATAAGCTGTTTAAGACACAGATCGGCTTATCCCCCAAAGCCTACCGACAGCGGTTTAGTAGTACGTCCCCTGTCGGAGGCACTTAGTCAGTGTGATCATCCTGTATATCAATGGCATGACACAGCGTGGCGATCGCTTTTTGCCAGCGAACCCAGCCTTCGTCGGTTTGTAGACTGATGCCGCCATAGTGCTGGGTGTTGCGGCTCCGCACCAGCAGGTACTGCACGCCTGCGACCAGAAAGTTGGCGATGGCGCTGATATCGCGTTGTTCATGAGCAAGATCGCTGGTGGCTTGTTGCAGCACGTCGATACCCCATTGTTCCCGGATATCGGCCAGTGTGGTCGTCAGGGCATTTTGCTGTGATAGTTCCCACGCCATGATAGCCAGCGTCTGCGGGCGGGCCAATAAACTGTGCACCAGCCGTTCCAGCACTAATTGCAGACGTTGACCGGCACTTAGTTGCAGCAAGGTAACCCGATCACCCAGCACTTCATCGGCGGATGGCCAGAAGTTGCTGCTTTTGCCATAACACGCCAGTAATTTGGGTAGGCCGTCAAAATAGCGGTAGATCAGCACCTTATCGACACCCGCAGTGCGGGCAATGGCGTTAACACCAATTGACTGAAATCCCTGTTCTGCCAGCAATTGGCCTACCGCCGCGATCAGGCGCTGTTCTGTTTGGGCTCGGTCACGACTGTTATCAGTGAGGGCCATCTGTTTTCTCCAGCAAAGTACGGGTCCGTTCCGCGATCCGATCCAGCGCCGTGTTACTGTGCGCCCATGTCGTAAAATGCCCATGGAAATCAGACAAGCCGGCATTATCAGCCAGACTGGCATCCAGATACAACGTCTTGCCGGTGGCATCAATCACCCTGATTTGAACGGCTGAACCACCACTTTGTACCGGCAGTAAAATCAGGGCACTACTGGTGATATTCAGCAGCGGTGATACTGGTTTTACCTCCGTGATATCCGCCTGTACGCGCAACACCGGCCCGTGCGGGTCATTCCCTTTCAACTCTCGGGCCAGCGCATTTTCCAGATGAAAACGCAGCAGTGCCTGCCGTTCAGCACTGAGTTGATGGCAAGGTGAAGTGACGTGCCAACGCACAGGTTCAACGATCACGGCTGACCAGTGCAGGTGCGTCACCGGTTGGTGATAAATCAGTATACTTTCCTGTTGAGGGTTAAGCGCATTTTTACTGGGCTGGCTGGTTGGATGAACACAACTGCAGCCGGTTAACCCCCCGAACACACTGAGCAGAAGAATGGGAAAACAGTATTTCATGATATCGCTCTCTATTTGTCACCATATAGTGACAAAATGGTAGAGTCACTTTATGGTGACATGCAAGCGATAATTGATAGCAGGAAAAATTATCTTATCAGGGGGCCGATTAGCTGATGCGCGAGATAAAAAAAATCCCTCGCATGCGAGGGATTTTAAACAGTCATAAAACTCAGCGCGGGGCGAGGAATAGTTTGTAAGTTTCATCGTCGCTGACATCGCGTGATGGATAACCCAGTTCCTGCAAGTGGCGGTTAAATGCCGGCATATCACCTTCACCCAGCTCAAATCCACACAACACGTAGCCGTAATCGGCACCGTGGTGACGATAGTGGAACAACGTGATGTTCCACAGCGTGCCCAGTGTTTCCAGAAAACGCAGCAGGGCGCCGGGTTGTTCCGGGAACTCAAAGCTGAACAGGCGTTCCTGCACGGCTTTGCACGGACGACCACCGACCATGTAACGCACATGATTTTTTGCCAGGCTGTTATCGGTAATATTCAGCACCGAATAACCCGATTTTTGTAGGTCTGCGACCACCTGCAGCAGTTCTTCAGTGCCGTTGTTCAGCCGCACAGAGACGAAGATGGTTGCTTCTTTGTCTTCCGAATAACGGTAGTTGAACTCAGTGACCATCCGCTTGCCGAGGATGTGGCAGAACTCCAGAAACGCGCCTTTACGTTCCGGAATGGTCACCGCCAGCACACCTTCGCGTTTTTCACCCAGCTCGCAACGCTCAGAGACATAACGCAGACTGTGGAAGTTGACGTTGGCGCCGGACAAAATCGCCGCCATACGTGCGCCTTTGATGTGCGTATTTTCCACGTATTTTTTTAAGCCAGCCAGCGACAGGGCACCGGAAGGTTCCGCCACGGCACGGGTGTCATCGAAAATATCTTTCAGCGCGGCACAGATCTCATCGTTGGTTACGGTGATCACGTCATCCAGATAGTCACGACAGACACGGAAGGTTTCATCACCAGCGCGTTTTACCGCTACCCCATCAGCAAACAGCGACACGCGCGGCAAATTCACCGGTTCACCGGCTTCCAGCGCGGCTTTCATTGATGCCGAGCCTTCGGCTTCGACACCGATCACTTTAATGTTTGGCAGCAGTTGCTTGATATATACCGCGACACCGGCTGCCAGACCACCACCGCCGACCTGCACGAACACGTGGGTCAGGCGGGTATCTTGTTCCAGCAGTTCACGACCGATGGTGCCTTGCCCGGCAATGACATCGACATCATCATACGGCGGGATCAGCGTGTAGCCATGTTCCGCTGCCAGACGACGGCTTTCAGCATAGGCTTCATCAAAGCTGTTACCGAACAACACCACGTTGCCACCCATGCGCCGCACAGCATCAATTTTGATGTCCGGTGTGGTGGTGGGCATCACGATGATGGCCGGAATTTTCAGCTTCGCACCGGATAGCGCCACGCCTTGGGCATGGTTACCCGCTGAGGCAGCGATGATGCCTTTGGCCTTTTGTTCATCAGTTAAACCGGCGATCTTGTTATAAGCCCCGCGCAGTTTGAACGAATGTACCGGCTGCATGTCTTCGCGCTTGAGCGCGACATGGTTGCCCAGACGGTCGGAGATCTTTTTTAGCGTCTGTAACGGGGTGACTTTCGCCACCTCGTAGACCGGCGACAGCAGGATCTTGCGAAGATAATCGCTGGCCTGCGGTTGAGTGTCGCTCATGCTTATTCTCCCAGTTTGCTGCGATCGCGCACGGCACCTTTGTCAGCGCTGGTCGCCAGATTCGCGTAAGCACGCAGTGCAACAGAGACGAAGCGGTCACGGTTCACTGGCTTCCAGGCCGCTTTGCCTTTGGCTTCCATCGCGGCACGACGGGTCGCCAGTTCGGCATCGCTGATTTTGATATCGATGGTGCGTGATGGAATATCGATGCTGATCAGATCGCCATCATTAATCAAACCGATATTACCGCCAGACGCAGCCTCTGGTGAAACGTGACCGATCGACAGCCCTGAAGAACCACCCGAGAAACGACCGTCGGTGATCAAAGCACACACTTTGCCTAAGCCCATCGATTTCAGGTAAGAGGTTGGATACAGCATTTCCTGCATACCCGGGCCACCTTTCGGGCCTTCGTAACGCACGATCACCACGTCACCCGCTTTTACTTTGCCACCTAAAATGCCAGCAACCGCATCGTCCTGGCTTTCGAACACCACGGCGGGGCCTTCGAATTTCAGAATGGATTCGTCCACACCAGCGGTTTTGACGATACAGCCGTCAATCGCCAGATTACCGGCCAGCACGGCTAAACCACCATCTTGGCTATAGGCATTTTCTTTGGTGCGGATACAACCTTCTTTACGATCCACATCCAGCGACGGCCAGCGGCAATCCTGGCTAAATGCCACGGTGGTTGGAATACCGGCGGGGCCCGCGCTGTAGAATTTCTTCACTGCGTCAGATGGGTTCAGTGCCACGTCATACTGTTCAATCAGCTCAGCCAGTGACAGGCCCAGCACGTTACGCACGTCAGTGTGCAGCAGACCAGCGCGGCTCAGTTCACCCAGAATGGCGACGATGCCACCGGCACGGTGTACGTCTTCCATATGATATTTTTGCGTCGACGGTGCCACTTTACACAGCTGTGGTACACGGCGTGACATGCGGTCGATGTCGGCCATGGTGAAATCAACATCACCTTCTTGCGCAATCGCCAGCAGGTGCAACACGGTGTTGGTGGAACCGCCCATGGCGATATCCAGCGCGATGGCATTTTCAAATGCATCACGGGTCGCGATAGAACGTGGCAGCGCAGTCACATCGTCTTGTTCATAATAACGTTTGGCCAGTTCCACGATGCGGCGACCGGCACTTTTGAACAGCTGTTCACGATCGGCGTGAGTGGCCAGCAGCGAACCGTTACCTGGTTGTGACAGACCCAGTGCTTCGGTCAGGCAGTTCATGGAGTTGGCGGTAAACATACCTGAACACGAGCCGCAAGTCGGGCAAGCGCTGCGCTCAACCGCGGCGGTATCTTCATCGCTCACAGTTGGGTCAGCGGCCATGATCATGGCATCGACCAGATCTAGCTTGATGATTTTGTCTGACAGTTTGGTTTTACCGGCTTCCATCGGGCCGCCAGAAACGAAAATCACCGGAATGTTCAGGCGCATCGCCGCCATCAGCATGCCTGGGGTGATTTTGTCGCAGTTGGAGATACAGACCATTGCATCGGCGCAGTGGGCGTTGACCATGTATTCCACCGAGTCAGCGATCAACTCGCGAGAAGGCAGGGAATAGAGCATGCCGCCATGACCCATGGCAATACCGTCATCCACCGCAATGGTGTTGAACTCTTTGGCCACACCGCCTGCCGCTTCGATTTCACGCGCGACCAATTGCCCCAGATCTTTCAAATGTACATGGCCTGGCACGAACTGGGTGAATGAGTTGACTACCGCAATAATCGGCTTATCGAAATCGCCGTCTTTCATACCGGTGGCACGCCACAGTGCACGGGCACCGGCCATGTTGCGACCTTGGGTAGTCGTTGCGGAACGTAACTTAGGCATTGTTGTCTCCTTAATGGAAGCTGCCTGCCGTCTTCATCGGCCTGATTGGCAACTTCACGATTATGTATTCGAATGTATTCGATGGTTCTGCAAAACAAGAAGGCGCCAGTTATGCGCCTTCTGTTACTTCAATTATTTGCTGACCGGAGTCAACCAGCCCCATTTATCTTCAGTCTCGCCATTGAACAGGCCAAAGAAGGCTTTTTGGATCGCCTCGGTGATTGGGCCACGACGACCTTCACCGATCTGCATACGATCGACAGAGCTTACTGGTGTGATTTCTGCGGCAGTACCACACATGAAGATTTCATCCGCCAGATACAGCGCTTCACGTTGCAGCGATTCTTCGCGGATGGTGTAACCCAGTTCACGCGCCAGTGTCATGATGCTGTCACGGGTGATGCCAGGCAGGATGCCGGAGGTTGTTGGCGAGGTGTACAGTACGCCATTTTTGATGATGAACAGGTTTTCGCCTGAACCTTCCGAGATATAACCGTTTACGTCCAGCGCGATACCTTCCACATAACCGTTACGACGTGCTTCACGTGCAATCAGTTGGGATGACAGGTAGTTACCACCGGCTTTCGCACCGGTTGGAATGGTGTTTGGTGCAAGACGGCTCCATGAAGACACCATAACATCGACACCGTTCGCCAGTGCGTCGTCACCCAGATAAGCACCCCAAGGCAGTGCGCCGATCATCACTTCGACTTTGTCGCTTTTTGGCAACACACCCAAACCCACGTTACCGATGAAAGCCAGTGGGCGCAGGTAGGCGCTCTTCATGTCGTTTTTGGTCACGATGTCACAGCAGGCTTGTTCAATAGCGGCTTTGTCGAATGGCATTTCCATCCAATAGATTTTGGCGGAATCAAACAGGCGCTGAATGTGCTCTTTCAGACGGAAAATCGCGGTGCCATTCGGTGTGTCATAGGCACGAATGCCTTCAAATACAGAAGAACCATAATGCAGGGCATGCGTCATCACGTGCACCTGAGCGCGATCCCATTCCACCATTTCGCCATTGAACCAAATGTATTTTGTAGTCTGTGACATGCTTATATTTC
The DNA here is from genome assembly GCF_963556105.2 of uncultured Tolumonas sp. Taxonomy (NCBI): domain Bacteria; kingdom Pseudomonadati; phylum Pseudomonadota; class Gammaproteobacteria; order Aeromonadales; family Aeromonadaceae; genus Tolumonas; species uncultured Tolumonas sp. The sequence continues at coordinate 138,527 of NZ_OY829945.1, forward strand.
CTTATGCGCTGATCTTTAAGGCAGATTGTTCAGATTGATCCAGTGCTTCCACGTGAAACACATCGATCAGTTTGTTCAGTTGGCTCTGCAACAGCTGGATCGGGCGTTCACTCTCCACGGTCACGGCAATACGCAGGGAACTGCTATCGGGTACGGTTTCCATATTTAACTGACACAGAGCAAAGCCACGGTGACGCACCACGCGCAGCACACGCTCCAGCACTTCAGGGCGGGAACCGGTGATCAAATTCAGCTGATGTTGCTTCATGGTTTGCTCTCCATCATATCTTGATTGGCGGCACCTGGCGGAACCAGAGGCCAAACATTTTCTTCTGCTGAGATCGAAACGTGCAGCAGATAAGCGCCTTCGCTGGCCAGCATTCTGGCAATCGCAGCGGGGACTTCTTCTTTGCGGGTGATGGTTTCGCCTGCGATATCAAAGGCGGAAGCCAGACGCACAAAATCGGGGTTGTCTGACAGGATGGTTTCACTGAAACGGGCGTCGAAAAACAGCTCCTGCCACTGACGCACCATACCCAGACGCTGGTTATCCAATAACACCATTTTGACCGGCAGTTTAGCGCGGCGCAGCGTGCCCAGTTCCTGTACATTCATCATAAAGGAACCGTCACCGCTGACCAAGACTACTTCGTCGTTCGGGCGTGCCATTTTAGCACCAACAGCGGCGGGTAAGCCAAAGCCCATCGTGCCTAAACCAGAGCTGGAGATGTGATTGCGCGGGCTATTGAACTGCATGTGTTGCGCCACCCACATTTGATGCTGGCCGACGTCGCAACACACCACGCTGTTCTCCGGTAAGGCTTCGCTCAGTTGTTTCAGCAGCTGCGGCGCATAAATGTGTTCACCTGGGTGATCATAACGCCATGGGAAATCATGTTTCATCGCCACACAGTGTTCACGCCAGCTGGTGATATTCATGGTCATGGCCATGGCCAGTTGTGGCAGCAGGTTACGCATGTCGCCGTGCAGACCGACGTGTGCGCTGCGCAGTTTGCCCACTTCGGCGGCATCGACATCCAGATGAATGATCTTAGCATGTGGGGCAAAGGCCGCCAGTTTGCCGGTTACCCGATCATCAAAACGCGCACCGGCAACTACCAATAAATCGGCTTCCTGCACCACTAAGTTCGCGGCTTTAGTGCCGTGCATGCCCAGCATGCCTAAGAATTGCGGACAGTTCGGGTCGAGTGAGCCAATGCCTTTCAGGGTGGTCACTGATGGCATGCTGGTGATAGCAGCAAAGTCGCGCAGCTCAGCCACAGCGTCAGCCGCTATCACGCCACCACCGACATACAGCACTGGTTTTTTCGCTTCGCTCAACAGCTTACGAGCAGCCGCGATAGCGTCTTGTTCGTCATTTTCATATTGTTCGGCCACGAGCTCGATCAGCGTGTCGAGTTCGGCTTTTGCCAGCTGAATGTCTTTTGGAATATCAACCAACACCGGGCCTGGGCGACCAGAACGGGCAATACGGAAGGCGTCGGCGACGACTTGGCCCAGTTCGTCGACCGATTGCACCATGAACGAGTGTTTGGTGCAGGCCAGTGACAGGCCCAGCACGTCTACTTCCTGAAACGCATCAGTGCCGATCAGTGGCGAGGCAACCTGACCGGTCAGCGCGACTACCGGCACCGAATCGAGCAGCGCATCAGCCAGACCGGTGATCAGGTTGGTGGCACCCGGGCCGGAGGTGGCGATACAGACGCCGACTTTACCAGTCGAGCGTGCGTAACCGATAGCGGCCATCGCCGCGCCTTGTTCATGACGACATAACAGGTGAGGAATACCCCCATCGTACAGTGCGTCGTACACTGGCATGATCGCGCCACCCGGATAACCAAAAACCTGGGTAACACCCTGCTGGTGTAATGCTTTGACTAAGTACTGGGCCCCGTTCATTTCCTTGTCCCTTTTGACTGCAAAAATGGCTTAAAAAAAAACCCCCGAGTGGTGTGCTCGGGGGTTTGTGAGTCTTTCCGTCCTGATTAGCGAGTAGCTAATCGCGCCCCGAGCGGTGGAATAATCACCACCACGACCAGGATCACAATAATGCTAATCAGAGACTGAATATTGCTCATAAAATTCAAAAAATCCGGTTTGTTCCGCAAAATCATGCGGGCGTGACACAGAATTAGCATATTCCTGTGCGTAAACACAATCAGTTTTTTCTCTCGAGCTGATTATTTCTTAAGCAAGAAGGTTTTTTTTATGGTTCTATCGACTATGTTTTTAGTGGTTATCTAGCATAATTCACTGTCTTAATGATGCTTGTTTTAAAAACATTTTGTGAAATCAGTTTTTTCTGGCGATATGAACCAATATCGCCGTGATGTCTGCTTTCAGCCTCAAGGCGTGCTATTTTCAAATTTCAGTATTAATTAAGTTTCCTTGATTATGCTCAGTACACAGGAACCAATCTGGAGGCGGGCATGCGGATCAAAACAATATTGGTGGCAATGATGGTAGTGGCAACGGGTATGGTTAATGCGGCTGAACCGGTGCAAGGCAGTGTGGTATCAACACCACCTAAAGTATTCGGTTGGGTCGAAAAAGCCTTGTTGCTGCCGGGTGCTTTACCGTTGAATGTTAAAATGGATACCGGTGCTTTAACCTCGTCACTCGATGCCCGCGATCTGGAACGTTTCCGCAAAGATGGCCGTGACTGGGTTCGTTTTGTCGTTGAAGTGCAAGATGACCATGATCAACAGCACAGCATGAGTTATGAGCGTGAAGTTCAGCGGGATGTGACGTTACGTGGTGCCGGTGGCACCGATCATCGTCCGGCTGTGCTGATGCAAATTTGTATCGGCGATCAGGTGTATGAAGAGCAATTCACCCTGCGCGATCGTGGTGATATGAAATACCCGGTCTTGATTGGCCGCCGCACCATTGAACATCTGGGTTTGATTGATGTAAAGCAGCAGTACACGGTAGAGCCAACCTGTCCGAAATAGCTGTTTCCCGCCAAATCTGACGGCTGTTTTTCATGGCAGCCGTTGGTTAGTGTCAGTGCAAAATTGCTTCTGGAGTTTTGCATGTCACTTGCTGTGGTCTATAGCCGTGCCAGCCTGGGTGTTGATGCGCCGTTAGTTTCTGTCGAAGTTCATCTGAGTAATGGTTTGCCGGCGTTTAATATTGTTGGCTTGCCAGAGGCTTCAGTGAAAGAGTCGCGTGATCGGGTGCGCAGTGCCTTGATAAACGGCAACTTTGAGTTCCCCGCCAAGCGCATTACTGTCAATTTGGCCCCCGCTGATTTGCCCAAGGAGGGTGGTCGTTTTGACTTGGCCATCGCGCTTGGCATTCTCGCGGCATCAGAGCAAATTCCCGATCATTTACTGGCTGACTATGAGTTCTTAGGCGAATTGGCACTGACCGGTGCAGTGCGCTCCGTATTAGGTGTGTTGCCTGCCGTGTTAGCTGCAGGGCAAGCAGAGCGTACGCTGGTGGTGCCGAAGGCCAATGCAGCCGAAGCCAGTTTGATTCAGCAGCAACGGGCATATGTCTGCGACAGTTTATTGCAAGTGTGCGGCTGGTTGGCAGGGCAACAAGCGTTGTCGCTGGCGGAAAGCGAGGAGGTGATCGCAGATGCATTACCCCTGCTTGATTTACAAGATGTGATTGGGCAGCAGACGGGGAAACGGGCGCTGGAAATTGCCGCCAGCGGGCAACATCACTTGTTACTGCTTGGCCCGCCCGGTACGGGGAAGAGCATGTTAGCCAGCCGGTTAGCGGGCATTTTGCCGGAAATGAACGATGAAGAGGCGCAACAAACGGCGGCACTGCATTCCATCGGCGGGCTAAATCCTGGCAAGGTAAATTGGCGCTTACGGCCTTTTCGCTCGCCACATCATAGTGCCTCTTCGGTGGCGTTGGTGGGTGGCGGCAGTAAACCGCGGCCTGGCGAAATTTCATTAGCGCACAATGGCATTCTATTTTTAGATGAACTGACGCAGTTTGAAAAGCGCACACTGGATGCACTGCGCGAACCATTGGAAACCGGCATGATCACCATATCAAGAGCGGCACGACAGATGGAGTTTCCTTCGCGTTTTCAACTGATTGCTGCCATGAACCCCAGCCCCTGCGGGCATCTCGATGACCAGCAGCGCGCAAGCCCCGATCAGGTATTGCGTTATCTGGGCAAACTCTCTGGCCCGTTCCTCGATCGCTTTGATTTGACGGTAGAAATTCCACTGTTACCCAAAGGGAGTCTAAGCCAAAAAGCGGAACGCGGTGAAAGTAGTGCGGATATTAAAATGCGCGTGATCGCGACCCGTGACCGGCAACTAGCACGTAGCGGAAAGCTGAATGCCATGCTGACCAGTCGGGAAATTGAACGTGATTGCGCGTTATTAACCGACGATGCCCAGTTTCTGGAAAACGCGATCCATAAATTAGGTTTGTCACTACGGGCGTGGCATAAGCTGTTGAAGGTCTCACGTACCATCGCAGATATTGCCGGTGAGAGTCGCATTCAGCGCCAGCATCTGGCGGAAGCTCTCGGCTATCGGGCGATGGATCGGCTGTTTCAGCGCTTGAAAGCAGCGCGGTTCTAGCACGCCAACTGAGTTTTTATTGTGAGACGAGAGAACCGATGCGGTCTTGAATATTAAAAATCCGATTCCGCCCGGCATTTTTGGCTGCATACAGTGCCTTATCGGCAAAACTGAGCAAAACATCAATATTGTCGTCTTTTGAAATGAGCGACGTGATACCAATCGAGACGGTGATGCTCAGCGGTAAACCATGGCCTAAGGGAATTTTTGCGTTAGCGATCGCTTGGCGTAAGCGTTCGGCCACTCGGATAGCCTCTTGCTCCGTGGTTTCTGGCAACAGGATGGCAAATTCCTCACCCCCTACGCGTCCGATGATATCGATCATGCGCAATGTATCTCGGCACACCGCCGCCAATTTCTGCAGCACGAGATCGCCAACTTTGTGTCCGTAGGTGTCATTGATCTTCTTGAAGTGATCCACATCCATCATGAAGATAGATAACGTGCCGCCGTAGCGAACCACCCGCCTCAGTTCAAGTTCCGCTTGCTGCATAAAATGGCCGCGATTATTAAAGCCAGTGAGGTAGTCGATGTGTGCCTGGCGTACCAGTTCAAATTCGGCTACTTTTTGCGCGGTAATGTCGGTGTGAATACCACTCATTCTGAGAGGCTGGTGCTCTGGTGTCCAGGCGGTAAATTTGCCGATGGAGCGGATCCAGATCCATTCACCGTCCTTTTTTTGTCGACGATATTCCATCGCGATTGGCTCGCCATCGGCCAAGCATTTGCGGTAAGTTTCCATCACGAGCGGACGATCTTCGGGATGAATACCTGTTTCCCAGACCTGTAAGTTACTGGTGAATTCATCCGGTTCATAACCCAGTATTTTGGCATATTCAGGGCTGACAGAGACGGTGCCGGTCTGTACGTTGATGTCAAACCAACCCTGATTCGCGGCGCCCAGTGCTAAGCGCAGGCGCTCTTCACTTTCACTGAGAATACTTTGTGTTTTTGTCAGACGGTGATTCAGGCGTTGCAGATAATAGGTAACCGCAGAGACTATGGTTAATAGAATTAAGGCAACGTTTAAGAGGGGAAGAACCCATTCGAGAGCGTGTTTCGGGCTTGTATCGTAGATAAAACCATCCAGTTGGTAGCCCGGTTTGATCAGCCCGGCTTTGACGAAAGTGTCAGCCATGTGCTGCCAGCGCCCAGCGTTCATGTGGCCAATCTCGATTAGGTCAGGAAAGATCAGCTTACGCATTTCGGCTGCTTCAAACTCCAGATGCGCTCTGGTTTTTTCAACATGGTATTTATTGAGCAGCAACGTGATGATTTCGTCGGGATGATCCATGGCATAACGCCAGCCCTTGAGTGTGGCGCGGCGCATCGCTGCGACTTGCTTGGGATGATTTCGTAATTCCGCTTCGGAAGTAAACAGAATGTCGCTATAGAAATCAATGCGATAAGTGGATGGGTCAACGATGTTGTAAGCGATATTCTTTTGTTTCAGGAAATAGGGCTCATTGGTCGTGTAGGAGTTAAATGCATCGACCTTTCCCGACACCAAATCGTTGATATTGTAGCTGCTGGGTATGATCTGTACTTGTGAAGGAGAAACACCTTCGCTCAGGAACATGCTGAGAAAATCGGCATCTTCCGTCATATTCATGAGCATGACTTTTTTGCCCATGAGGTCGTGCACAGACTCGATACCCGAATCTCGACGTGTCAATAATACAGAAGGTGAATGTTGAAATATCGCGGCAAGGGCAATAAGCGGTTTTCCTAACAGGCGTTGATACAATACCTCACTATTGCCTTCCGCATATTGGGCGTGCCCCGCCAACACTTCAGGAACCGGTTGATGCGCCGGATCGCCAGCGTGGATGCGGACATCCAGACCTTCTTCTTTATAAAACCCTTTCTCCAGCGCGGCATAGTAGCCGGCAAATTGGAATTGATGATGCCAGCGCAATTGCAGGTTGACGACTTCGGTGGCATGCACCTGTGTAGCGATAACCATCCCCGCAGAAAGGAATGCAAATATGCGCAAAATAACGCTCCGGCTAATAAAGCCAAAGCGGAGAGATGCGCTATTTATCCTGCATTGATGATCGAACACTATGTTTCCCTTCCTGAGGGTTAAACGCCCAACATGAGGTTAATAGTTAAAGATTACACTACGATAGCCATACGTAACATATATTACGGCTGATACGATTAACTACACTCAAAAAGACTAATATCGGGTAGCGTCGCTTATTTTTAAATCACTTTCTTTTTTCTCTGGTCAGCGTTATAAATGCGCCGTTGTAACTACCGGAGTGTGACGTGAATCCCATTTTAACCAGTATGCTGTTACTGATGTGCAGCAACGTATTTATGACCTTCGCCTGGTATGGTCATCTGAAAGATATGAGCAGCAAGCCATGGATCATCGCGGCGATGGTGAGTTGGGGCATTGCGCTGTTTGAATATCTGCTGCAAGTGCCGGCCAACCGGATTGGTCACTCCGCACTGAGTGTGGGGCAGTTAAAAATTATGCAGGAAGTGATCGCGCTGGCAGTGTTTGTGCCGTTTTCGGTATTTTATCTGAAAGAAGCCGTTAAACTCGATTACCTGTGGGCCGCATTTTGTATGCTGGGTGCCGTGTTTTTCATCTTCCGTGAAAAAATCATGAGTATGATCTGACCGATCGACGGGGAGTAGGTAATGCAACGTTTTTCCCGGTTGTATAGTGTATTGCTTGGTTTGAGTTGGTTACCTTTCTCCGTTTTTGCCTCAGCAGCTTTTCCGCCGTATTTAAGTTCCAAAACCCCTTATCAACCCCAACAACAGATAGCAGATTATCAGCCGATACCTACCGGTTATCAGTTGGTGTTTACCGAGCTATTAGCGCGCCATGGTGCACGCACGATGACGGGGGGTAAAAGTGATGTGCGGAGTTACCAACTTTGGCAGCAGGCACAAAAAAGTGGTGCGTTAACGGCGCTGGGTAAAACGCTGGGGCCGCAGCTGGCAGCGATGATCAAAGTCAATCAGGCGTTAGGTTATGGTCAATTGACGCAATTAGGACGCGAAGAGCATCAACAGCTGGCAGGCCGACTCGTTTTACGTGATCAGTCGTTATTTCAACAAGCCATTGCTCAGGGTCGGAAAATCAGTGTGCAAAGCTCTGGCAAGGGGCGGGCGGTCGATAGCGCAGAAAACTTTGTGCTCGGTCTCAAACAAACGCAACCTACATTAACGCCTTTATTACTGCCCGCACAGGCTAATCCGATACAGCTCTATTTTCATAAAAACGACAGCAGTAAACCTTATCGTAACTATCTGAAAAAAGATGCCCAGCTCAAGGCAACGCTGGCTGCAATCAAAGCGCAGGCACAAAGTCAGCAAATGGCCCGGCAAGTATTAGAACGTATTTACACAAAGCCATTTGTCGATCAGTTGGGAAGCGGCGAGTTACCGACGCTGTTGGCTGCTGCGCAAATGTTGTATGACTTATATGCAATTGCTCCCGGTATGCAATATGAAGGTCAGTGGCAGTTCAGCCAGTTTATGCCGGCAGAGGCGGCGAAATGGTTTGCTTATCTCAATGATGCGGAAGATTTTTATCAGAAAGGCCCCGCTTTTCAGGGGCAGGATATTACCTATCGGATGGCACAAGTGCTGGTGGATGATTTCTTTAACAGCATAAAACAGCTGCAGGAAAATACAGCGCCTTTGGCAGCAAAACTGCGCTTCAGCCATGCCGAAGTGGTGATCCCGTTTGTGACTTTGTTACAACTGCCCGGTAGCGATCAAGCGGTTACCACTGAGCAGCCTTATCGTTATGACAACAATCCGTGGCGGGGTGAAACTATCGCGCCGATGGCAGCCAATATTCAGTGGGATGTCTATCGGGATGCTCACCAGCACTATTTGGTAAAAATGTTGTATAACGAGCGGGAAACGCGTTTTAAGACCGATTGCCAGCCCATAAAAGCCGGTAGCTTTTATTATGCTTTCAGTGAATTGCAGCGTTGTTATCATCAACAATAATCATAATTGGCGGGTCAATATTTTGATTTGCCGTATCGCCTGTTTGTTATCGGCTTGCGCATAGCGTGCCGCCACATAATGTCCGGTCAGTTGCTGCATGATTGGCGCCGCCGGATGATTGGCGGCCTGCAAACGCTGCACGAATGCTTGTGGTGTTTCATCCTGTTGGCGAATGCACCCACGCTGCGCTAAGCGTCGGCACGCCTGTAAATAGGCCATCACCAGCGGGTCTTGTTTTATCCGCTGCCGTGCCAGCCAATGGATGCCCAGCGCTACCCCGATCACCAAAAACAACCCGCCGAGCATCGCAAACAGACGCCCCCAGATGTGATGACCAAACAGCTCGCGTAGCAATTGCTCCTGCGACTGGTTGTTGTAATTTAACACCCACGATGTCCAGCGATAGTCGATAGCGGCCAGATATTGATGCAGTTGGGCAAAAAACAGCAGATTGCGGTAACTGGTCAGACTGAATGGATCGCGCAGGCGGGTTTCTGCCGCTGGCAGGATGTCGTCGATGCTGCGGCTGAGGCGATCGGGTGCCACCATCAAGGTCGGGTCAAAGCGTTGCCAGCGATGGTTGAGCCAGACTTCCGACCAGGCATGGGCATCAAACTGATACAGGCTGAGATAGTTGCCATCAGCATGATATTCCCCGCCTAAATAGCCCGTGACCATCCGCGCTGGAATGCCGGCTGCACGCATCAGGAAGGTAAAACTGCTGGCGAAATGGGCACAAAAACCACGTCGGGAACCAAACATAAAATCATCGATCTGATCACTGCCTTGCAGTGGTGGTGGTTCTAACGTGTAGCTAAAACCATGGCTGGCAAAATAGCGCATCGCCGCTTGTGCAAATTGCCGATCATCAGAATTATTCAGACGTAATTCAGCGGCCAGGGTGCGCACTTGCGGGTTTCCCTGCGGTAATTGCAGGTTAAGTTGTCGCTGGTAACCGGATAACTGCGTTTGCAGTGTGGTTTGCGGAAAATAACTGAGCGGGATCTGTTTTTTCTGCTGCAATAATTTCGGTGAATACAGGCTCATGACCGGTGTTAACAACGCGTCATTATTGTCTGGTCGTGACAGGTCAAGGCTGTATAACCAGTGCTGATTGCTGGGCTCGATAATCAGCCGATAAGCGCTGGCGGGCTCTTGCCAATTGAGCCGCTGTTTTAACGGCGTGGTGGCCGTAAACGGGCTCTCCTGCTGTTGATACCACTGGCGTAGCGAAGGGGCGACGCGCCAGGTTTTCCCATCAAAATCTTCATGTACCAGTGCCCGCCAGTAACGTTGATTTTCCGGTGGTAGCGGCCCATCAAAGCTGGCACGAAATGCTAGTGCGCTGGATCGGGAAAGTTGCGCGATATCGCCCGGTGTCACCTCTTCATTGAGACCGGTGGTGGCACTCTTAATATCGGGTATCCGCCACATCGGCCCTAAATGCGGGATCAGTAAAAATAGCATCGCCATCAGTGGCAGACTTTGCAACAGCAGACGTAACCCCAGCCGCCATTGTGCGCGGTAGTTATTGGTCTGATAAATCGACAGCAACGCAATGGTGTTAATGCCGGCCACCAGCAGCAGATAAAGGGTAAATGCCAGCCCCTGCTGATAGATCAGCGCCAGCGCCACCAGAAAATAGAGCGATAACACATGCAGGCTGAGGTGACGACGGCTGGAAAATTCAAGAAATTTCAGCGTACAACCCAGCACCAGCAAATTAAACATCGCTGGCAGAAAACCACTGCTGCGCCAGAGATAGGCGATGAAGCCCATACCCAACAAGGCCAGACTATTTTTCAACCACAGCGATGGCGGCTTTAACTGCTCACGCGCTATTGCGTAACGCCAGCCGATGGTGAGCAGCGCACAGGCATAAATGGCGGAGTGCAATTCACCATACAGCGGCAACACCATCAGCAGATAACTTAAGCTCAGCCAGTTCAGTGTCTGTTGGCCGAGAGTGACCGAGAGATGTTCAGTGGTTTTCATACAGTGCCAACGCGGTCAGACAGTGAGTTTGATGCAACGCACCTTCGCCGGGCGCAATGCTTTGACTACCCAGCAATAAGCCGTAATGCGAACCTTGTTGCTCCAGAGTTTGTAACTGGTAACAAAGCTTCGACAGGCGCTCTTCCAGATCCAGCCCCGGCGTTTTTTGTAGTTCCAGCCAACATAATTGTGGGATCGGGGTCATGAACTCTTTGCTGACCAAGCCACGCCCTTGCGCGACTTGTTTCCAGGCGATCTGGCTTAATGATTCGCCGCTACGATACGGGCGCACACCCTGCATTTCATCCATGCCTGCGGTTTGGCTGATAGAGACTGGCGCATTGGCTTCCGTCTGTGGCGTATTTCCAGCCTGCAACTGCAGTTCACATAACAATGGGCGTGGATAAGCCAGCCCGGTTTGTTGCAGATCGAGCTGTGTCCAGCATTCCAGCAAACCGAGCGGCCATTGGCTGGTTATGCGTAACCGCCCCGGTTGTAACCAGCCGCGGCGGGTTGCAATAAAGGTCACGCCGAGTTGCGCACGATTTTCCAGTGTTGGCAGATGTTCACCTAAGCCATCGATAGCGCTGAGTTGCAGATCATAACGCGGGCGTTCGGTTTGTAGGTGCAGCAGAAAACGTAACGATTGCCCGGCATAACCGGTTGGTGCCGTCAGCGCTTCCACCGTTAAACCACTGAGGTTGTAATGGCAGTAATGCATCGAGATCACAAACAGGCTGAACAGCAGATAGGCCAGCGCCAACACCAGATTGTTTTCATAATTGGAACCGAGCAGGAAAATTGCCACCGTCAGACACAGATAAACCCAGCCGGTATGACTGGGGAAGATAAACAGGTTATGGCGATTTAAGCGATATTGGCTGGCGGGGGGAATACGACGGTCTAACCACGCAGTCATGCGTTGGTGCCAAGCCCGACGCAGCGACTGCCACGGTTTCATCGCACCTTTCATCGTACTGGGTCCACGCGTTCTAATAAGGCGCGACTCAGACTACTTTGACCGCCAATCGCGCCACTATAACCGCTGCGTAACCGATGTTCGGCGACGGGAGCAAAAATCGCCTGAATATCATCCGGCAGCAGATAATCGCGACCGGCCATATAGGCCCAGACACGGGCGGCACTTAACAATGCCTTGCTGGCGCGCGGGGAGAGCGCGTGCGGGGTGATGCCGGCGGTGCGGCTTTCTTGCACCAGACTGAGCAGATAATCCAGCGCGGCATCGGCCACTTTCACCTGTTCCGCCTGTCGTTGCATCAGCTGTAATTGTTGGGCATCCAGTAGCGGTGTGACCTTGGTGCTATCGTTTTGCAGCAACATGCGTTTTTCGGTGATTTTATCCGGATAACCGAGCTCGATCCGCATCAAAAAGCGATCTAACTGCGACTCAGGCAGTGGATAAGTGCCAGCTTGATCCTGTGGATTTTGCGTGGCAATGACGAAAAACGGCTCGGGTAAAGCGCGGGTTTCGCCATCTAAGCTGACTTGGCGTTCGGCCATTGCTTCCAGCAGGGCACTTTGCGTGCGAGGGCTACCGCGGTTGATTTCATCGGCCAGCAGCACTTGGGTAAACACTGGTCCGGGGTGAAAAACGAACTCTTTTTGCTGCTCAAATACTGAAACACCCAGCAAGTCGGCAGGCAGCATGTCGGAAGTAAATTGTACCCGCTGATAATCGAGCCCCATCACGGTGGCCAGTGCGTGTGCGAGCGTGGTTTTGCCCATACCCGGCAGATCTTCAATCAGCAGATGGCCCTTCGCCAGCAGACAACAGACCGCCAGCTGGATCTCCTCTTCCTTGCCTAAAATAACCCGGTTTAGTTCACTCAGAACGGCTTGAATACGCTGCTGCACGCTATACTCCGACAAATATGAGGCTCAATAGAAAGGCAGTCACAGGCTTCAGTAAGTATAGAAGCCTGTGGTAAAAGGCAGGGAAGATTAGCGACGGCTGAGAATGCGTAAGATACGCAGGAACAGGTTGATGATATCGAGATACAACGCAGCGGCGCTGTCGATGGCGTTATCCAGTGTTTTCGGGATCGCATTGGCACGCGCCCAGTCGTAACCGATGTAACCACTGAAAATCAGCGCTACTGCCCAGTCGGTCAGCGGGTGTGACTTGTGGAAGATAAAGACTTCCGCCAGTTGCACGACCAAGGTGATCAGCAAGGCGAAAAACAGCGCTCGACCAATGCCCTGAAAGAATGCCGGGTACATACTGCCTAACAGCATCATAACGAAGGTGATTTCACCGGTCACACGCATGGCTTCCAATACCAATGCGCTGTCAAATTGGCTGACCACAACATTCAGCACCAGACCAAATGGCACCACAATCAGGTTGTAACCAAAGAAGCTAATCAACGGGTTTTCAGAGCGATTCAGAATAAAACTGCCGGCCATACAACACAGGAAATAACCGATAAAAAACAGACGATGATCGATGGCATACAGACTTTCCACCGGAATAGTCATCATCATCAACCAGTTAACAAAAAAGCCCCAGCATAACGTCAGGCCGATGGTCAGGTTATATAACGACGGACTGATTTGTTGTGCACCGATAAAATTAGTTCTTTTAAAAACACTGGTTTCCATAATTATTATCCCATACAGATTGAGTTGATTATTCTTACCACAATTGCGCCGAATTCATAGTGTCGCTTCAAATGAATATGTCTGTGTCACTAACCGTTTGATTTAATGCCGAGTAAATTCGGCGTGTGGATAAACTCGGCTAAAACTGCCGTTTTCTGCTTCACCTGCGTCGATCTTGCGGCGATAATGCGCGCCTCGTGCTGACTATGAGCGGTCAGTAGTGTTAAACCCTCATTACTCAGAATTAATTATGTTGTCATTTCTGCCCGGTTTTATCTTATTACCATTCAGTATTGCGCTGGTGATCCTGAATACTGCACTGGTGTCTGTTCTCATTGGCATCCAGGCGATATTAAAGCTGTTGATCCCGATCGCAGTGGTTAATCATTACCTGACGCGCGGTTGTAACTTCATCATGTACGGCTGGTTGTGTGGCAATGCACTGATGCTACGACTGGTGAATAAAGTGGAATGGGAAATACATGACACCACCAATCTGAATAAGAAAGGCTGGCACATGGTGATCTGTAATCACCAAAGCTGGGCTGATATTGTGTTGTTGGGCGATATTTTCCGTAATCGTCTGCCAACCCCGAAGTTTTTCTTAAAACATGATCTGTTGTATGTGCCGTTTGTCGGTTTGGCGTGCTGGGGTTTAGACATGCCGTTTATGCGCCGTTACAGCCGTCAGCAGTTACTGAAAAACCCGGAATTGCGTGGTAAAGATGTGACCACCGCACGGGAAGCGTGCGCCAAATTCCGCACCATTCCAACGACCGTGATCAATTTTGTGGAAGGCAGCCGTTTTACACCGGAAAAGAAAATTGAAACCAAATCGCCATATGCGCATTTGCTGACCCCAAAACCGGCAGGGTTGGCGATGGCGATGAATGTGCTGGGCGAGCAATTTGAGAAAATTGTTAATGTGACGTTGGCTTACCCGGAAAACACCGGTCGCCCGTTCCACGATATGCTCAGTGGCCGTTTGACGCGCGTGCAAGTCTGGATCGAAGAGATCCCGGTGACAGAAGTGCAGCGTGGCGATTACATCAAAGACAAACCATTTAAACGTGGTTTCCAGCAATGGCTGACCGGCGTCTGGCAGCACAAAGATCAGCTATTGGCAGAAAAACGCTAACGGAATGGTGTTAACTGAGTAGCGCAAACAGCTCATCCAGATTTTGTTCCGAAAACACCTGAATATGGTGTTGGCGTAACAGGCGGGTGGTGATGCCTTCACCAGGAATTTTCTGGCCGCTGAACTGGCCGTTATAGATGTTACTGCTGCCGCAGGATGGGCTGCTCTCTTTTAAAATGGCGTATTGGATTTGTTGCTGCTGACACAGCGTGAGTGCTTGTTCGGCGCCGCGCACAAAAGCGGTGGTTACATCACGTTCACAACCAGTCATTACGCGCCCATCGCTCTGGATCTCAGCCGCCAGCCGCGGCGTAGGTAAACCGCCAGCTTGTTCCGGGCAAAATGGCACCAGCCAGCCATTAGCTTGCCAGCGTTGTAGTAAAGTGTGATGAACTGGTTTACTTTGACCGTCATAACGAACCGGGCAACCCAATAAACAGGCACTGACTAGAATTTTTGGTGTTTTCATTATTCGACTCCCGTGTATATCGCAATGATTTTAAGCGGGAGCAGCAAAATGGCCCAGATTAATTAAGTTTCATTAGTTGGTTATGTGAGCAGGGCGTAGTCGCCATAACCGAAAGACGGTGTGGCTGTTCACAAACAAAAAACTGCCTTCAATCAGCGCACCACCAATCGAGCCAATCACAACATTATGTGTCACCCAACACACGGTGCCCATCAGCATGATCAGGCGCATACGAATGCCCTGCTCACGATAAAGCGCCCACGTGCCGAGTGTGGTTCCAATCAACGTTAACCACTGGATCGGTTGCGTAATGTTCGGTACACCCAACACCCAAACGATCAGCAGGAAAAAACACATCACTGCGACATGGCGGGTGTGAGTTGAAATAAAACTGCGGAAACCACTGAGCCATGCGGCATAGGCCGCGGTATGGGCGCCGAGTAGGAAGAAATGGGCGCCAATCACGACACAATATAAGGTCAGGAAGGTGCGCAGACGCTGGTCATTACGCTGCACAAAGGCCGAAATACCAATAACAAACGCCAGTAAACCCACTGACTGTGCCAGTGGGTTGGCAGCAAACAAAGCCGCTACAGCATGTAAATGTGAGATCACAAGGTTACGCCACTTTTGAAGATCGCGAGTTCCCGGAAATCGTTCTTCTCATTACAGGTGGCTTTGCCATTGGCGACATCAACAATTAGATCAATAAACTGATTGAGTAGCTGCGCCATGGTTTGGTCTTCCAGCAATCGGCCTGCGTTAAAGTCAATCCAATGCGGTTTACGTTTGGCTAAATCGCTGTTGGTGGCTAGTTTCACAGTAGGAACGAATCCGCCATAGGGCGTTCCGCGCCCTGTGCTGAACAATACCATGTGACAACCGGCGGCGGCCAGTGCGCTGGTGGCAACGGCATCGTTGCCTGGCGCGCTGAGTAAATTAAAACCAGCATGCGTTAACCGATCACCATATTTCAGCACATCCATGACCTGACTTTGTCCGGCTTTTTGCGTGCAGCCCAGCGACTTCTCTTCCAGCGTGGAAATACCGCCTGCTTTGTTGCCAGGGGACGGGTTTTCATAGATCGGCTGGTTGTGATCGATGAAGTATTGTTTGAAATCATTCACCATCGACACGGTTTTGCCAAAGGTGGTTTCATCGTGGCAACGCGACATCAAAATGCGTTCGGCACCAAACATCTCCGGCACTTCGGTCAGCACGCTGGTGCCGCCATGTTGGATCACGTAATCCGAAAACTGACCCAGCAGCGGGTTGGCGGTAATGCCCGAGAAACCATCCGAGCCGCCACATTCCAGCCCGAATTTCAGCTCGCTGATCAAACCCGGAGTGCGGGTGTCTTGCTGCATCACTGCCAGTAATTCTTGCAGCAGTTCGACACCGGTGTCCACTTCATCGTCATGTTGCTGGCAGACCATGAACCGCACGCGTTCGGCATCAAATTCACCTAAGGTCTCTTTGAAGGCGGCAATTTGGTTGTTTTCACAACCTAAGCCAACCACCAGAACCCCGCCGGCATTGGGGTGACGGACCATATTCTGCAGTATGGTGCGGGTGTTCTGGTGGTCTTGGCCTAGCTGGGAGCAGCCATATTGGTGGTTGAAAAGATGAATACCATCGATGACCGATAGATCGCATGCGCGTTGTATCTGTTGCTGCATCTGTTTGGCCAGCGCATTCACACAACCGACTGTGGGTAAAATCCATAACTCATTACGAATACCCACTTCGCCATTTTTACGACGATAGATCTGCACTTCGCGATCGGCAGGTTGTTGCGGTAAGGCAACGAAATCCGGTTGATATTGATACTCATCCAGATCGTTCAGATTAGTGGCGATGTTGTGATGGTGCACATGCTCACCCACCGCAATATCAGTGCGGGTATGACCAATCGGCAGGCCATATTTGATCACCTGCGCTTGCGCGGGTAAATCACGCAGCGCCAGTTTATGCCCACGCGCAATAAAGCCGCGCAGGGCGATCGTCTCGCCATCAATTTCAATGCGCTGACCTTCGGTGAGGTCAGCCAAGGCCACCGCGACATTATCGGTAGCATGTATTTTTATAACGTCCTGCATGATGAGACCTCAGCTGCAAACGGTCAGCGCGGTGCGCATACCTTGTGAACGGATCCGCATCAGATGCAGACAAACCGCTTCCACCAGCCCTTTCACGCGGGTCAGATCTTCCCCCCAGTGACTTTCGAGGCTCAGTGTTTGCTTCACCAGATCGGCCAGCGTGATGCTGCCTGCGTCAACGGAAGGCCATAGCGCGGCAAAATGTTCCAGCCAGTGGGCATCGTCTTGCAGTGGGTAGCTTTCGTCGCCCCGTTTGCCTTGATAAAAGGCCAGTAGGGCTGCCAGTGCAAAGGTCAGGCGAACCGGCAGACGGCCGGTGCGATCTTGATAAGTCAGCAGTTGTGGCAGAATACGGGTTTTGTATTTGGTCATGCCATTCAGCGCAATCGACAACAGTTGATGTTTGATGAACGGATTGCGGAAACGCGCCAATACCGCATGCGAGAATGACTCCAGCTCGTCGCGTGGCAGATCCAACGTCGGCACGATCTCGTCGAAAATGGCTTTTTCCACAAACTCGCTTAATTGCGCGTCTTGCAGCGTTTCACCCACTGTGTCGATGCCCGCTAAAAACGCAACCGGCACCAGCGCAGTATGTGCACCATTCAAAATAGCCACTTTGCGCTCTTTGTACGGTTTGATGTCTTCGACAATGCGAATGTTCATCGGTTTGTCGGCGGGTAATTGGTCGAGACACAATGCTTCTTTCAACCACTGCGGCCCTTGGATCACAAACAGATAGAAATACTCCGCGGTATCCACGAACTGATCTTGATAACCGAACTCTGCTTGCAACGCCGCGTGTTCATCACGGGGGAAACCGGTGACGATGCGATCGACCAGTGTTGAGCATAAGGTGTTGCACTGACCCAACCAGTTGCTGAATGCCAACGGCAATTTCCACTCCACGGCATAACGCTGTACCAGCGCTTGCAAGGCATCACCGTTATAGTCAATCAGCTCACAAGGCAGAATGATCCAGCCTTTATCCGCAGCACCATTAAAATGTTGGAAACGTTCAAACAGCAAACGCGTCAGTTTGGCGGGAAAGCTGCTCGGTGGCGCATCGGTCAGTTTGTCATCGGCGACATAAGTGATGCCGGCTTCGGTGGTGTTCGAAAACACAAAACGAATGTCAGGGTTACGCGCCAGTGCCAACACCTCATCAAACTGCTGGTAGCAGTTCAGCTCACGATTAACCGAACGAATGAGTCGAGTGTGACGCACCGCTTCACCCGCTTCGTTCAGGCCACGAATGACAGTGGTATATAAACCATCTTGCGTGCTTAAGCTCGGTGGAAACGCGCTATCAATCGGGCGAATGATAGTAATGCCGGCATTCAGGCTGGTGTGTTCATTCAGCAGGTCGATCTGCCAATCGACAAAGGCGCGCAGAAAATTCCCTTCGCCGAATTGAATAATTTTTTCCGGATACGCGTTACCGGGAAATTGCTGGCGGTTTAAAGCATGCATTTGTGCCTCCTCAACGCAGGAGCCTCGCTCCCACGTCGTTATCTGTGAATTCGATTATTTCAGTGCAATACCGAAGTAGTTTTTCGCATTGTTAAAGCAGATGTTTTGCACCATCTCGCCCAATAATTTGAGGTCTGCCGGTGCTTCGCCATCGGCGACCCAGCGACCCAGCATGCGGCACAAGACGCGGCGGAAATATTCATGACGGGTGTAAGAGAGGAAGCTGCGGCTGTCGGTCAGCATGCCCACAAAACGACTCAGCAAACCGAGTTGTGCCAGCTGGATCATCTGGCGCTCCATGCCATCTTTCTGATCGTTAAACCACCAGCCGGAGCCGAATTGCATCTTGCCGGGAATACCATCGCCTTGGAAATTACCCAGCATGGTCGCCAGCACTTCGTTATCGCGTGGGTTCAGGCAATACAAAATGGTTTTCGGTAACTGATTATGGCGATCTTGCGCGTCGAGCAGACGTGACAAGGGGGCGGCGACCAGACCATCATTGATGGAATCAAAACCGGTGTCTGGGCCCAGCTCCAGCAGGCGACGGCTATTGTTGTTGCGCAGTGCACCGATGTGATATTGCTGCACCCAGCCACGTTGTTTGTATTCTTTGGCGAGGAACAGCAACACGGCAGTTTTGAAGGCGGCCACCTGTTCGATGCTCAATTCGTTACCCTGACGACGGGCTTGTAACATGGCCGTCAGTTCGGCATCAGAGGCTTCACCAAATAACACCACATCCAGGGCGTGGTCAGCAATTTTGCAGCCGTGTTGTGCAAAATGATCTAAACGCAGTGTCAGCGCCTGTGTTAAATCCGCAAATGAATCAATGGCAACATCAGCGGCAGTTTCTAACGCAGTGATGTAATCAGCAAAGGTTGGCGCTTCAATATTGAAGGCTTTATCCGGGCGCCAGCTTGGTGTGACCACGATATTGAATGCTTTATCGGCAGCAATTTTAGCGTGATGAGATAAGTCATCAATCGGATCATCGGTGGTGGCAACCATTTTCACGTTCATCTGTTGCATGATGCCGCGAGCTGAAAATTCCGGTTGTGCCAGCTTTTCGTTACAGAAATCCCACACCTGTTTTTCGGTGGTCGGCGAGAGTTGTACGTTGTTTAAACCAAACGGACGGCGCAGTTCAAGATGGGTCCAGTGATACAGCGGGTTGCCAATGGTGTGCGGCACAGTGGCGGCATAGGCCTGAAATTTTTCATAGTCGCTCGCATCACCAGTACAGAAACGTTCATCGGCACCGTTGGAGCGCATCGCGCGCCATTTATAGTGATCACCTTTCAACCAGATGTCATACAGGTTTTTAAACTGATAATTTTCGGCGATCAATTGCGGTGGCAAATGGCAATGGAAGTCAAAAATCGGCTGTTCTGCAGCAAAATCTTGATACAGCTGCCGGGAAAAATCGGTATCCAGTAAAAAATCTTCAGTCAAAAACGCAGTCATAGCTTACTCCGGTTCAAATAGTGCGGCAGTGATCCATACATGAACTGACAGGGCGTGAACACGAGTTAGTCATTATGTCTCGCACAACGCAAGATGTTATACCAATTATTATGATGATCCATGCGGTTGTCTATCTGAAAGGGCTATTTTTTGCAGTGCCTGTCACACAAATTCAGTGTTGAATGCCGTTGTGGCGGCTTATTGTGATGATTGTCGCATATTTTATAGGGTGATCTGCTAAAACTTAGATCAGGCTCACCGTTCTTTGTTGTTATACCAATTATGATCATCCTGTCATAACAGAGTGATGTTTTTGCATGAAGTAGTGATAACTATGTTGTTCTTATCATCTAGCTCATGACTTAACGGTGAATTATCAGAGGACAAGGATATGAATCTATCGACCAATACGGTTGGTGAAACAAGCAGCAACATGGCTAAACGAAAAATTGTCGGCCTGCGATGGTGGATCATCGGTGTGGTGATGTTAGGCACCATCCTGAACTACCTGACTCGATCATCATTATCGGCTGCCGCAC
The DNA here is from genome assembly GCF_963556105.2 of uncultured Tolumonas sp. NCBI lineage: Bacteria > Pseudomonadati > Pseudomonadota > Gammaproteobacteria > Aeromonadales > Aeromonadaceae > Tolumonas > uncultured Tolumonas sp. The sequence continues at coordinate 158,890 of NZ_OY829945.1, forward strand.
CGACGCTGAAACAAGAATTAAGCATTACTGTTGAACAATATTCCTACGTGGTAGCAGCGTTTCAAGCTTGTTATACCGTAATGCAGCCGATTGCCGGATTTATTCTTGATTCCATTGGTGTCAAAATTGGTCTGGCCATTTTCTGCGTGGCATGGTCGGTCACCAATATGTTGCATGGTTTTGCCGGTAGCTGGCAGTCACTGGCGTTTTTCCGTGGTCTGATGGGGATGGCAGAAGCCGCGGTTATACCGGCGGGCTTAAAAGCGGTGACGGAATGGTTCCCGGCCAAAGAGCGTTCGATTGCCACCGGTTGGTTTAATATCGGCTCCTCGATTGGCGGCATGATGGCACCACCGCTGGTTATTGCTTGTATCACCTATTACAACTGGCAAACCGCATTTATTGTGACCGGTGCATTGGGTTTCTTCTGGGTGGCATTGTGGTTAATGTTCTTCCGCTCACCAGCCGAGCACCCACAAATCACCGATGAAGAGAAACAATACATTCTGGATGGCCAAGAAGCATCGCATAAAAACGATACCTCAAAACCATCGGTTAAACAGATCATCCGTCGCAGAGAGTTCTGGGCCATTGCGATCCCTAAATTCCTGGCTGAACCGGCTTGGCAGACCTTTAACTTCTGGATCCCGCTGTATTTAAGCACCGTTCGCCACATGGATCTGAAATCGATCGCGATGTTTGCCTGGATCCCATTCCTGGCAGCCGATATGGGCTGTATCGTGGGCGGTTACCTGTCACCACTGATGATCAAATATTTCAAAGTTTCATTACTGACCAGCCGTAAATTGGTGGTGGTAACCGGAGCTACTTGTATGCTGGCGCCTGCAGCGATTGGTATGGTAGCAAGCCCTTATGCGGCAATTGCGCTGTTCTGCGTGGGTACATTTGCGCACCAGACTATTTCCGGTTCGCTGATCACCATGTCATCCGATGTGTTCCCGCGTAACTCGGTGGGCACCGCGAATGGTTTGACCGGCATGGCTGGTTATCTGGGCGCGACCATCTTCTCGTTTATCGTGGGGATCGTGGCGAGCAAAATTGGTTATGACCCGCTGTTTGTCTGTTTATCGCTGTTTGATATCGTTGGTGCCATCGTAGTTTGTATGATGCTGAAACAATCCGCGATGCCAGCTCAGCCAACCGCGAAGGCAACTACGGTATAAAATTTAAACTGAATATGACCGAATCGAAGTATTTCGTTTCAATCTAAAAAGACAGAACCTGTTATTGGTATAACAGGTTCTGTCTTTTCCGCTATACTGGCGGCAAAGCCCTGAATAGGATGTTGTGATGGAATCTTTTGAAGCGAGTCGCTTATACCAGAAGGTAGCCAGCGAATTAAAACAGCAGATCAAGAGTGGTCAGTATGTGGTGGGTGATCGCCTGCCTGCTGAACGCCTGATTGCCGAAGCCATGGCTGTCAGCCGGACGGTGGTACGTGAGGCCATCATCATGCTCGAAGTCGAAGGGATGGTGGATGTGCGCAAAGGCTCCGGTATCCATGTCGTGGGTATTGAACCTCGTTATCAGCCGACAGTAAGTGAACAAGATGATGAATTCCTCACTGCAGGTCCGTTTGAGCTGTTACAGGCACGGCAGTTACTGGAAAGTAATATCGCGGAATTTGCGGCCACGCAGGTGACCAAACAAGACATCATGGCATTACTGGCTATTCAGGAAACAGCGCAAAAAGAAGATCGGGCACGTGATTCGCAGTGGGACAAAGAGTTTCATATTCAGGTCGCTAAGGCGACCCAAAACTCAGTCTTGGTGACGCTGGTCGAAAAAGTCTGGCAGCAGCGGGAACAAAACCCATACTGGCGCAAACTGCATGAACACATCGACGATAAAGCGATGGAAAGCTGGTGTGAAGACCATGAGCAGATCCTCAAAGCATTGATGCGCAAAGATCCAAAAGCCGCCAAATTGGCTATGTGGCAACATCTGGAAAATACCAAACAGATGCTGTTTCAGGCGACCACAACCGATGATGATTTGGTCGACGACCGGTATTTGTTTGCGGAAAATCCGGTGGTGCATTTGGCCAGAGCCTAATGCTGCTTGATAGCATGGCCGAAAAGACAAAAGCCTCCAAATGGAGGCTTTTTTATCAGCAGAATCAGCGTTAGTCTTTTTTCTGCAACAGGAATTTCACCAGTGCGATGTACTCTTCGGTGCTCTTGATGCCTTCAGTTTTCACCAAATATTTGCCATTCACCACAGTTGACGGCACGGCGCGAATGTTCATGCTGCCAGTGCTGCGATCATATTGTGCCACCATGCCGGTTACCGCGAAACTGTCGACGGCACCATCAAAATCTTTACCATTCACACCGGCTTTCTCAAACACAGCGCGTACATCGGCACGATTCTGTGGCGCTTTTTGTTCGGCGTGGATCAGGCTGAAAAATATAGGGGTGACTTTTTCTTCCACTTTCAGCAGATCTGCTACTGCATAAGCACGTTGCAGTTCCGGGCCCATCTCTTTACCCAGGAAGGCAACCGGTGTGCGTTTAAAAGCCACATCAGCTGGTAACTGTTTTTTCAGTTCCGCCATGATTGGTTCGAACTGATAGCAGTGCGGACAAAAATACGAGAAAAACTCCATCACTTCTGGTTTTGGCGTGTTGGTCTGACGAATAATTTCGTAATTCACATTTTCTTTAAATTCTGGTGCAGCCTGCAGGAAAGGGGCAATCAACAGACCAACCAGCAACACAAACAGTTTTTTCATAGTAAGTTCCGTATCAGGGTAGAGGATAAATCACGGTGTAATGCGCCAAGACTATTCACTCCGTTTACGTTCGTCAATTGCGATCGAATAATAGTCATCGATATCGGTGAAATGAGGCTAAGTTGGTGTTTATAGAGCGAGAATTTATCCGCTAAGGAAGCACAGACAACGACTCATATGGTGAGCGACATCACGAAAATGGCGGGGTAATTTGCAAATTGCAAAAAACGAAGTATATTGCTTTCGTCTGGCATGCACAGTATGTGCATAATAATGCCAAACATAATAAAGAAACCGACACATCGGTCATAAGCTGTTGAAAGCAGTGGGATAGTGTGTAATTCGATTGAGCTTGCCTTGGCAGGCTCAAGTCATTTCTGGCGGTCAGAAAAGTGATTCCTGCCATGACCGCATTGTTTGTCTGATTTAATTTGGTTTTGCGCCGCAGCAGTGCACGGCGCAAGAACACGATCGCTTATGGTAACGCGGGGTACAGATTTAGCAAAGGTCAGCAATGAATCTTGCACTTCATCGGCGAGTGCCTGTGCTTCGGCGGTGACAGCTTTGCCGGTACGTACCAAGATCTTGTGCGTTACGCCAGCTGCTTTAGCCGCTTGCATGTCAGCGCCTTTGTCACCCACCATATAGGAATTGACCAGATCAATATCCAGCTCTTTAGCGGCGTCAAGCAACATTCCCGGTGCCGGTTTACGGCAGTCGCACACCTGACGGTAAGGTGCTTCACCTTCCGTTGGATGATGTGGGCAGTAATAGATACCGTCGAGATCCACATCGCGATCGGCCAGTGACCAGTCCATCCATTCGGTCAGATGCATAAATTGTTTTTCGGTGAAAAAGCCACGGGCAATACCCGACTGATTGGTGACTAATACCAAGCAGTAGCCTTTTTTCTTCAGCAATTGTAATGCTTCAATCGCACCGTCAATAAAGTGAAAATCGTCCACGGAAGCGACATAACCCGTATCCTGATTAATCACGCCGTCCCGATCCAGAAATACCGCAACTTTGGCCACAATTTATCCTCATTAATTACACTGCTGCTTATTGTAGGGGATTTCCGGTCGCGGGGCAGGATACAATTTAAAAAAACCACCTTGGGATCGCCATGCCTCAGCCGTTAGAACTCGCTCTTGCCGAACACTGCGCACGTTTACTTAGTCGTGGCGAGCGGCGTTTTTTCTTGCTGACGGGGAATGCGGAAGCTTGTCAGCAACAGGCCACGACACTTTGGCAAAACGGCGCATTATGGCTGGGTGATGGCCCGGCTGAGTGTTTACCGCAAACATCGCAGCACACCATGCCTTGGTTGGGGCAGGAATATCCGCTGGTGGTGGTCAATGGTTTTTCCGGTCTTTCACCAGAGATTTTAGGTGCGGTTGGCGGCGCCGTGCGGGCGGGTGGGTTGTTGGTGTTATTGATGCCCGCGCTCACGGATTGGTCGGTGTTTGCCGACCCTGATCACCGGCGTTATGTGTCACAGCCGGAAGAGATGTCGCGCTGTTACCCACATTTCCTGCAGCGGCTGTTGCGCTTGTTACAGGCTGACCCGGATGTCTGGCACTGGGATCTCAGTGCAGAGTGTTTGCAGGCGCCTCGTTTACAAGCACCTTTGCCGGAATTACCGGCTGTGGCGTGGCTTAGAGTGGCGGATGCCGACGGGTGTCTGAGTGCCGAGCAACATGCGGCGATGCTGGCGGTGGAACAATGCGCACTGGCGGCGAAAGCCTATCCGCTGGTCATCATGGCTGATCGTGGGCGCGGCAAATCCACCGCACTGGGTTTGGCGGCGCGCCATCTATTGGCACAAGGTAAACGGCTGGTGGTTACCGCCCCCTCACAGCAATCGGCGCAGACAGTATTCCGGCATGCCGGCCAGCACGCCTTACTGAGTTTTTACAGCCCAGAAATGTTGCTGGAACAGAATGTTGATTGCGATCTGCTGCTAGTCGATGAAGCGGCGGCGATCCCGGCAGCATTGTTGCGCCAGTTACAGCAAAAATATCAACGCGTGGTGTATGCCACCACGATTCACGGTTATGAAGGTTCCGGGCATGGCTTTGAGCTACGGATGTGCCGCTGGCTGGCCGCGCACTGGCCGCACTGGCAGCAATTAACTTTAACCACGCCATTGCGTTGGGCTATCAGTGATCCGCTGGAGCCATTGCTGGCGAACATCTTATTGCTGGATGCCGATGCCCCGCCGTTGCCAGCCACGCGATCAACCACGTTCACGCTGCAACCAGTGAGTTCTGCTGAACTATTACAAGATGAAGCGCTGTTACGACAACTGTTTGGTTTGCTGGTGTTGGCGCATTATCAGACTTCGCCCACTGATCTCCGGTTATTGCTGGATTGTCCGGATATTGAGATCTGGCTGTGGCGTGATGACCTTGCTTTATATGGTGTGGCGCTGTTGATGCGCGAGGGGCCCATCAACAGTGCGCTGGCAGAGCAGATCTGGGCCGGGCGGAGGCGTCCGCGCGGGCAATTATTACCGCAGACTTTGCTGGCGCATTGTGGCTATCGTGATGCCGCCAACTACCGTTACCGACGGGTGATGCGTATTGCGGTGCATCCGGCCTTTCAGCAACAAGGCTTAGGCAGTCAGTTTATCGCGGCATTAACGCAACACTATCAGGGGCAGGCCGATTTTCTCGGTTGTTCGTTTGCCGCCACACCCGAAGTGCTGCGGTTTTGGCGTAAACAAGGCTGGCAGGCAGTGCGGTTAGGTTTAAGCAAAGATGTCGCCACCGGTTGCCATGCGGCGGTGTTATTGCTGGCGTTACGGTCGGAATTACAACCGCAATTGATGGAATGGCAGCAGCAATTCCAGCGACAATTACCGGTTTGGCTGGCCCATGGTTTATCGGAGCTATCGACAGAAATTATTGTACCTTTGCTGCAATCAGCCACAGTGGAACCGTTAACAGCACAGGAACAACAAGATCTGCTGGCGTTCACCGATCATCACCGCTCGCCCGATCATTGCTGGCCGTCGGTATTACGGGCCATGCAGGTGCAGAGTGCTGAATTGGCGTTATTACCCAAGCTGTCAGCGGCTTTATTGATCCAGCGGTTTTGGCAAGGTAAAGAGTGGGCGTGGTTGGCGCAACAACATCAGTTGTCGGGGCAAAAAGCGGTGGTGCAGCAGTTACGGCAGGCTATAAAACAACTGCTCCTCCCGCAGGGCGGTGAAGAGCAGTGAGAAGACGGATATCGCAGAATTATTTCTGTTTATCCAGGAAGCTCTTAGTGGCTTCGATCTGCGCTTGGTCAAAAGCCAGACGCGCTTTTACCATATCGATAAATTTAGCTTTTACGGCTGGGTCTTTGATTTCATCCAGCTGTTTTTGCAATGCTTCAGTGTCCATCATGTGCATACCACGTTGAGCACCGGCTTCATGGCCTTTCATCATTTTACCGTGACGCATCATGCCATCACCATCTGCATCCGGGCCACCAAATGGACAGGGTTGCACGATTGGTGCGGTAGGTGCGGCTGCTGAAGTTGTAGCTTGTGTTGCTGCCCAGCTGGCCAATGGTAAACCGGTCATCAGAGCTACCGTCAGCAGAGCTTGTTTACGTGTTAACATAGTCGTTCCCCTCTTCTCGTATCAATTTGTTTTTGCACTCTCATTACAGACCATAAATGTCACCTGGCTGTGCCAAAAACAGACTATTTTGTAACAGACTTTGCCAGATTAGCGCTGTGACATAATTTGCCATACATTCCTTACGCAAATTTATATACTGACAGCAATAGCCTCCGAGGAACCCGCATGAACCAGACCTTGCCGCATATTCTGGTGGTTGACGACCACGCCGAAATTCGTGATTTGCTGAAACGTTTTCTGGAGCAACATGGCTTCAAAGTCACCTGTGCCCGTGATGGCAAGGAGATGAAACGCTTGCTGGAAAATGGCCATTTCACCTTGCTGGTATTGGATCTGATGTTGCCAGGCGAAGATGGGCTGACCTTGTGTCGTGATCTGCGGGCGCGCTCGTCGTTACCGGTGGTGATGCTGACCGCGATGGGCGAAGAGATGGATCGTATCATCGGCTTAGAGATGGGCGCCGATGATTATCTGGCAAAACCCTTTAATCCGCGTGAATTGCTGGCACGCATTAAGGCGGTATTACGCCGTGCCAATCTGATGCCAGAAGTGCAAGAGGCGCTGCCTGAGCGTTTGCATTTTGATCATTGGCAGTTGGATCTGGCGCGTCGCGAGCTGGTGGATGAATTCGGTGTCGCGATCAGCCTTTCTACTGCCGAATTTGATCTGCTGAAAGTATTTCTGGAGCGACCAAAGCGCGTGCTCAGTCGTGATCAACTGCTGGATATGGCGCGCGGGCGGGAAGCACAAGCGTTTGACCGCGCGATTGATACGCTAGTGAGTCGTTTACGGCGTAAATTGGAAATTGACCCGAAAAAACCGGAACTGATCAAAACTGTTTGGGGTGGTGGTTATATGTTCAGTGCTGAGGTACGGCATGAGCACTGATTTTCCCGCCTTGTGGCGACGTTGGTCGCCACAAAGTATTACTGCGCAGATCCTGTTGTTGGCACTGGCCGGGTTAATTCTGGCACAGGTATTAGGCTTACAGATTTACCGTTCTGAACGGGATGAAGCCTTGGGGTTGGTTAATAGCCGCAACGCCATGATCCGGCTCTCTTCGGTGGTGCGTCTGCTTAGCAGTTCACCACCGGAATTGCATGAAGAGATTTTGCGCGCTAGTCGTAGCGAAACACTGATGATGCGTATCCAAGATGTGCCGTTATCACCCAGCGAACATAACCAGCAATATGAAGACGTGTTACGTCGCCTGCTCGATTATCCGAATAATCTCAGTGTGCAGATCAGTGCGGAACGAGTCAGAGATCAACTGCCACCGACCATGTTCCAGCAGATGCATCAGCAGATGCGTGACGGGCAGGGGCATAACCGTACCGGATTACCGCCACCACCCTTCTGGCAGCGTGATGTGCGGTTGTATGGCTCGGTGGAGTTGCTGGATGGCCGCTGGCTGAATTTCAGTTCATTGGCCGATCGGGAACCACCGACCTGGTCGCTAAGTTCATTACTGAGTTTACTGCTGGTGGCTTTGCTGATTGGTGCCGTGCTGGTGGTGTTATTACGTCGCATCACGCGGCCATTAAAACTGTTGGTACAACAGGCGGAACAGTTTGGGCGTGGGGCGGCCATTCCACCCTTGAGTGAATCAGGCCCGCTGGAAGTGGCAGAAACATTGGCGGCATTTAACCGTATGCAATTACGCCTGAACCGTTTTGTGCAAGATCGCACGCAGATGCTGGCGGCGATTTCGCATGACTTGCGTACCCCACTGACCAGCCTGCGCCTGCGCTGCGAATTTTTACCGGATGGCGAAGATCGTGACCGCATGCTGCAAACCCTGGCGCAGATGGAAAGCATGTTGCACGCGACGTTAAGTTTTGCCCGCGATGAACATCAGGGTGAAGAGAACCGTAATGTCGATCTGGTGAGTTTGTTGCACAGCCTGTGTGATGACTATGAAGATAATGGCCAGCCGGTGGAATGTTATGCCGAAGGCAAACGGGTCTATCAGTGCCGACCGGAAGTGTTGCGACGGGTGCTGCAAAACCTGATCAACAACGCGCTGAAATATGCCGGTGATGCGGAAGTGTCGTTAGAATCCACAGCGACTGCGATTTTGATCCGCGTACGCGACCACGGTGAAGGTATTCCAGACGATCAGCTGGAAGCGGTATTCAAACCGTTCTTCCGCTTAGATACAGCGCGGAACACCGAAGATGGCAGCGTCGGGTTGGGGCTGGCGATCGCACGGACCTTGATCCATCAACATGGCGGCGAATTACGGCTCTCAAACGCGCCGGATGGTGGCTTGTTGGCGGAAATTCAGTTACCGCTTTAGGCCGGCAGGGCAAACCTGCTTGGTTTCCCTTGGTGAAATCCGTATAGTCGTTGGGTTTTCCTGACAGGATTAGAGAGCATGTTTCAAGATAACCCGTTACTGGCGCAGCTCAAGCAGCAGCTTCGCGACAATCTGCCGAAAAAAGAGGGGGTCGTTCGTGCCTCCGATCGTGGTTTCGGCTTTCTGGAAACCGATCATCGGGGCGAAAGCTACTTCATTGCACCACAGCAGATGAAGCGAGTCATGCACGGTGACCGGATTATCGCGGTGATCCGTGCGGAAAATGGCAAAGAACAAGCCGAGCCGGAATCACTGGTGACCCCATTCCTGACCCGTTTTGTGGCGCGCATCAAGGTGATCAAAGATCGCCTGTTTGTCGTGCCTGACCATCCGGTGATGAAAGACGCGATCAAAGCTCGCCCGATGAAAGGACTGGACGAGAGTCAGTTCAAAGAAGGCGACTGGGTTATTGCGAATCTGAAACGTCACGGTATGAATGAGGCCAGCGGCCATTTCGCTGAAATTACCGAATATGTTACGCACAACAATGATCCGGAAGCGCCGTGGTGGGTGGTGTTACGCCGCCACGACTTGCCGCGTTGTGCGCCGGAAATTGAGCAGGAATGGCAACTGCGTGACGAAGGTCTGACCCGTGAAGACCTGACCGCACTGCCATTTGTCACTATCGACGGTGAATCGACCCGCGATATGGACGATGCGTTATATATCGAAAAAACCGCTGACGGCTGGAAATTGCTGGTGGCCATTGCCGACCCGACGGCTTATATCGAGCCGGGCAGTGCACTGGATTTGGAAGCCTCCAAACGGGCATTTACCGTCTATCTGCCGGGCCGCAATATTCCGATGATCCCGCGTCACTTGAGTGACGAGCTGTGTTCATTGCATGAAGGTGAAGAGCGTCCGGCGCTGTGCTGTGAAATGCTGATCACCGCCGACGGTGAGCTATTACCAGAGCCACGTTTCTTTGCGGCCAATATCCGCTCACAAGGCCGTCTGATTTATGATCAACTGTCGGATTGGCTGGAACATGGCAGTGCGGAAGGTTTTGTGCCGGCGCCAGCGATTGTCGAGCAGATCGAACAGTTGCACGCCGCGACCACGGCCCGTCAGAACTGGCGCAAAGAGCATGCGATCCTGTTTAAAGACCGCCCGGACTACGATTTTGAACTGAACGAAGCCGGTGAAGTGGTCGCGATCCATGCGTCATTCCGTCGCAGTGCCAACAAGATCGTAGAAGAGGCGATGATTGCCGCCAACCAATGTGCCGGTGATTTCCTGGCCCGCAATCCGGGTTACGGTATTTTCAACGTGCACGCCGGTCTGGATGTCGAAAAATTCAAAGGTGTGCAGGAATTACTGCAACAACACGAAGCGCCACTGACCGACGAAACCTTGCTGACACTGCCCGGTTTCTGCCAATTACGTCATTGGCTCGATGCGCAACCGACCAGTTATCTGGATAACCGCATCCGTCGTTTCCAGACCTACTCGCTGATGTCGGCAGAACCAGGCCCGCATTTCGGCTTAGGTCTGAGCCATTACGCGACCTGGACTTCTCCAATCCGTAAATACGGCGATATGATCAACCACCGCATCCTGAAAGCTATCATCAGTAATCAGGAAGTGCCGGTACGTGCCGATGCGGCATTGACCGATGCGCTGAGCTTGTCACGCCGCAGCAACCGCATGGCAGAACGTGATATTGGCGATTGGTTATATGCCCGCTTCCTGTTGCCAGCGGTGGCTTCCGGGCAGGTATTTGATGCCGAGATCATGGATGTGATGCGTAGCGGTATTAAAGTCCGTCTGCTGGAAAATGGCGCCGTCTGTTTTGTACCGGCCAGTCTGATCCTGAAAGACCGTAAGCGTTTCACCTGCAGTCATGACGACGGTCGTGCCGTGCTGGATGGTGAAGTGTATTACGAATTGGGCCAGACCATTCAGGTTAAACTGCAGGATGCGATTGAAGCAACCCGCACCCTGATTGCTATTCCAACCGAGTTACCACCAGCGGCAGCACCCGTGACGAAAGAAGCGTTGGTGGAATCTGAACACGAGCTGATGGATGAGCTACTGACCGAACCGGCGGATGCTGCGCCGGAAGAAGACGAAGCTTAAAAAATCCGGGGCTCAGCGTGTTAGGTGATCTCAAGAAAAACCCTGCTTTATCGGCAGGGTTTATTTTTTCGGCGATACCGGCTTTGCATTTTGTTTACTGCGCCAACAGTTTTTCCATCCAACGTTGTGCTATCAATGCCTGTTCGCCACTGACTTTCGGGGTGGTCTGATTGGCGACACACTCCAGGAAATGTTCCACCATTGGGGTAAAGCCGCGTAACTCTAAGATAGTTTGCCAGCTGCCGGCGGTGGAGACACAGATCTTGCCATCCCGTTCTTCTTCCAGCCGATTGAGGTCGCGAACCCGCATCACCGCGCCATGGGTGATCACTTCCAGCATCTCTGCCTGTGTTCCGGCATCCCGGTGCATGGCGGTGGTGATCAACTTATTGCCATGGCGGAACACATGGCCGGCAAAAATCAGCTCATCTTGTACCGTCGCGTTAACTTGGCTGGCGAGCAACGATAAATCGCCATCACACAGCCAGAGCACGGTATCCAGCAGATGCAGATAGTCATCAAACATTGTAAAACGGAGCGGGTTGCTGATGCCATGAATGCGATGTTTTTCAAAGCGGACGGCAGCGGCAGCAGGCATCTGTTCTTTGATGGTTTGATAAAACGGGGCAAACCGACGGTTAAACCCGACCATCAGGGTGCGTTGCTGTTTTTCCGCCAGTGCCACCAGAGCTTCGGCCTGATCGAGCGTATCGGCTAACGGTTTATCGATATAAACGTGCAACCCTTTACGCAGCATATGCTCGGCGATTTCGTAGTGGGTATTGGTTGAGCTGTGAATAAACACGACGTCGCAGTTGGCCGCCAACTCATCGAGTGAGAAAAAAGCGACGAGGCGATATTGTTGGCAGAGCAGGCAGTTTTTTTGCTGATTGGGGGTATAAGTACCGACCAATTCCCAGTGTTTGGCCTGCGATAAAATCGGCAGATAGACTTTCTGCGCGATACCGCCCAGACCCACTATGCCTACCCGTAGTTTACGCATGCTGCCTCCTTTTTCTGCTTCGAAAACAGCATGGTAGAGTTACAGGTAACAGCGAGGCAAGTTGGAACTAAATTTCTGTCTGCGTTCTGTTACCTGTCTGACATTTATGCTTTTACAGTGCTGCCATGGCTTCTTTCGCCAATTGACCGATCTTGTCCCATTGCTGGTTATCAATCAGATCGGCCGGTACCATCCACGTGCCGCCACAAGCGACGACAGTTTTCAAACTCAGATACGTTTTTACGTTGTCGGGGGTTACGCCACCTGTCGGCATAAATTGCACCGGATACACGGCTGACATGGCTTTCAGCATGTTTACTCCGCCCGATGGCTCGGCTGGGAAGAATTTCAGCATGCGCAGCCCCATCTCCATGGCTTGTTCCACCAGACTTGGGTTGTTGACGCCCGGCACGATGGCCACACCGCGTTGCTGGCAATAACGCACGGTGGTTGGGTTGAAACCGGGGCTGACGATGAAATCGACACCGGCAGCAATGGCTTCATCGACTTGAGCGGTGGTCAGCACCGTGCCCGCACCGATCAACATGTCGGGGAACGCAGCGCGCAGACGGCGAATGGCTTCTGCCGCTGCAGGGGTACGGAAGGTGATTTCCGCACTCGGCATGCCATTTTCAACTAACACGCGGCCCAAATTCACCGCATCATCGGCGTTGTTAATGGCAATAACCGGGATCACTTTCAGTGCTTGCAGACGTTCAACTAAAGTAGGCATGGTGTCTCCTGAGAAAAATTAAAGGGATGCTGACGGCATTACATCAGCAGGAATAATGGCGCCGCGATGTTGGATCACGGTCCCTGCCAGACGATGCCCTTGGATGGCAGATTCCGTCACGCTGCCGTGTTGCAGACGGCGGGCTAGATAACCGGCGCTGAATGAATCACCCGCCGCCGTGGTATCGACTACGTCTTGAGCGGCAATTTTCTGTGCGGGCACCTCTTCGCGAATACCCGATTTACTGACAATCACACAAGGTAATGAACCACGTTTGATCACGATTTCATCCACACCCCACGTTAAGGTGCGTTCAATGACCTCTTCCAACGGACGGTTACCCCACAGTGCCTCTTCATCATCCAGCGTCAGAAATGCGATGTCGGTGAGTGTCAGTATTTGCTGATAACTTTGCTGCGTTTCTTCACGGCTTTGCCATAAACGCGGGCGGTAGTTGTTATCAAACACCACGCGGCCACCTCGGGTGCGAAAGGTGCTGAGGAAAGTAAATAAACGAGCACGGCTGGTTGGGCTCAAAATTGCCAGACTGATCCCGCTGAGATAAATCACATCCATCTGTGCGAGTTGCGCTAACACAGCCTCAGTTTGTTCGGTTTCTAACCAATATTTGGCCGCCGCATCGCTACGCCAGTAAGAGAAACTGCGCTCGCCATGGTTGTCGGTGTCGATGAAATACAAGCCGGGCATTTTGTTTGCCAGACGTTGAACCAAGGTCGTGTCGAGATTTTCTTGTTGCCAATTATCGAGCATAGTCTGACTGAAATGGTCAGTGCCTAACGCGCTGACATAGTGCACTTTACCCTGGCGTCGCGGCAGCTGGCGGGCAAGGTAAACCGCAGTATTCAACGTGTCACCACCAAACCCCTGTCGGATATCGTTATGCTGACGTTGTAGTTCCACCATGCATTCACCAATGATGGCGATATTCAGAGTGTCCATGATTTGCTCTCATGTTGAATTCGGAAAACGATCATAGATTAAACAATCAAACCTACGTGTCAAATAAAATAAAACAATGTTTCATTTATTTTGATTCGGATTTAAAAAAAGCTGGTATATAGTCTCCGGCAAAGAAGATCAGGATAGAGGTGGTAGTGAACGATTTTTCAAAACAGCAGGATTCGGTGTCGTCGGTGCTGAAGATCTTCGGTATTTTGCAAGCCTTGGGTGATGAGCATGAGATCGGAGTAACTGAGCTTTCACAACGCGTCATGATGTCAAAAAGTACCGTCTATCGGTTCTTACAAACCATGAAATCGTTGGGTTATGTGCAGCAGGAAGGGGAGAACGATAAATATTCGCTGACCCTCAAGTTATTTGATCTGGGTGCCAAAGCCTTACAGCACGTCGATTTGATAAAAATTGCCGATCAGCAGATGCGCGTATTATCCAAAGCGACCCAAGAGACCATCCATCTGGGGGCGATGGAAGAAGAGAGTATTGTTTATCTGCATAAAATTGATTCGCTTTATAACTTGCGCATGTATTCCCGCATTGGTCGCCGCAACCCGCTGTATTGCACAGCGATTGGTAAGGTATTGCTGGCCTGGCTGGATGAGCAAGCGATCCGGGACATTCTGGCACCGGTGGCTTTTGAACAAAAAACAGCACACACCTTATCGGGTATTGATGCGTTGTTAGCAGAATTGGCAACGGTGCGTGAGACCGGTTTTAGTGAAGATCGTGAAGAGCAGGAAGTGGGCGTCCGTTGTGTCGCGGTGCCGGTTTATGATCGGTTTGGTTATGTCATGGCTGGCTTAAGTATTTCATTTCCAACGATTCGTTTTGATGAACAGCAATTGGCGCACTACGTGACAATGTTACATCAGGCGGCCGCGAACATATCGCAGCAGTTGGGGTTAGCGCGTTACCCGTATCCTGCTATTTGATCGGAAAAGGCACGAGCGCGACATATATTTGTTGCAGATAAAGATGAAATGCAAATGCAAATGATATAAATTATCATCTAAAGCTTGTGAGGATGATAATTATGCATTTCAGTGTGACGGAATTAGTGTTGATTGCCTTCATTGCCATTGTGTTATTTGGCACTAAAAAGGTTCGGATGTTAGGCGGCGATGTGGGCCATGCGATCCGTGACTTCCGCAAAGCGATGCACGAACAGCCGAAAACGGACGACAAACCAGAGGCTGTCGTTGGCGAAAAAGTAGTTAGCGAAAAACAAGGCTCGTAACGCGTGTTTGATATTGGCTTCAGCGAACTGGTGTTGTGTGCGATCGTTGCTCTGGTGGTGTTCGGGCCGGAAAAGTTGCCCGCGCTATTACGCGATATCAGTGCATTCCGGCGGCAGGTGAGTCAGCTTTGGGGTAATGCGCGGCAATCATTACAAAAAGAGCTGGATGCGGTTGCGGCAGCGGATAAACCACAAGATCCACAGCCATGAGTTTACTGAATCATCTGTTGGAATTGCGCCGCCGTTTGCTGCATTGCCTGTTGGTGTTGCTGGTGCTGTTTTTGCCCTTAAGTTATTTTGCCAACGACATCTATCATCTGCTGGCCCGCCCGTTACTGGCAGTATTACCGCTCGGTACCAGTATGATCGCGACCGCGGTGTCCGCTCCGTTTCTGGTGCCACTGAAACTGACCTTGTTGGTGGTCTTGTTACTGGCATTACCCTATCTGTTGTGGCAAGTGTGGGGTTTTCTGGCGCCAGCCCTCTATCGCCATGAGCGACGATTATTAATACCGCTGCTCTTTGGCAGCAATCTGCTGGTATATATCGGGTTTGCATTTGCCTATTGGGTGGTGTTGCCGCTTATCTTCCGTTTCATGGTTGGCACCTTACCCGCCGGTGTCAGTATGGCGACCGATATCAGCAGTTATCTCGATTTTGTTCTGACGATGTTTTTCTCGTTTGGTGCGGCTTTTCAGTTACCGCTGGTGGTGGCGATCTTGTGTCGCACCGGTATGACTTCTGTGTCAACGCTAAAAGAGAAACGCCCGCATTTTATTGTGCTGGCGTTTATCATCGGTATGTTGTTATCACCACCGGATGTGTTGTCGCAAACCCTGCTGGCGGTGCCGTTATGTTTGTTGTTCGAGGCCGGTTTGCTGCTGGCGCGCTGGTGGCAACCAGCAACAACGCTTGTCTCTGCTGAGCTGCAGCCTTAAGCCGCAACTGTCTGGTGTCTGTCAGCCGATGCAGTTCAGCTTATGAAATTTAGCTTATGAAATAACAATGCCAGCCCAAAACCCGTCAAGATCACGCCAGCCCCGCGTTCGATCAGATAGAGCTGATGATTCAGCACCCGTTGCAGCCGGTGATGACCGATCAGCATGGCGAGCAGCAGATCCCAGCCTAATACCGCAAAAAACATCCACACGCCGCAGAAGCCCTGTTGCCATAACGTGACGTTATTACCCAAAATTACCGCCAGCAAGCTCATATAAAACAGCGCATTTTTCGGATTCAGTAAGGCGGAAGACAGACCAATCACAAACTGTCTGCCAGACGTTAAGGCATGAGTTTGTTGTTGTAATTGCAGTTGGCGTATCGGGCTGCGAATGAGTTGATAGCCCAGCCAACACAGATACAACGCACCGGTTATTTCCACCGCTATAAATAACCAGGGGTGTTGTATCAGACCATGCCAACCGCTAATCGCCAGTAGAATATAAACCGCATTGCCGGTCGCGATCCCCAGACAGATAAAGGCGCTGCCTGCTAAGCGATGTCGGATGGCATGCCCAGTCAGCAGAAAGAAATCCGGGCCGGGGCTTAACAGGGCCACGAAGTGCGCTAACACTAATGCGGGGAAGGCAGTTGGGATCAAATGGGCCGGTGCAAACATTGGTTATCTCCGTGAGTTATTCTGGAGATAAGGCTAACGATTACCGGTCAACGAATATTGTCAAAAATTGATCGGGCTTGCTGATATTGGCCGGGAGTGGCCGTGGTGTAGGCCGTGAAGGCTTTATGAAAATGGCTCTGATCGCTAAATCCGGTGGCTTGCGCGACATCGGTGATGGGCATGCCGTCACGCAACAATGCTTTGGCCAGCGTAATGCGGGCATTATCGGCAAAGGCCATCGGGGAAATGCCGACTGCCTTTTTGAATAAACGGATCAGCGTCTCTTTACTTAACTGCAATTCGTCCGCCAGTGCCTGCAATGAAGGTTTGCTGCTGAGATCTTGTAACAGCCGCTGCCGCAGGTAACGCACCGCTTCGTTTTCAGCTACCCGCTCTGGTGCGGTGTGATGACCGTGATCTAACAAAGTGAGCAGGAACGAGGTAGCTTCCGCGATCGAACATGGCTGTTCAGGCTGTTGTAGCATGGCGACAAAAGATAAATAACGGGCAAACAGCCGCGGCTCAGCAACAATAACCGGCTGGTAATGCAGTTGCTGGATCGGTTGGGCGTAAAGTTGCGCGAGTTGTTGCAGACACCAGTTTTTTTCGAGATACAGCATGTGGTAACTGCGGCTTTGCCCAACAGGTGGGTTACAGCTGTGTAGTTCATCCGGGCCGATAAAAATCAGCTGACCGGGCTGGAGGGTATATTCTTTATTTTGATAAGTGACCAGTGTGTTGCCACTGACAATGGCACCGATCGACAAGCTCGGATGGCTGTGCAGCTTATAGGCGCGATCGCTGTGTTGCGTGCTGCGCAGTTCGATATGTGGCAGCTGTGGGTGCCGCCAAAAGGCTTGTTCGATATGACGCGGTTGTGACATTGCCATTCCCGGAACTAACATGCTGACGCGAATTGTGGCTATCGCTTAGACTACGCGAAAGTTGCTCGCCACGTCAGCATTTTTCCGGTCGTTTCGCTCCGGTGGCTCAGACCAGCGTACGCACACCCACCATCAATAACACTAATGCCAGCGAGGTTTGCAGTAAGCGGCTGGACAGTTTCGTCGCCAGCAGGCTACCCAGCAGCACCGCAGGTAATGAGCCAACCAGCAGACTGACCAGCATGTGTCCGTCGACCATGCCGGTGAAGGCATAACCGATACCCGCAACCAACGCCAATGGAATGGCATGCACGATATCAGAGGCGACCAGCGTATGGGGTTGCATACGACGTGGGTAAAGATACATCAGCAGCACGCTACCCAACGCTCCAGCACCGACTGAGGTTAATGCAACGCACAAACCTAACGTGGCACCGGCGAAAACAGTGGTTTTCGGTTTAATGGCTTCCGGTTGGGCAACGGTATTGTCTGTTTGAGGGCGAATGCGTTTTAGCAGCAGTGGCGACGCAATCAGTCCAATCGCAGTCAGCACGATCAGGAAACCGATGGCTTCGGTTAACCAGCTGACTTTCTGAAATTTCATACCGAAGTGGATCAGTGCCACGGTAATGATGGCAACCGGTAAACTACCAGACCATAAATGTTTGACGATCTGCCAGTCGATTTTGCCTGATTTGTGGTGTGCTTTGGCGGCCACTAATTTGGTAATAGAGGCAAACCATAAGTCAGTTGCTACCGCAGTAACCGGCGCTACATTAAAAAATAACAGCAAAATAGGCGTCATCATGGCGCCGCCACCTACACCGGTCAGACCGACGACGAAGCCAGTTAAAGCGCCTGCTAAGACATAAGATACGTCGATCATGATCCATCCTTAAGACGTCTACCGAAAATGTATTTCTGGATAGTGGTGAAGAGAATGTGTGCATCCTAAAGCAAAAGTCTTAGATATTTATTTGCTTGTTTGTGATAACTATTGCCACTTTTGATATATGCAAAATACCTAATTAAATTGGCAGGCAGGAAGCGTCAAGATAACCGCCGGTGTTAAGTGGCTGGGTATGCAGAGCGTCGAGGGCGATAAACATGATGGCGGGTTATGTGGATGATTGCCGATCCATATTGTTCATGGGTATGGATCGGCGTGGTTTGGCGTGGAGGTATACGACACTGAATCAGGTGCGGAATTTAGCAACCAGTTCACCCAGTTCATCACTGAGTACTTTCAAGTCATGGCATATCTGATTGATCAGGCCATTTTGATCCGCTACTTCGGTGGAGAGTTGAGAGATATTTACCACATTACGATTAATTTCATTAGAGGCGAGATTTTGTTGTTCTGCCGCGCTGGCAATCTGGGTATTTCGATCGGTAATGATCAACACCGCATTGGCGATGCCTGCGAGTGCTATTTCGGTCTCTTTGGAATGTTGCTCCGTTTGTTGAGACAGGGCTAATGTTTTTTGCATACTGGCGGCGGTGGCTCGCACACCATTTTCCAGCCGGGCGATCATAGCCTGAATTTCATTGGTTGAGGCTTGTGTCTGCGTAGCCAGTGTTCTCACTTCATCGGCGACCACAGCAAATCCACGGCCTTGTTCTCCGGCTCTGGCCGCTTCAATTGCTGCGTTGAGCGCCAGTAAATTGGTTTGATCGGCAATGCGTTTAATTACATCCAGTACGGAGCCAATATTATTGGTTTCTTTGACCAGATCTATGACCTCTTTGTTGGCGTCTTGCACTTCAACCGTCAGCCGTTGTATCGATGCGTGTGCTTCCTCAACAACTTTATTGCCATTGTTGATCCGTTCTTTGGCTTCATTCGCTGCATCAGCAGCTTGCATGGCGCTTGTTGCCACCTCTTTAGTGGTGGCGGTCATTTCATTCATTGCGGTTGCCACCGCATCTGTTTCATATTGTTGCCGCTCCACATTGCGGAGACCTGTTGCCGCGGTTTTTTCCAGATGAATGGCCGCCTGATGACTGCGTTCACTGGCAGATACAACATTGCGCACCGTTTCTGCCAAATTACAGGTGAACGCATTAAATGACGATGCCAGACTAGCCAGCTCGTCATCTCCACTTTCATTCAGTTTTTGGGTTAAATCACCACCGCCTTTCGCGATCTCCCGAAGACCCTGTTCAGTTTGTTGTAAGGGCTTGAGAATACTGCGAGAGATTAACCAAGAGAAAAATGTCAGCAGGAACAGTAACGGGAAAAAGATCGCCAGCACGATGCGCAATTGCTGCAGGAAAAAGGCCCAGACATCGTCCGTGTATTCACCGGCGCCGACGATCCACCCCCATTCCGGTAACAGTTTCACATAGGAAACTTTGAAGACCGGATCGGAAAAACCGGGTTTCGGCCAATAATAATCGACATAACCCCCATTGGGATTAGCTTGTGCTGTATGTACAAACTCCACAAATAAACGCTTACCTTGCGTATCTTTAATGCTATCCAGTGGTTTGCCTTCCAGCTCTGGTTTAGCCGTATGCATGATGGCGACGGGTTGGGCATCATTGATCCAGAAGTAATTTTTATTGCCAAAGCGCATGTTTCGCAGTGTTTCTTTTGCTAAATGTTGCGCTTGTGGTCGAGAGAGCTGGCCTTGCTTTTCCTGCTGGTAAAAGTAATCGAGTGTGCCATAGGCCGCTTGCACCTGTTCCTGGATGGCTGCCCGGCGACTGGTCAGCATACCGTCGTAGGTGTAATAGAGCGTAATACTGAGTAACCCGGCAATGCCTATGATCATTAATACGACGTTCATCATCAGGCGGTGTGAGATGCGGTAATGACGTAGCAAATTCATGATTGTTACTCTTGATGAATTAGATATTTTATATGTTATGCATTATTTCAGCCGACCAGTTGCTCATATGGCTATCATTGATGTTGTTTGTGGTTCACTTCACGCTAATTACAGCGATGAGTCATGTTGGTGAGGGCGGACAGAAGGGAAATGGTGAATAAGGTGCAAAATGACACAGATATTTTGCAAATTGAGATGCAATTGACGGTGTTGTGACTCTGTAAACATGAACTACAACACGTTTGCGCTGCCAATGCAGCGCAAACTGTCGCGATCGATCGCAAACGAAGTTCATGCTTGGCGCGTCGGCATCTCTTTCACTCGGCTGATACAAATATGGTCAGGCAGCGTGGCGCTTGTTTGCCGGGCGGGTGAATAAATAAAACCGAAGAGGCCGAATGATTCGGCCTCTATGTTGTTTAGATTTTATCGCTAATCTTAAGCATAAACGTACCCGACGGACGGATCGGCAGGTACTGTTCATAGAACTGCAGATACGTTGCCTGTGGGTTTAGATCGGTAAATAAATCTGGATAGAGCGCTTTGGCTGCATACTGAATCAAAGCCGCATCCATAATGCTACGGGTGGCACCGTGATACACCGCAAAGACTCGCTGGTTTTTGACTGCGGGTAAATCCGACCAACCCGCGCGTTGCGTGAAGCCTTTTAAGCGTTGCTGCACGTTGGCGGCATCGATATTTTGCCCAACTTGCATTGCGCTTGGGCTCACCACGCTTTCGTAACCAGCCATCAAGATGACATCCGGTTTACCCGCCAGCAGTTGTTCTGGATGAATCGCACCCCAAGTTTTCACGAAAGGAGCTGCAATATTATCGCCACCGGCTAATTCGGCCATCGCGCCCCACATGTTTTTCCCGTAGGTATAGCTGTATTCTGCGGGGCCTTTATCACCTAATTCGATGTAAATTTTCGGCTTCGGTTGTTTGGCTTTCGCAATGCGATCAGTGATGGTGCTGATCACCTGTTCATAGTTTTTCGCAATCTTTTCCGCACGTTCTGTTTCACCCGTGACCTGACCTAAGATGCGGGTACTGGCCAGATGACGTTGCAGTGTCTGCGCATTGTAATCAATCACCACGACTGGAATTTTCGCCTGTTCGAGACGAGCAACTTCAGCGCCCAGCGCCTGATATTGCCAGTCAGCGAGAATGACCACATCCGGTTTACTCGCCAGTACTTTTTCGATGGAGAAAGTCTGGTCTTGTACGTTACCCACATTCGGAATGTTGGCCAGTTGTGGTTTTTTTGCAACGTACAGATCCCAAATAGCAGGGCGGGATTTTATAAACCAGCCACTCGAAATACCCGCCAGATGATCGAATGCGGCATCGCCACCCACAGCAAAATAATCTTCGATATAAAAACCAAGCAGCACGCGTTTAGCCGGTGCATCGATGGTGACTTTACGGCCCAGCACATCCTCGATAGTGGTTGGTTTGGCTACTGCGATTGAGGCCAGCAGGCTCAAAGCGAGAGCTGTCGTGATTTTCACAAGTGGATTTTTCCAGCGCATAAACTTCCTCAGAAATAAAACAAACTGATAATCGTTATCATTATTAACTGAAATAAACTGAAAGACGAATGAATTCAATCGTTTTCGTACCATTGATAAAAACAGAGCACAATCAATTGAGATGACCGATGAAAAAAGGAATAATTATCATTCATTTCTGTTCGGTTTTTTATGCAGATATATTTTCTTCTTTCTGAGGCTTTGTATGAGTGAAGTAGCCGCGCTGGAACAAGCATTGGTTCGACAGCGACAGCGGGAAGCCCGCCGTTGGCGATTTTTGCTGGCTTTTGTTGTCTTGATTGTCGTGAGTTTATTGCTCGACATCGCGACAGGCCCATCGTTGTTGCCGGTCAAAGAGGTGGTGACAGCACTGGTCTCGCCAACCCATGCCGACAACATGACCCGCACCATCGTGATGGAAATGCGGCTCCCGATTGCGCTGATGGCATTGGTTGTAGGGGCGGCGTTGGGGTTGGGGGGCGCACAGATGCAAACCTTGCTGGATAACCCACTCGCAAGCCCATTTACCCTCGGCATTGCGGCGGCGGCAGGTTTTGGTGCCGCACTGGCGCTGGTGATGAGTAGTTATTTGGGCGTGCATTCGATCTTCAGCATTCCAGTCGGGGCATTTCTGTTCAGTATGCTGGCGGCGAGTTTGTTGTTTGGGCTGGCACTGATGCGCAACGTCAGCAGTCAAACCATCATTCTGGCTGGGATTGCGCTGTTATTTTTATTCCAGTCGCTGTTGTCGCTGCTGCAATTTGTGTCATCGCCAGAGCTCAATCAGCAGATCGTGTTCTGGTTATTCGGTAGCTTAATGCGCACGACATGGCAAACTCTGACCATTACTACAGTGGTGACGCTGGTGTGCGCGGTATTGCTGTATCGCGACGCGTGGAAGTTGACTTGTTTACGCTTGGGTGAGGCGCGTGCGCGTAGCTTAGGGGTGAGCATCAATCGCCTGCGTATTAAAACCTTGGTGCTGGTGGCGTTGATGACGGCCACGGCGATTAGTTTTGTTGGCATCATTGGTTTTGTCGGGCTCGTTGCACCTCATATCGGACGTATGTTGATTGGCGAAGATCAACGCTTCCTCATCCCGCTGTCGGCTTTGTGTGGTGCGGCGATGTTGTCAGTTTCGTCGGTGATTTCTAAGTCGATTGTTCCTGGCGCACTTTTCCCCATCGGGATCGTGACGGCGATTATTGGCGTGCCATTTTTCATCTGGCTGATTTTGGGGCGGGGGCGTAAACATGCTTGAGTTGAACAATGTCTCGATGGCGATCGGCAAACACCCGCTGACGCAAAATCTGAGTGTGCAGCTGCAACGAGGTCAGATCCATGTGCTGATCGGGCCGAACGGTACTGGGAAAACCAGCCTGCTGCGTGCGTTATTTGGTGAGTTGCCACTGCAACACGGAACGATTTCATTTCAGGGGCGAACGCTTGCTGATCTGGGGGCGAACCAATGGCGACAACAGTTTGGTTATATGCCGCAGAACACCCAGCTAGAGCTCGATTTGAGTGTGCTGGAAGTGGTGGTTTTAGGCCGCTTACAAAGCCTGAAATTACGGCTGAGCGATGATGATTTACGTGCGGCGCTCAGAGCATTGCAAGACTTAGGTATCGCGCATTTAGCGGACCGTCCGCTGCATTCCCTGAGTGGTGGTCAACGCCAGATGGCATTGTTTGCGCAGGTGTTATTGCGCGATCCGCAAATCATGATGCTGGATGAACCTGTGAGTGCTCTCGATTTACAGCATCAGATGCATTTGATGGAGCACTTACATCAACAAACCCGCAATAAAAACTGGGTCACTTTGGTGGTGCTGCATGACCTCAATCTGGCCGCGCAATTTGCCGATCAACTGATTGTGTTGGCGGCGAATCGTTTACAGGCCTTTGGTCCGCCTGCAGACGTCCTGACTTCAGAGCTCATTACCCGCTTATACCAAGTGCCAGTCGATATTCATCATGATCGGGATGGGCTGCCATATATCCGCACCTTAAGACAAGCGAGCTAATTCATGATCTTTCGCGCAGGGCTCGATAGTTGGCGGATGCTCAGTCCGGCGGCGCGCTTGCTGGTAACTAACGGTTTTGCATTTAACCTTGGGTTTTACATGATGATGCCTTATCTCGCGCATCATCTGGGGAGCACCTTGGGGCTGGCCGGATGGGCGAGTGGGCTGATCATGGGCATGCGCGTGTTCAGTCAACAGGGCTTGTTTCTGCTTGGCGGCACGCTCGGGGATCGCATTGGTTATCGTCCGGCCATTATCTGGGGATGCCTCGTCCGGTCGTTTGGCTTTGCACTTCTGGGGTGGGCGGAACATTTACCCCTCTTATTGTTGGCCGCATTTCTTACCGGATTCGCCGGCGCATTATTTACCCCCTGCGCTCAAGCGTATCTGGCGGCGGAAT
This sequence comes from uncultured Tolumonas sp., assembly GCF_963556105.2. Taxonomy (NCBI): domain Bacteria; kingdom Pseudomonadati; phylum Pseudomonadota; class Gammaproteobacteria; order Aeromonadales; family Aeromonadaceae; genus Tolumonas; species uncultured Tolumonas sp. The sequence goes on from NZ_OY829945.1 coordinate 182,964, forward strand.
GCCAAGATTCAAACCAGCAGCAGCAAGCCTTTGCCCTGCATAATCTGGCCAGTGAAGCTGGCATGTTGTTGGGCCCGCTGGTCGGCCTGTTACTGACTAATCTGAGTTACACCATGACCGGGTTAGTTTCGGGCGGCGTGTTTTTCCTGTTGACCGGGCTGCAATGGTTTTATTTGCCAAAGCATGTTGAACCTAAGAAACCGACGGAACCCCGTGTGTTGCTGCAGTGGCATACCATCGTGAAGAACCGCTCTTTTCTAAGGTTTACGCTGTTCTCAGCCGCGTATGGGGTCATGTTCCATCAGCTCTATTTATCGGTGCCTGCGTTTATTCAAAGCCAACAACAGAGCGTCAGTTTGCTCGGCAGTGTCTTCACCATCACGGCATTGATTGGCGTTGTGCTCCAGCTTCCGGCCAGCCAGTGGGTGCAACGAAGCCTTGGCATGCCGCGAGCGATTGGACTTGGGTTGGCATTGATGGGGTTCAGTTATTTGCTGCTGAGCTGGCTTGCCCACTGGCCGGTGATGGCAACCATCCTGCAGGCGGTGCTGTTTTCGCTCGGTTCGATTCTCTGTTATCCGTTGTTTTCTGCCCGTTTACCGCATTATGCCCAATCAGGGCAAATGGGCAGTTATTACGGCTTTTATGCCAGTTTCGGCGGGTGTGTCGCGTTACTGAGTAATTTGATGATCGGAAGCTTGCTCGGTGCCGCCGGTTCGGTGCCACCGGTTTGGATCTGGTATGGGCTGGCCGTGTGCGGCGTGGGGGCGGGTTGGTTGCTCTACCGGCAACTTAGCCAGGAAATAGGATGCGAATCAGGACTCTGTAGGTTACAGGAAGATTAATGGCGGGCATGTTCTTTCGGATAGCGTCTTTTTATGTTCTATGATTTTGAGAGGTAACATCTCAGTGTAAGGCTGACGAAAATGGGGAAAAGCCGGTTAGAAGCCTTTTTTGATGGTGTGGTGGCCATCATCATCACCATTATGGTGCTGGAAATGAAAGTGCCACACGGTGATAGCCTGGATGCATTAGTGCCGCTGCTGCCGGTGGTTTTAAGTTATGTGCTGAGTTTTATCTATCTGGGGATCTACTGGAATAACCACCATCATATGTTGCACACCTGTAAGCAGGTAACCGGGGCGATGTTGTGGGCTAATCTGCATCTGCTGTTTTGGTTATCCCTGATCCCGTTTACGACCGGCTGGATGGGGGAGAATCATTTTGCCCGTGTTCCGGCGGCGCTGTATGGTTTGGTGCTGCTGATGGCATCGATCGCATACCGGATATTGCAACAGCAAATTATCGCCTCGCAAGGTGAACACTCCATTTTGCAAAAAGCGATAGGTAAAGATTGGAAAGGACGATTATCCCCCGTGTTATATGCCACAGGTATGTTGTCAGCCTGCCTGTCACAGTGGTTGGCGGTGGCGGTTTATATTGGGGTTGCGCTGGTGTGGCTGGTGCCGGATCGGCGGATTGAACGAATGTCCCGCCTAGAATAGCCGACTGTTTTAGTCGGAAATGTTTTTCACTCAATCAACAATCATGGCCTATGGTTATAGATAGACACCGATTTGAGCATGGGTTGATGGAGTTAAACATGAACCAATCATTAGATATGCAGGCTTTGGAACAGGCATTTTTTAACGCCCGCACCTTCAATAAATTCACGTCACAAGCAGTGCCTGATGCACTGATCGCACAACTGTATGACTTGATGAAATGGGGGCCAACCTCGATGAACTGCCAACCGGGTCATTATGTGTTTATTAAGAGTCAGCAAGCGAAACAACGACTTAAGAGTGCGCTGATGCCGGGAAATCAGGATAAAACCATGGCGGCACCCGCGACGGTGATTGTTGCCTTCGACACGCAATTTTATAAACACCTGCCGCTGCAATTTCCGGCTAATCCGAACGCGCAAGCGATGTTCGAAGCCAACCCGGAACTGAGTAAGACTACGGCGCTGAGAAACGGCACCTTACAAGGTGGCTATCTCATTCTGGCGGCTCGCATGTTGGGTCTGGATTGTGGCCCAATGAGTGGATTTAATAATCAGGCAGTGGATGCCGAGTTTTTCCCCGATGGCCGCTACAAATCGAATTTTCTGATCAATATCGGCTATGGTGACGCCTCAGGAAATTATCCGCGAGGGCCAAGGCTCGCGTTTGCTGATGCGGTGGACATTATTTAATTTATCACCTGTCGCTGCGGAGAATCGTCATGGCTACTAATACGATCCTGCTTCATCGTGTATTTCGCTCAACAGCAGAAAAACTCTATCGCGCCTTTCTGGATGCAGATGCGTTGGTCAAATGGCTGCCACCGAATGGCTTTACCGCCAAAGTGCAGCATCTGGATGCTCAGGTTGGCGGCAGTTATCACATGTCGTTTACCAACTTTACCACCGGAGATAGCCACGCCTTTGGCGGCGAATATATCGCGCTGATCCCGCATGAATGTATTCAATACACCGACAAGTTTGACGATCCGAATTTACCCGGCGACATGCGAACGACCATTACCTTTAAACCGGTATTTTGCGGCACAGAGGTGTATATCGAACAGATCGGGGTGCCGGAAGTGATCCCGGTTGAAGCCTGTTATCTCGGCTGGCAAGAATCGCTCATTTTGCTGGCCAAGCTGGTCGAAGCCGAGGTGACTAACGAACCCTAAGCGGCAGACCTCAAGCTGATTGGTGCATTACTGATGTCAGTGTATTGATGATTGACGGCATGCTTGCCCGCATCAGCTCAACAAAACGACGTAATTTGGCCGGATAAAAACGGGCGTACGGATAGACGATATACACTGGCAATGGGGCTGCTTGCCATTCTGGCAGCAGATGCACCAAACGCCCGCGCGCTATCTCTTCTGATAATAACCAGGCTGAGCCAACACATACGCCTAACCCGGTGACAGCGGTACTGCGTAAGGCATACAAGCTGTCGGTGCTCATGCGTGGCTGGATCGGAATGCGCTGAGTCTCACCGGTTTTTGTATGGGTCAGCGTAATGTCATTACGGTAGTAAGTTTGCAAGGCTAACCACGGCAAGTTGGTTAACTCGTAGGCATGTGTCGGTAGCTCGGCGCCGGCGAGTAAGGCTGGCGATGCGGCCACGATGCGCGGTACTTCGGCGAGTTTGATCGCTACCATCGCCGGATCACGCACTTCGCCCACCTGAATAGCACAGTCGATCCCGGCAGCAATAAAGTCGGCTATCGCCCGATCATCGTGCAACAGCCACTCGACGCTGATTTTTTTATGCTGCCGCAGAAAATCAGCCAGTGGCGCAACTAACACTTCCTGCCCAAACGCATGCGGCGCGAGCACGCGCAACAGGCCTTCCGGTTCCTCATTATCGCCTCGTAATTCAGATTCGAAAGATGCCCAGGTTGCCAGTAACTCTTTTGCCCGGGCAAAACAGCGTTCGCCGTCTTCAGTCAGCCGCATCATATGGGTGGAACGTTGCAACAATCGCACTCCCAGTGATTGCTCAAAGGTTTTTAAGCGGCGGCTGATGGTGGGTTGAGTGGTGTGCATCTGGGCTGCGGCGGCAGACAAGCTGCCCGCTTCGACAATGCGCACAAACGTGTTCAGTAGCTCAAGGCGGTCGGTTAAACCATGGGGGACGGTGTTGGCTGGATGTGAAGTTGCGGTACTCTCTGCCGGTTTGTTCATCGGGCCCCCGATTTGAATGGTCATACGTTAAATGTATAACAAATGTGCAAAGCGTGGTACTACACCGCGAGCTATTCCTTGCGCAAACTGATATGCAAGGTTTAACTCATCAGGTGAATATCATGACTTCCATACAGAATATGAATGCGAACGATAAAATTACGCAACAACAAACAATATCCGTCAATGCTGGGGCTGCGGTACAACGTCATCTCAAAACATCGTTGATCTTTTTATTGGCAACCGGCGCCGGGTTGGCGGTGGCCTCGTTGTATTACAGTCAACCCATGCTCGGTGTGCTGGGGGCGAGTATCGGTGCTTCCGATCGGGCCGTTGGTTTGGTACCAACGCTGACACAATTGGGTTACGCATTGGGTATTTTATTATTGGCGCCACTGGGCGATCGTTATGATCGGCGACGGATTATTTTGATTAAAGGTGTTGTGCTGCTGATGGCATTATTGGCGGCGGCCTGTGCGCCGGGTATCGGTCTGTTATTAGTCGCGAGTCTGCTTATCGGGTTGTCAGCCACCATGGCGCAGGATATCGTACCTGCCGCAGCGACACTGGCGCCGGAGGCTCATCGCGGCAAGGTCGTCGGCACGGTAATGACCGGTTTATTGCTGGGTATTTTGTTGTCTCGCGTGGTCAGCGGTTTTGTCGCCGATCATTTTGGCTGGCGGAGCATGTTCGTGGCGGCGGCCATCAGCATTGCTCTGAGCTTGGTGGCGATCTGGCGTGGGTTGCCCAATTTCAAACCGACGACACAATTATCGTATTCTGCCTTATTAGGTTCGCTGGCAGGTCTTTGGTTGCAACATAGTGCACTGCGACGTGCCGCTATGGCGCAGGGTCTGATCTCTATCGGTTTTAGTGCATTCTGGTCGACGCTGGCCGTGATGCTGCATGCAGCCCCTTTTCATTTGGGAAGCGCTGCGGCAGGGGCGTTTGGTTTAGCGGGTGCGGCAGGCGCCTTGGCGGCACCGATTGCTGGGCGCATTGCCGATCGTCGCGGCCCCGAGCTGGTCACCAGGGTTGGCATTGCGCTGGTGGCGTTATCTTTTGCGGCGATGATTTTCTTACCGCTGTTAACGGTGCCGGCTCAGCTTTGGCTGCTGGTGGTTAGCGCAATTGGTTTTGATCTGGGGGTACAAGCCACATTGATTGCCCATCAGACTATTGTGTACAGCATTGACCCTGGTGCGCGCAGCCGGCTGAATGCCGTATTGTTTGTCGGTATGTTTATTGGCATGGCGATCGGGGCCGCAGCGGGCAGTTTGTTGCTGGCGCAATGGGGTTGGCGTGCGGTGACTGTGTTAGCGATCACCTCGACGCTGATGGCATTGCTCGTGCGGTTGTGGCCAAAAACGTTAACAGTTAGCCCAAAAGCAGCGGATAAGTTGCAACAATTGGGCTGATGATCTGAGCACCGATAAACGCTGAGCCGGGGATGTATGTCAGCCGCCATGGCATCCTAATAACGGCTTAGCGTGCTACAGTCCGTTTCGGGTGATACATCAAGCGAAGAGTCATAACTATGGTAACGATTTTTACCTGCCTGTTTGGCTTGATACATCGCCTGATCGGCTTGTGCTAACAGGTGTTCAGCCGAGATATTTTCCGATTGTGGATAAAGGGTGAGGCCAATGCTGGCGCTGACTTTAAGCTGCAGATCATCGATCAGAATAGTTTTTGAAATGACATGCAATAGTCGTTTTACTAAATGCAGTGAGTGACTGAGCTCCTTACTGACATTGAGTAACGCGACAAATTCATCACCACCGATACGGGCCACCGTATCGGTTTCCCGTAAGGTTTTTTTCATCTGTCCGGCGACCGCCATCAACAACTGATCTCCCACGGCATGTCCGTAGGTGTCATTGATTTGTTTAAAACCATCGAGGTCGATATACGCGACGGCCAGTAGATTATCGGTTTGCTGGCATTGTTGCATGGCCAGCACTAATTTATCGGTCAGTAATTTGCGGTTAGGTAAGCCTGTCAGCAAATCATAATAGGCCTGTTGTTCCAGCTGTTTTTCATGTTGTTTTTGATGGGAAATATCTGACGCCAGACAGACGTAGTGATGAGTCTCATTATTCTCATTTTTGACAGCACTGATGGTTTGCAGCTCCGCAAATATCTCGCCATTTTTGCGCCGGTTCCAGATCTCGCCACTCCAATGTCCTTCCTGCAGTAGCTGTTGCCAGAAGCTCTTATAGAATTGTTGGTCGTGATAACCCGATTGCAGAATACGTGGATTTTTACCTAAAACCTCGGTTTCGCTATAACCGGTAATATCGGTAAAAGCTTTGTTGACCTGCACAATACTGCCATCGGTTTCGGTGATCAAAATAGCCTCTTTGGCTTCAATAAAGACACTGGCCGCGAGCGATAATTTCTCTTCGTTTCGCTTTTGTTCTGTAATGTCGCTGAAACTGCTGATCACCGCATAAGGTTGGGGTTCATCCAGCCGGAATAGTGGTTGGCTATTCACACTGAGCCAGGCAATGCGGTGCTCAAATTGAATACCCATGATGAAATTACGGATCGCTTTGCCAGAACGAATGCATTGCTGGCTGGGGTGTTCACTCAGTGGTAATGGTTTTCCGTTTTCGTCGCAACGTTGCCAAGTGAGCGAAGAGAGTTTTTTACCTAATAACTGTGATTTATTGACGCCAAAAATGGCGCACGCCTCTTCATTGACGGCAATGATTTGGTGTTGGGTATCTTGCAAAATACAACCGACCGGCAGACTGTCATGTAATGCGCGGTAACGGGCTTCGCTTTCCCGCAATTGTAGTTCGGCCAGTTTGCTGGTGGTGATGTCCTGATGTGTCCCCGCCATTAATAAAGGGTGCCCTTGAGTATCTCGTTCCAGCACTTGGCCGCGGCTTAATACCCAGATCCAGTGTTCTTGTTTATGCCGCATGCGTAATTCACATTCGTAATAATCAAGCTCACCGGCAAAATGTTGTGCCAATAACATGTCGGCTTTTGCTACATCATCGGGGTGAACAAAACGCCGCCAGACATACATATCGAATGGGGCGATCTCAGCCAGTGTGTAGCCTATCATTTCTGCCCAGCGGTTATTCAGGACGGCGGTGCCAGCCGGAATGTTCCACTCCCAGGTGCCAGCACGGGTGCCGGTAATGATATTTTCTAAGCGTTGACGTTTAGCGCGAAGTTCCTCTTCCGCCTGAATGCGTTCAGTAATGTCATAAATCGTCGAATAGAGAAAATGTTGGTCATCAATGACGATCGGGCCGGAATGTACCTCTACCTGACGAATTTCCCCTGACGCTAACCGATGTGGAAACAAAAAGAAGGAGCGGCGTTCTGCCAACGCGTGGGCCATTTCCTGTTTGATCTGCTCTTGGGTCAAGCAGTTAATATCACTGATCGCCAGTTGTAATAGTTGCGCGCGAGGATAGCCATAGAATTTTTCTGCCGCCAGATTGGCATTTTCAATGTGCCCACTCGTGGGGTCAATCAGCAGGATCGGCGTTTTGGCTTGCTCGAAAAACAGCCGATAACTGTTTTTGGTCTGCAGCTGTAGATATTCGCTGAGCTCGGTTAAGAGTGGTAATAACTCGGCTACCTGCCCGAGTTGGGCCGCTACTGCGTGTGTGAGTGCCGTGATCCGGTCATGCAGTTCGACGGGGTCATGAAAAATGGAATGACGCATGACCATCCTCCGGAGTGCTGGTCGTCGGCGTATACCATTTACCATAGCACTTTACCGTCTGGCTGCCAGAAAGCATGCGCCTTTATTGAGTCTATTTTTACATATGAAGCACTTTTCTTTCGTTATAAGAACAGGTGCTTGCGGGTAGTTTATACCGCCGTCGTATATTGGGTTCACAGCCCAGCTCTTTTGATATTGTGCGAGATCGATAGTGAGGGAGAAATTCATGTTGCAATGGAAGTGATTTGGTATACCGAGAATGACAACTTTATTTGCACGGTCGAGGAGAACAAAGCTTAGTTACCGATATCACCGGTTTATAAATCAATGTGGCGCAGGTAACTAAACCTAATAATGACACCGAGATAGTCAAGTAAAATTCACCCCCATCGATAGCAATCAGTTTTTCACCTTACTGCACTCGTTTTATGAAAAAAATACACAATCAAGTGTAACTAGTCATTTGTGTTCATTTTCATTTTTTTCCTCTGACCAAATCTACTTTGCTGTAGTCGTTTTCGAGCCAAAAATTTCTTTTCATCCTCAGCTTAAAGCTCTATTGCCATCTTTTTTACACAAAATGTAAGCGTTTACCCAATGGTTTCTGGGGTTGTTTGTAATCGGTATCATTTATTTTTGTTTTATATTTAATTGATTTATATGGTTTTATTTTTGTGGTTTTTGGTTGATTGTATTTTTGTGAGATGCGTCTACTCACAAAATTTGCGTTAAACTCTATAATTGCTGCGTTTTTAGTGAAAATAGTTACACAAAGTTAGTTTTTAGCTGTCACTAACAATCAAAAAACCAAAGCATAAGGAAAACAGAATGAACGCTAAATGGATTCCATTGTCTGCTGCGATAGCATTGGCATTAGGTTCTGCAGCCGCATCAGCCGCGACTACCGATTTTCATGGTTATCTACGTGGTGGTGTAGGTTCATCAACCAATGAAGGTGGCACTAAAAGTGGTAGTGAATTTAATAAAACCAAGTTAGGCCGTTTGGGTAATGAGTTTGATACCTACGGTGAAGTAGAGCTCGGTCAGGAAGTTTTTAATAAAGATGGCAAATCTTTTTATGTAGACTCCATGCTGGCCATGGATTCTGCCGGTACTGGCAATAATGAAAACACGAAAGACAACACCGCCAATTTCGGGTTGAAACAACTGAATGTGCAAGCGAAAGGGTTGATTGCAGCTGCTCCAGAAGCTGTTCTTTGGGCTGGTAAGCGTTTCTATCAGCGCCATGATTTGCACATCATTGACACCAAATACTGGAACGTTTCTGGTTATGGTGCAGGTGTGGAAAAGATCAAAGCCGGTCAGGGGGATTTATCTACCGCGTGGATCCGCGATGACGCGAACGGGCTGAATATCAATTATGCCGATGTTCGTTACGCTGGTTTATCACCTTGGGCAGGTTCCTGGATTGAGCTGGGTGTTGATTATGCAATGCCAAATAAATCGGATGCACAAGATAATCCTGATTATGTAAATCCAAGTGGAGATTTTGTTAATTATCAACATGGTACCGATAAAGGTGTCATGTTGACTGCTGAGTTGAGCCAGCAAATGTTTGGTTTCTGGCCAAAAACTGTATTCCAGTATGCTACCAAAGGTTTGGCGCAAAATATGGTCTCTCAAGGCGGTGGTTGGTACGATGCATGGAGCGATAATGAAGAGGCTAAAGGCTTCCGCATTATTAATACAGCAGAAGCACCTATCACTGATAATTTACAGCTGGCGTATGTGCTGACGTATGGTAAAACAACCAATATCGATGGTTTTGGTCAGGATCAAAGTCTGGTTTCTGCTGTTGTTCGTCCAATTTATCAATGGGATGACTACAACAAAACCATGTTGGAACTAGGCTATTTCAGACTGAATAAAGACGCGAGCTGGAATCCAGCTGATGAAGGCGGCAAGAAAGCGACCATTTCGCAAGCTTGGTCTGCGGGTCGCGGTTTGCTGGCGCGTCCTGAAATTCGCGTTTATACCACTTACATTAAAAATGATAAAGGTGAGACATTTAATAACTCTACCTCAGATCATGATGTTCGTTTTGGTGTGCAAGCAGAAGCTTGGTGGTAATTGCTGCGAGAACAGCCCCTCTATGGGGCTGTTTTTTTATTTTCTGATTAAATGCAATAAAAATGACGTTAGTTCACGGTTCCAACATGAGTGATTAACCGATTGGTAAAGTTTGATATGAGTATGCTTGGGTTTATAACCATTAATGGAGTTCCAATATGAAGTTAGTTTCTTCGATCGCACTCGTTGTCTGCATTTCGTTAGGTGGTTGCTCTTCATTTGGTTCCGCGATCTCTGGCCCAACCACACTTAAACCGATTTCTGATACCCATGAAGCGAATGCAGCACTTAAATTAGCAGTCTCATGCTGTAAGCGATTTTCAGAAATTAAATATAAAGATTTTTCTGAGATTAAAGATAACGATGAGGTTATCAATGCAAGTAATAATGCATATATTTTCCCTGAGGGAAAAAGTTATTTTTCTGCCTATAAACTGCCACTTAATCGGGGTGATTTTCGTATAACACTCTCTTCTGTGTTTACTAAGACTGTTTTTGTACCTAAAGTCATATTGTTGGACGGTGAGTTTAATATTACGCGGATTATAGACTCATCTACATTTAATTTTGAACCGGCAAACTTACTCAATGAAAACCAATTCTCCGGTGTATTCACAATAGATCGTTCTCATTCTGAAAATATTCACAATGAGACATATATGATTATTTATACACCTGAAAACAATTTGGCTGCCTCGACAACAATTGATAGTGACGAAATGCGTTATGCACGCGCGCGTTCGTTAGTGGCACCACGTAATGCAAAAGTAGATATTCCACATTCAGCATGGGGCAATATCAATTTAAAGGTAAATTATTTATCTGATTTGAACTCTAAAAATAATATTTACATTCCACCATCCACTGAAAAAAATACGTCGTTGAATAAAGCAGTTACATCTGATGTTGCTAGTGGTGTCACTGGCGCTAGACCTGCTATGCTCAAAGAAACCGAAAACTATTACAACGAGCAGATCAAATTGGCTATCAAGAAAAATGATATTAAAAAGGCCGTTGCTTTATATAAAGAAGCGAAACGATTAGGTTCGCCAACTGCAGAAACGGTATTAATTAAAGGGTTGGAATAAAAAGTTATCATCTTTATCTAAATAACCAAATAAAGTCAGCACCTTTGCTTTTTAAAAGCAGGTGCTTTCTTGTCGTATATCTATGTTACCAAACTTGAATGCCAATTTATTTTGAGAGTAACGTTCTATAGGGAGTTTTTATGTCATGGATAACCAATTTTTTATCTGTGTTTTTGGGCTTGTTATTTGTTTCCTCTGCTTATTCGGCTGATAACCAATTATCGTCATTGGTTATTGGTGCTGATGTCTCACATTTACCTCAGTTAGAGGCAGCTGGTGCTCATTTTTATGAGCAAAATAAACCGGATGATCTGCTGGTAATTTTAAAGCGCAATGGCGTCAATACCATTCGTATCAAGGTATGGAATGAGCCGGGGCAGTATGCGAAATTTCCGGCCGATCAGAGCGATCCGGTTGGATACAACAATCCGGACCATGCCGTGGCATTAGCCAAAAGAGCCGCCCAGTTGGGTTTTCGGATCATGATTGATTTTCACTACAGTGATTGGTGGGCCGATCCAGGCAAACAGCATATGCCAATCGCATGGCAAGGTAAAAATGCTGCGCAAGTCAGTAAAGCATTATATCAATTCACCTTACGGGTCATGCTAAAGCTTAAGGCTGAAGGGGTGACCCCTGAATGGGTGCAGGTTGGCAATGAAATTTCCAACGGTATGCTTTGGCCTTTAGGGCGCACTTCTGAGTGGGATAATCTGGCGCTGTTTTTGAAATCCGGCTCGCAGGCGGTCAAAACAGTATTCCCCGACAGTAAGGTGGTGCTGCATTTAGATGCCGGTGGTGATAATGAACGTTGTCGGCGCTGGTTTACAGAGGCGGTTCGTCATGATGTGCCGTTTGATGTGATTGGTCTTTCTTATTACCCCATTTGGCATGGCGCGATGCAAGCCTTGGCCGACAATATGGCGGATTTAAGCCAGCGTTTTGAACGTCCGGTCATGGTGGTGGAAACGGCGTATCCCTGGACGAAAGACGAAGGTGATGCACAACTTAATATTTATAAGCAAACCGGCCCGGAACCATGGCCAATGACACCGGAAGGACAAACGGCTTTTCTGTCAAAATTACTGCAGACAGTGAAACAGGTTCCACAACATAAAGGGCTTGGTTTTATCTATTGGGAACCGGATTTTATTCCGGTTGCGGGTGCTGGTTGGAAAAAAGGGGCCGGTGATGAATGGGATAATGTCACCTTGTTTGATTTTCATGGCAATGCGTTACCCGCGTTACATGCACTAAAACAAGAGGCGGCTCATGAGTGATTTTGTGCGTGGTGCGGACATTTCGCAATTGCCACAATTGGAACACGAAGGAACTCGCTATTCTCTGGCTGGCAAAGAGATGGATTGTTTGGAAATCCTGCGCCAGCAGGGTATCAACGCTGTCCGGATCAAAGTATGGAATGATCCGGGAAACCCGGATTTCTTCCCCGCGAATCAGAGCGATCGGCTGGCCTTTAATAGCCCTGAGCAGGTGATCAAGCTTGCGCAACGCGCCTCGGCGCTGGGTTTTCGCATCATGATCGATTTTCATTACAGTGACTGGTGGGCTGATCCGCAAAAGCAGTTTATGCCGCATGCCTGGCAAGGTTTACCACTGGAAGCGGTGGCTGAGCAGTTATCTCTTTTTACCTTAGATGTATTACAGCGGTTGCGGGATGCGGGTGTCACCGTGGAATGGGTACAAATCGGTAATGAAATTACGCATGGTATGTTGTGGCCGATGGCCTTTGTACCGGGTAATTGGCCTGCGTTGGCGCAGTTACTCATTGCGGGTGCTACTGCGGTTAGAACATTTGATCCCAATTGCCGGATCGTACTACATCTTGATGCTGGTGCGGACCATGAGCTTTACCGTCGCTGGTTCAATGAAGCTATTGCCAGAAAGGTGCCGTTTGATGTGATTGGACTCTCTTTTTATCCCTGCTGGCACGGTAGCCTGACGTTGCTGAGTGATAACTTAAATGCGCTGGCGCACTGCTATGGTAAATCGCTGATCGTGGTAGAAACGGCATATCCGCGCGTTCTTGATCCTAATAAGAATCAGCATTGGCTGATGCAGCACTGTGGGTCGGAACCATTTCCTGCTACTGAAGTTGGACAAGCACAATATCTGCAGGCACTGAGCCGCAGCGTTCGATCGGTGGCTGGCGGGCTTGGTGCAGGGGTGTTTTATTGGGAACCGGCTATGATCCCATCGCCAATGGGCAGAGAGCAGCATTCGGTCTGGGAAAACGTGACCCTGTTTGATGAACATGGTGCTGCGTTATCGTCACTGGCGGTATTCGGATGTAGTTGAAGGAGTAGTTATCTTTATAATATAAGCCGGTGCCGTGGAATTTGGTACCGGCTTTTTGATTATTAATAATTAAGCAGGAATGCGTCCATCGCGTAAGTCGGTTTGTCGCTGTTATCCATTAACCCGAGTGAATAACTTTGCCAGCCGTTGTAGCTTTCCGGTTCCCAATAAAAGACACCGAGCCCTTTACCATTAGGAATGGCCGCCATTTTTTTAAGCATGTCGGCGATGGTGTCATAGCTGTTTTTAGGGTCATCCCACGGCATACCCACTTCGACAATCATCACTTCTTTATTGTAGCGGCTGACCATGTCGGCTAAGTTGTCATAACAGAGATTATCCATGGCAAACCAGTCGCCGTTACCGGTCTGGGTTGGGTAAATAGATGCCCCAACCACATCCCATTTTGCCCCATTCGCGGTCAGGCCATCAAACATCCAGCGGTAAAGGCTGTTGTTTTCACAGTTCGCCAGATGAACGATTACTTTTGTTGAGCTATTAACTGCTTTTACGGCGTCATAACCGCTGTTGATCAGCCAGGCAAAGTTTTTCATGTTGACGGAGGCTTTGCCGTCGCTCCATAACATGCCGTTATTGGTTTCATTGCCCACTTGCACCCATTTTGGTGTGATGCCGGCATTTTTCAGGGTGGTCAGCGAGTTATACGTGTGCCAGTAAACGTTCGACATGAGCTGATCAAAGGTATAGCTCGACCACGCAGCAGGCTTAGTTTGGTGTGCGGGATCAGCCCAGGTATCACTGTAGTGAAAATCGATCATAATATCGAAGCCTGCCGCTTTAGCGCGTTTGGCTTTGGCGACCACATCGGTGATGTTGCTCCAGCCGGCGCTTGGGTTAACCCATACCCGTAAACGAACCGCATTCATGCCGTGCGCTTTCAGTATGGGAAACAGATCCTGTTGTGTTCCGCTGTCGTTATAAAATTTGTAGCCTGATTTTTCCATTTGCGTTAACCAGCTAACATCAGCCCCTTTGACCATGGCCTGAGCTCCGGTGTGATAGAGCATCGACATGCCCAAAACTACGGCGCTAAACGTTTTTAATTTCATTTATAACACTCCTGTTTTGATGCTCCGAGCTTCCGAATACTCATGCCAGACGGGTATTAGCTAAATTAATCGACTGAATGACAGAGGCTGGGTAGGGATGGAGATAAAGAGCAGATCTCTTTATCTCCGAGGGATTAATTTGCTTTTTTAACGGTTACCAGTACTTTTTTCGCATCACGACGATCAAGATAGAAGGCATAAACACCGTCGGCTGCCGGTGTGAATTTCATGTCGCCCCATTGATAACCGGCCTTGGCAACAACAGGTTTATCTAATTCAACTTTGCTGCTTGGATCGAATTGACCGAAAGTGGTGTCACTTTTCCATTTTTCATCAGCAAACTTGAATTTGTAAGCACCGTGACTGGCTTGCAGCGTTGCTTTAGCAACCAGTACGCCGGCTTCTGCTTGCGCTAATTGGTTCTCTTTGGGGGCGGTCCAGTTGTTCATTTCTCCGCGCAGAAAAATTGCACGCGTTGCAGCTGAATCTTCATCAGCCCAAGCGGCCACGCTGCAACTCAGCAGGCTGGCTAACAGAACGATTTTTTTTATCATGATGTTTCCTTTCCTATTCTTTGCGAGTTAAACCCAGGTTGAGAGTTAAACTCAGGTTGAGAATTAAACATGCTTCCGGCTTGGACAACCAAGCTCTGTGAGTCCCAGATGTTGAGGCTCACAGAGCTTGGTCTGGGCGTTGTTGCCCAGACTCAAGTTAGAGAGCGAATTGGCTGATGAGATTTTGTTGTTCTGCTGATAGCTGTTGCAGCTGATTACTGGTGGCTGCCACTTTGTTTATTTCTTGCCGGTTTTGATCGGCAATGCCATTTATGTTATTGAGGTTTCTGGCTATTTCGGCACTCGTACATTGTTGTTGTTCGGCTGCGGCGGCAATTTGGCTGCTCATATCGGCGATTTGTTGTAACGCATTTGAAATATCATCAATGGTTTGTTTGGTTTGCTCACTGTCGGCGGTACATACCGACATGGCTTCGCCGCTGGCACTGATCTCGCTGACGGCTTGCCCGACACTTTGTTGCAGTGCTGTGATCATCGCTTGTATTTCGGTGGTGGAATCTGCAGTACGACGAGCCAAATTGCGGACTTCATCTGCCACCACTGCGAAGCCTCGGCCTTGATCGCCTGCGCGCGCTGCTTCAATGGCAGCATTCAGGGCGAGGAGATTAGTCTGCTCTGCGATCTGACTGATGACATCCAGAATGCCGCCAATATTGACGCTAAGGCCATGCACTTCTTCGATAACATGCTGGGATGTGGCGAGTTGCTTGGCAAGTTTATTGATCCGTTGAATGTTGATATCACTGATGTTGCGCCCTTGTGTCGCTTTCTGGGTCACTTGCACCACCGACTCCATCGAATGGGTAGCGGCTTTCGCTACATCGCCAACAGTATGTTCCATCTCCACCATTGCAGTCGCAACACTGGCAGTTTCTGTGCGCTGCTGTTCCAGTTGTTGGTGGGTAATTTCCAGTGTACTTAGATTACGTTCTGCGACTGCGCCTAATTCGTTGGCCGTTTGCACAACCTGACCGAGCATATTGCGCATTTGACTGGCCAGTGTGTTGATGCCTCGGGCTATTTGGCCCAATTCATCTCGTTTGTTATAGCTAATGCTGCGAGTCATGTCCCCACGCCCCAGCGCATCTAATACGGCCAAAATTTGTTTCAGCGGTTGACGAATAGCGGCAATCACCCGCCACAACACCAACCCGGCCAGGCTCAGTGAAACCAGCAAACCGATAAACAAGACATATCTTAAATTCACTAAAATTTGCTGGGTCAGACTGACGCGGGATTGCAGTTGCTGATCGGTCAGTTTATCCATACCGGTTAACTCAGCGAGTACAGAATCAATAATGCGGGCCGATTGCTCACTTTGATTACGGATCTGACTGCTTTCGCTCGTCAGGCGCAGATGTTGCCCTAACAGACCCTCATCCGTGCTTGTTTGTTTTACCAGTTCATTCAAGGCATTGCCCAGAGATGCCTCAAAATCAATATTTCCACCGAACGCACTTTCTTGTTTCAGTAACTCTGAGGCTAACTCTTTCCGCTGTGCATCCAGTT
The DNA here is from genome assembly GCF_963556105.2 of uncultured Tolumonas sp. Lineage (NCBI taxonomy): Bacteria > Pseudomonadati > Pseudomonadota > Gammaproteobacteria > Aeromonadales > Aeromonadaceae > Tolumonas > uncultured Tolumonas sp. The sequence goes on from NZ_OY829945.1 coordinate 198,989, forward strand.
TGGCGGCTAGCTGACGATTACCTTCCAGTTTTACCGCCACGGATTCAGGATCATGCTGCCCCAGCGCTTCTTGTGTTGCGCTGACCATTAATTCCAGGTTATTGGCTAGATTATGGCTGAGGCCAACGGTGTAATGTGCACCCAGTGGTGCCACCATGATTGATAAATCACTGATGAATCGTTTGCTGCGTGTTTCTAAACCGGTGTTTTGACGCAAAGCTTGTTGATTTGCCAGATTAGTGGCGTAGCTATCAATCAGTTGTGTGGTGAGTTGCCAGTAGATCTTTTGCTGTTCCGCTAAATTCCCAATTCTTTTTTGCATTTCAGAGTGGTTTTTGGTTTTCAGTTGTAATTGCTGCAGGTCTTTTTCAAATGCGTTCTGCCATTTAGTCAATTGAGATTGTTCTCTCTTTACCACTTGGGCTTCTTGCTGACTCAGCAGATTGCGCAGTGCTTTATCCTGAGAAAAGAGATCGCGGGTCACGGAGCGACTTTGTACTAAGGTTGGAACAATCTGGTTCGCCAGCATATCGACTTGTGCGGCAAGTTGTTGTCCGGAATTTAACGCCATGACAACGGCAAGAATCAGGAGCAGGATAATGAAGCCAAATCCCAGAGATATACGCTGGATGATGGATATGCTTTTCATGTTTCCCCTTGTGAGATAGATGACTCTGATCGCTTATGCACAATGACTTGAGTGAATGTCATATGTCGCGAGGTAAGCGCACAGGACTGCGCTGTTGTTTACACTGATATTGTGTAATTTACACTTAATTGGTGTAACTAAAGAGCTTTGCTTTGATAGCTTGGGATCTATCTCTCATTCTGTATTTTGCAAAGGGCACAAAAAAGAAGGCCCCGCATAGCGAGGCAAAGGGGTGAAACATGGGACGATGAAGAAAAATGAATTGCAAAGACTCTGCTTACTTACTGATACGCACACCATCATCATTAAAAATCAGACAGTTTGACGCGGAGAAAAAGACATCAATTTGCTGATAGGGTTTGAAATCATTGTCACCCGGTAACAGCATTTTAAAGTTGTCGATCCCGCAGCTTTGTCCAAACAGATAAGTGCTATTACCAAGGCGTTCAACGACTTCGCAGTTAAAGGTTAATGCGTGTTCATTGCCCTGTGGAGTAATGTGTTCTGGCCGTAAACCTAGGGTTACCGAACATCCTGGCTCCAGTTTTTGTGTACAAATTGGCAGCGTGATCTGTTTTTGTTCTGAAATGAGTACCGTGACTTGGGCTGGACTCCATGAAATGACTTTTGCCGGTAAGAAGTTCATTTTCGGCGAGCCGATAAACCCAGCAACAAAGAGGTTGACTGGCTTGTAATACAATTCCATCGGCGAACCAACTTGTTCGACTTTACCGTAGTTCATGACCACGATTTTGTCGGCCAGTGTCATGGCTTCCACTTGGTCATGAGTAACATACACCATGGTTGTTTTCAGTTCCTGATGTAGTTTGGCGATATGTAACCGCATTTCTACACGCAGTTCGGCATCCAGATTGGATAAAGGTTCATCGAATAAAAACACTTTTGGATCGCGCACTATCGCTCGGCCAATCGCGACGCGTTGTCTTTGACCGCCAGACAGTTGTTTTGGTTTGCGATCAAGGAGATGGGACAGCTGTAGTGTTTTGGCAACCATGTTGACCTGATGTGTGCGCTCTTCTTTCGGTACGCCATTTACTTTGAGCCCGTAACCTATATTGTCGGCTACTGTCATATGGGGATAAAGTGCATAAGACTGGAAAACCATCGCCACACCGCGATGTGCTGGTGCTACATCATTTACTACCGTATTACCGATCGATACTTCGCCGGAAGAGATCTCTTCTAAACCCGCGATCATGCGTAATAGTGTTGATTTACCGCAGCCTGATGGCCCGACAAACACCGCAAACTCTCCATCTTTTATATCTAGGTTTATATTCCGCAGCGTTTCTGTTTTACCAAAACGTTTGACTACATTATTTAGTCTGATACTCGCCATTTATTAACTCCTTGATAATTAAATTAATGCATTACAGCTCATACCAGGAATGTCCGTCTGGATTATCTGAACTAAGCCCGTTCAGAGCTTATTAGCTATAACAAGATGCAAGAATGTATGCGTAATTTCGCTGGTTGATTTGGAATATAGCAGCGTGGTGTAACCGCTTGCACTAACTGCTGCTGCTTTTGTGCATCAGATCACAGCCTTTGCATGTTTTACTGGCAGATATTGCCTTCAGCCCGTAACTTTAATGCATGTAGTGTAATCGTTACCCTAAATTTTCAAAAACAACGCACAACCGAGGTTTTTAGGGAACAGAATGTTTTACACTGAAGCTGTTCTGGTTTTATGGGGATTAAGTTCTTATTAATCAGATTGTTATGCTTAGGTGTCCGCTTCTTTGACATTGATATCAGTTGTTGGTGGTAGCTATCAAACTAAGAATGCTGAGGCTAGGAAGTTGTTTGGATAGCATGATCGGTTAATTACATAGTGGTTTTGTGTAACAAGTGACAGATTATGCATGAATGCAATCATGAGATGACAACCACAACATAGTTTGTGAGTGCAGGAATCAAGGAGCTACGATGAAAATTAAAACATTATCCGCTGTAATTATGATGTCACTGGGTGTTGCCGGTGTGTTCTGTAAAGCGGCTATGGCAGCGGATGGTGAGCTGCTGGTTTGGGAAGATATCAAAAAGTCGAATGGTATTACGGATGCTATTAAGGCGTTTGAAGCAAAATATAACGTCAAAGTTAAAGTTCAGGAAATGCCTTACGCACAACAGATTGAAAAACTGCGTTTGGATGGCCCGGCAGGTATCGGCCCCGATGTTCTGGTATTACCTCATGATCAGGTGGGTACTGCGGTAGTACAAGGGCTGATTTCCGAGCTGAATACCGATAAAGCAGTAATGAACTCATTTACCAAACCGGCAGTAGACGCACAGACCTATAACGGCAAGTTATACGGTATTCCAAAAGCAGTAGAAACCATTGTTTTAATTTACAACAAAGATCTGTTGCCGAAAGCACCAGAAAAAATGGATGACTTGTACACGTTCTCTAAAACACAACGTGCGGCGAATAAATATGGTCTATTGGCGAAATTTGACGAAATTTATTACGCCTACGGCGTGGTTGCGGGAATGGGTGGTTACATCTTCGGCCAAAACAGTAATGGTTCGCTCAATGTCAGCGACATCGGTTTAGCGAACAAAGGTGCGATTGATGCGGTTAACTATATTAAGAAATTTTACACCGAAGGTCTGTTTCCTGCTGGGATAGTCGGTGAAACAGGGGCCAATGCGATTGACTCTTTGTTTACCGAGAAAAAAGCCGCTGCCGTTATTACTGGGCCTTGGGCATTCCAACCTTATAAAGATGCCGGTGTTAACTATGGTGTCGCACCATTACCTCTGTTGCCTAACGGCGAACACATGCGTTCGTTCCTGGGTGTGAAAGGTTACAGCATTTCTTCTTATTCTAAGCAGAAAGATCTGTCACAGAAATTCGTCGAGTTCATCAACCAACCTGAATACGCCAAAATTCGTTTTGAGAAAACCGGTGAAATTCCACCAGTTAAGTCTCTGATCGATGATCCACTTATCAAAAATGATGAAAAATCCCGCGCGGTAGCTATTCAGGCCTCTTATGCCGTTCCAATGCCAAGCGTGCCTGAAATGGCTGAAGTATGGTCCCCGGCTAACAGTGCATTACAACTGGGTGGCACTGGCAAACAAGAAGTCAAAGCTGCGCTGGAATCTGCAGTTAAGAACATCAAGATGCAAATCGAAGCAAACCACGCAAACCAGTAATTATTAATTTCTGTTGTGTGGATAAAACATGGGTAGCCGCTGTTGTCAGTTACCCATGTTCTTTATGGATAGGAGGTTAATTGTGGTTGTTGATTCCAGTAGTGCATCGTTGAGCGGTGCGAAAACCAACCATGCGAAAATAGCGGCGTTGTTGTCGCTGATCCCTGGATTTGGTCAGTTCTATAATAGACAAATGGTAAAGGGCGTTATGTTCTTTGTCATATTGGTCTGTTTTCTCAGTGTATTCCATGACTTCCTGCAAAGCGGATTTTGGGGTTTATTTACACTGGGTACCGAACTACCCCGTGATAATTCCGTATTCTTACTGGCAAAAGGGATCATCAGTCTCATTGTTGCTTGTTTTGGTCTGGGGGTTTATTACTGGAGTATCCGGGATGCTTGGCTGTGCGGTCAGCAACGAGATGACGGTATTGCGCTTACCAGTGTAAAAAAACAGTATCAGTTGTTGTTAAGTGAAGGTTTTCCTTACTTGATGATCAGCCCGGGCTTTATCCTGCTGGTTTTTGTGGTGGTATTTCCGATTATTTTTGGTTTTTCTATCGCGTTTACTAACTACGACCTGTACCACACCCCGCCAGCCAAACTGGTTGATTGGGTTGGTTTGAAAAATTTCTTCAATATCTTCCGCCTTGATCTCTGGCGTTCTACATTCTTTGATGTTCTGCAATGGACGGTGATCTGGACGTTGATCGCGACGACGTTGCAGTGCACGGTCGGTGTCATGCTGGCCATTCTGGTGAATCAGAAAGATCTGCGTTTTAAGCCGTTGATCCGCACTATCTTGATCCTACCTTGGGCGGTGCCGGGGTTCGTGACTATTCTGGTATTTGCCGGCATGTTTAATGAAACATTTGGCGTGATCAATAACGGTATTCTGGCCTCGTTAGGCATTGAGCCAAAAGCGTGGATGACAGATCCATTCTGGACTAAGACTGCCCTGATCATGATGCAGACTTGGTTAGGTTTCCCATTCGTATTTGCGATGACAACCGGCGTGCTGCAAGCAATTCCTGATGATCTGTATGAAGCGGCTACGATTGATGGTGCCAGCACATGGCACAAGCTGACTACGATCACCTTGCCGTTGGTTCTCTATTCGATTGCGCCGATTTTGATTACGCAATACACCTTCAATTTCAATAACTTCAACATTATCTATCTGTTCAACAACGGTGGCCCTGCGGTCATGGGTTCGAATGCCGGTGGTACTGATATTCTGGTTTCCTGGATTTATAAGCTGACGATGTCGTCATCTCAGTATGCCATTGCGGCCAGCATCACCATTTTGTTGTCCATCTTTGTGGTGGGGATTGCGTTGTGGCAGTTCCGTGCGACCAACTCCTTTAAACAAGATGACATGGCATAAGCGAGGCAGTTATGAGCGCAAAACACAGTGTTAAAAAGAGTAACTTTATCCGGCTCAGTCTGTCATATCTGCTGATCCTGGCGGTGGCAGTCATCATTATCTATCCGTTGATCTGGACGGTTGGGGCATCACTGAATCCCGGCAACAGTTTGCTGAATACCTCGATCATTCCGGACAATTTCTCGTTCCAGCATTACAACGAGTTATTTAACGGCCAGATTGATTATGCCGCATGGTATTGGAACTCGATGAAGATCAGTTTTCTGACCATGGTGTTAACGCTGATCAGTGTCAGTTTTACCGCCTATTCGTTCTCGCGTTTCCGTTTTCGCGGACGCCAGAATGGTTTGATGCTGTTTCTGTTGTTGCAGATGATCCCGCAGTTTTCGGCTCTGATTGCCATCTTTGTATTGGCCCAGATGTTAGGTCTGATCAACAGCCACCTGGCACTCGTGCTGGTATATGTCGGCGGCATGATCCCGATGAATACCTATCTGATGAAGGGTTATCTGGATGCGATCCCGAAAGATCTGGATGAATCAGCCCGTATGGACGGTGCTGGTAGTTTCCGCATCTTTATCGAAATCATTATGCCACTGTCTAAGCCGATCATTGCGGTCGTGGCGCTGTTCTCTTTTACCGGCCCACTGGGGGATTTCATTCTGGCCAGTACGATCTTACGTACGCCCGATAAATTCACCTTGCCGATTGGTCTTTACAATCTGGTATCACAAAAAATGGGTGCCAGTTACACCACTTATGCGGCAGGCGCGGTGCTGATCGCGGTGCCAGTCGCCATTCTTTACCTTTCTCTGCAGAGATACTTCGTTTCCGGCCTGACCGCTGGCGGCACGAAGGGTTAGTCGATCACACAGGATAACAATCATGAAACTGAAAAAAAATTTAGTGTTAGCCGCTATTTTGATGACAGGCATGTTGCCTATCGTTCATCAGGCGCAAGCTGCAGAGACTGTGCAAATTCAGCCAGTAAAGGGGTTAGCTGCAGATTTTATCAAGGGTGCTGATGTGTCCATGCTGAATGAAGTGGAAAAGCATGGCGGTAAATATTACGACCAAAATGGCAAAGAAAAAGATGCTTTGCTGATCTTAAAAGAGAATGGTTTTAACTATATCCGCCTGCGGTTATGGAATGACCCGAAAGATGCTGATGGCAATGGTTACGGTGGCGGTAACAACGACTTACCAAGCACTATTGCATTAGCTAAACGCGCCAAAGCGCTGGGTTTCAAACTGTTACTTGATTTCCATTACAGTGATTTCTGGACGGATCCGGGTCGGCAGAATAAGCCGAAAGCCTGGGAAAAGATGAACTATGACCAGATGAAAACGGCGCTACACGATTACACCAAAGCGGCGATTGCTGAGTTTAAAAAAGCCGATGTATTGCCTGATATGGTGCAGATCGGTAATGAAATCAACAGTGGTATGTTGTGGCCGGAAGGTAAGAGCTGGGGCGAGGGCGGTGGAGAATTTGATCGTCTGGCTGGCTTGCTGAATGCCGGTATTGCAGGTGTGAAAGAGAACCTGACCACGAAAGACAATGTGAAAATCATGCTACATCTGGCGGAAGGCACTAAAAACGATACGTTTGTTTGGTGGTTTGATGAGGTGATCAAACGCAAGGTGCAGTTCGATGTGATTGGTTTGTCGTTCTACACCTACTGGAATGGCCCGATCAGTTCACTGAAATACAACATGGATGACATCAGTAAACGCTATCACAAAGACGTTATTGTTGTTGAAGCCGCTTACGGCTATACCACCGACAACTGCGACAATGCAGAGAACAACTTTGGTCAGAAAGAAGCGGATGACGCTGGTTATCCAGCTACTGTGCAAGGCCAGGCCAACTTCCTGCACGATTTGATTCAGAGTGTTGCTGACGTTCCTGAGCAACGTGGTAAAGGGGTGTTCTATTGGGAACCAGCTTGGTTGCCAACACCTGGCGCAACTTGGGCAACCAAAGCAGGCATGAAATATAACCATGATGACTGGAAAGAGGGGAATGCCCGTGAAAACCAGTCCTTGTTTGATTGTCAGGGCCATGTCCTGCCTTCGATGAAAATATTCAATTAAACCAATGCGGCATCCCGACGGATTTGGCGTTGGGATGCCGTTATTTTTTGTTTTTCCCGGAGGAGTTACATGTTGAAGTTCCCCCCCCTGAGTCAAAAAGCGCCAGTGATCTTACATGGCGCCGATTACAACCCCGATCAGTGGTTCGATAGCCCGGAAATTCTGGATAAAGACATTGAGATGATGAAGCAGACGCGCTGCAATATCATGTCAGTCGGTATTTTCAGCTGGGTCAAATTGGAGCCGGAAGAGGGCCGCTATGAATTCGGCTGGCTGGATCAGGTGCTTGATCGTTTATACGCCAATGGTATCTACGTTTTTCTGGCTACCCCAAGTGGTGCTCGCCCTGCGTGGTTATCGAAAAAATTCCCAGAAGTATTGCGCGTCAGTAAAGACAAAGTACACGCTTTGCATGGTGGCCGTCATAATCACTGCCTGACATCACCGGTTTACCGTGAGAAAACCCGTCAGATCAATACGCAGTTAGCCAAACGTTATGCACATCATCCGGCGGTGATTGGCTGGCATATTTCGAATGAATATGGCGGTGAATGTCATTGCGAATTATGCCAGCATAAATTCCGTGACTGGCTGAAAGCGCGTTATGGTTCGTTGGATGCGTTGAATCATGCCTGGTGGAGTGATTTCTGGAGCCATACCTATACCGAGTGGGATCAAATCGAATCACCTACTTCGATTGGTGAAGGTTCTATTCATGGTTTGAATCTGGATTGGAAGCGTTTCAACACTGCTCAGGTTACTGATTTCTGTGCAGAAGAAATCAAACCATTAAAAGCCGAAAACCCCGACTTGCCGACGACCACGAACTTCATGGAATATTTCTATGACTATGATTATTGGCAACTGTCTAAAGTTATCGACTTTATTTCGTGGGACAGTTATCCGCTGTGGCACAACGCAGAAGACGATTGCACGTTAGCCGCCTACACCGGTATGTATCATGATTTGATGCGGACATTAAAAGATGGCAAACCGTTCTTTTTAATGGAATCCACGCCAAGTCTTACCAACTGGCAACCGATCAGTAAATTGAAGAAACCGGGCATGCACATTCTTTCTTCATTGCAGGCGGTGGCACATGGTTCGGATTCTGTTCAATATTTTCAATGGCGAAAAAGCCGGGGCTCAGTTGAAAAGTTCCATGGTGCCGTCGTTGATCATGTCGGGCACATCAACACTCGCGTAGGTCAGGAAGTTCAGGAACTGGGCGCGATCCTTTCTAAGTTATCTCCTGTTGTTGGGTCGCGAGTTGAAGCTGAAGTCGCCATCATTTTCGATTGGGAAAGTCGCTGGGCGATGGATAACGCGCAAGGCCCCCGTAATGCCGGTTTGTTTTATGAAAAAACGGTCACCGAACATTATCGTTCATTCTGGGAACAAGGCATTGCCGTTGATGTGATCAATGCCGACTGTGATTTAAGTCGCTACAAGTTAGTCATTGCACCGATGCTTTACATGGTTCGTGATGGTTTTGCAGAACGCGTTGACGCCTTTGTGAAAACGGGTGGAAATTTTGTCACTACTTACTGGTCAGGCATCGTCAATGAAACTGACTTGTGTCATCTCGGTGGCTTCCCTGGTCCATTACGCCCGATTTTGGGTATTTGGGCTGAAGAAATCGATGGTTTGTACGATCATGAAACTAATAGTGTAAATGGTCTTTCTGGCAATGAGCTCGGTCTGACCGGACCTTACACTGTTACTCACCTGTGCGACTTGATCAACCTGGAAGGTGCTAGGGCACTGGCTACCTATGGTGCGGATTTTTATGCCGGACGACCAGCAGTGACAGTGAATGATTACGGTCAGGGGAAAGCTTATTACATTGCCTCCCGCAATGATCTGACTTTCCAACGTGACTTTTTCGGGAAATTAGCTAAAGAGCTGCAACTTAAACCGGCGCTATCAGCAGAATTACCGGCTGGTGTAACGGCACAACGCCGCACTGATGGTGAACAGGAGTTTATTTTTATCCAAAACTATACACGTCATGAACGTTTTGTGGATATCTCGCAAGCTTATCAGGATATGGTGACCGGAGAGGACATCTCGTCATTGATCTCGTTACCTGCTTTTGGTGTGAAAATACTGCGTCAGGCTATCAAGTAATGTGAATAAAAAGCCCGTACTTAACGGGCTTTTTATAAAATTTATTAAACAGGTTCAATGCTGGTATCAGTATTTATTTGAGAGTGAATTTATGGTGAATATTACCGACTTAAAGCGTCTGTTTACTTTGGCGTTAAACCGTAAAACAGAAGAAACTGAAAGTTCAGTGCCAGATTCCGATATTTTAGCATTAATTGCTGCATTCGGCGGGAGAGAAAATATTTTTAGTTTTGATGCCTGTTTAACGCGTTTGCGAGTTGAAGTAAATAATTTGGCTTTAGTTAATATAGATAAATTGCATAAAGCTGGTGCAATTGGTGTTGTTACAGTTGGCCATGAAGTGCAAGCTATTTTTGGTACACGATCTGATAATCTACGTAAAGATTTAGAAAACTGGTTTGGATTGTGGCAAGACTAACTGATTAATTTCTATTTTTACGTTGTAATGAATACTAAATAGGACTTTTGTTCACGAACTAATAAGACAAGAAGATTTGATTTTCAACTTATTGATACATCGATATTTGTTGATCTATGAAGTGCGAATGAAACGTTTAAAAAGATAAGTCTTTTGATGTTTCTCATTGGTAAGATCCCATTCTTTATCATTATTTACATTTTTGACGATATAATTAGCTTTTTAAAGAGAAATTTGATGTAAAAACGAGCATTTTGTCATCATCGGAGTCCTGATGTGAAGGGCGGTGTGATGGCACTCACTATTTTATAACATAAATAATTCATTTAGATTTTACCATATATGAAAGCGATTTTACTTATGAAAACTATGCCTGTTGTTATTGTCTGCGGTTAATGAATACTGTTTATTCTTATAAATTAAGTAATGATGTTATTGCAATGGCAATAAAAACTAAATATTACCTTTGAATGTGATTGAGATAATTGCAGGGGATATTGGCTTTTAGTTATCCATGGGCATGTTATTTTGAGGACTTGAGCTTTTTTGTGAAATCACCCTTTAATTGTTTTTAGTTAAAATGGGGGATTTTTTCTTTTAAAAATGTAAACGTTTACGTGTTTCTTCTTCCAAATATATACAAGCATGATATTATGATTTCCTGACATACGTTCTGTATGGTGTAATGGCGTTTTTATTAGGATGTGTAACATCTTTTTAACTTCTGTCTGTTATGGGAATACAAGCTATGTTCTGGTGCTATTGAGCCTCTTCGAGTCAACCAAGAGGAATACATTAGTGTTAATGAAGATGACGTACACATAAGCTTTACGGGATAACTGAAATAAGATGGCCACAATAAAAGATGTAGCTCTGTTATCGGGAGTGTCTGTAGCAACAGTCTCAAGAGTAATAAACGACTCTCCCAAAGCTAGCCAGGAATCACGCGATGTCGTATTTAAGGCTATGGCGGAACTTCAATATCATCCTAATGCCAATGCCAGAGCACTAGCACATCAAAATACCCAAACCTTGGGTATTATTGTCGCTGATGTATCGGATCCCTTTTTTGGTGCAATGGTGAAAGCCGCAGAGCAAGTCGCACAGTCTGCGGGAAACTTTTTGTTGGTAGGTAACGGTTATCACAATGCACAAAAAGAAAAGCAGATGATTGAACAGTTAATCGGACATCGATGTGCCGGGCTAATTGTTCACGCTAAAATGCTTTCTGATGATGAATTAAAACTTTTTATGACGCATGTTCCAGGAATGGTGTTAGTAAACCGGGTGCTGCCAGGATATGAGTCGCGCTGTATTGCACTTGATGACCGCTATGGTGCGTGGTTGGCTACGCGACATCTGATCCATGAAGGGCATACTCGCATTGGCTTTTTGTGCTCGAATCATGATATCTCCGATTCTCGAGATCGTATGCAGGGTTACATTGACGCATTAGAAGAACACGGGCTTCCTGTTGATGAACGATTGATCTCTCGTGGCGAACCGGATGAAACCGGTGGTGAAGCGGCCATGACAGATTTATTAGGTAAAACTCACGACATTACGGGTGTTGTTTGTTACAACGACTCAATGGCTGCAGGCGCGTTATCGGTATTGAACGATAACGCGATTTCAGTACCAAAAGATATGTCATTAGTTGGTTTTGATGATGTGCTTATTGCTCGTTATTTGCATCCTAAATTGACCACCATTCGTTATCCCGTTGTGGCAATGGCTACTCAGGCAGCCCAATTGGCTTTAGCGTTGGCTCGGGGTGAAGCATTACCTGATGTTACAAACATGCTGAGCCCTACTTTGGTAAGACGCCATTCAGTTGCAAATTTGAATTACCGAAATTCATAATATTTAAATGTTCATCTCTCATGCCCGCATTGATGCGGGCATTTTTTTGTTCATTAAATCAGCGTATTACATATCTATTCTTCCTTCTTTGACTTTATTGCATGCCATTTCACTGAGTGATAGTGAAATTATTACACTGAAAGTGTAATGAAATTTATCATCTAAGTGTCAATTCATTCTGTTTTCGCTTTTTTAACAAAATCAGCCCCCAATAAGGGGCTCTTATGGCGCTTTTTTTGTGTTTGAATGGAATTTATAGGATTTATTGCGGTATTTTTTTCGTTAATATCAGTGTAAGCGATTACACTAGTGTGCTATAGATCACAGTCTACCAGCAGTGATTTCGGTATTCTGAGCGAAAATATCGTAACCAGAATGTCTTGATAGCGAATGAGGGGATATTGATGAAAATTTTAGTCACAGGTGGGACTGGTTACATTGGTAGCCATACCTGCCTGGCATTGATTGCAGCAGGGATTGAGCCTGTTATTCTCGATAATTTGTGTAACAGTAAATTATCCGTCCTGAACCGAATTGAAGAAATTTCGGGTAAGCGTCCGCTGTTTTATCAAGGTGATATCCGTGATTCCGTAATTCTGGATCGTATTTTTCAAGAACAATCGATCGCAGGTGTCATTCATTTTGCTGCGTTAAAGGCTGTGGGTGAATCCACACAAAAACCGTTTGAGTATTATGAGAACAATATTGCCGGCACCTTAAGCCTGTTAGGGGCAATGCGACGAGCCGGTTGTTTCCACTTCATTTTCAGCTCCTCTGCCACCGTCTATGGTGATCCGCATGCAGTGCCGATCACCGAAGATTTTCCGCGCTCAACGATGAGCCCGTATGGTCAGACCAAGCTGATGATCGAACAGATGTTGGAAGACATGCAAACCGCCGATCCGCGCTGGAGCATGACCTTGTTACGTTATTTCAACCCGATCGGTGCGCACGCGTCCGGTAAAATGGGTGAGGATCCACAAGGCATCCCAAACAATTTAATGCCGTATATCACGCAGGTAGCGATTGGCCGCCGCGATTGTCTGAACATTTTTGGTAATGATTACCCAACCAACGATGGTACCTGTGTACGCGATTACATTCACGTCATGGATCTAGCGGAAGGTCACGTCAAAGCCTGGCAGGTTTGCGGCGAAAAAGCCGGACTGCATATCTATAACCTCGGTGCTGGACAAGGTGTTAGCGTGCTGGAAATGGTGCGCGCATTTGCCCGCGCGAGCGGTATGGAAATCAATTACAAACTGGTCGATCGCCGCCCTGGTGATGTCGCGGAATGCTGGGCTGATCCTGCGAAAGCACAACGAGAATTGGGCTGGAAAGCCACTCGAACACTCGATGATATGACCCGTGATAGCTGGCTCTGGCAACAAACTAACCCGAATGGATATGAGGCATAACCGCATGTTTAACCCTATTGATCATCCTCATCGTCGTTTTAACCCTCTGACTGGCCAGTGGGTGTTGGTTTCACCGCACCGCGCAAAACGTCCGTGGCAAGGGCAGGTAGAAAAAACGGCTCCGGATAACCGCCCAGCACACGATCCCGATTGTTTTTTGTGTGCGGGAAATACCCGTGTAAACGGTGAAATGAACCCAGATTACAAAGGTACGTTTGTATTCACGAACGACTTTGCGGCACTAATGACGGATACGCCGGCATCACCAGTCCCAATAGATCCGTTGTTTCAGAGTGAATCTGCGCGCGGTACCAGCCGGGTGATCTGTTTTTCGCCAGATCACAGCAAAACATTACCTGAATTACCGGTACCGGCCATCCGTCAGGTCATTGATACCTGGTGTGAGCAAGTCACTGATCTAGCAAAAGATTACCCGTGGGTGCAGGTGTTTGAAAACAAAGGTGCGGCAATGGGCTGCTCCAATCCGCATCCTCACGGCCAGATCTGGGCCAACAGCTTTATTCCTAATGAATTAGCACGGGAAGAGCTGACGCAAAAACAATGGTTAGCCGAAAAAGGGGCGCCGTTACTACTGCAATATGCGCAGAAAGAACAGGCTTCCGATGAGCGAACTGTAGTGGAAACCGAACATTGGATCGCTGTAGTGCCGTACTGGGCTGCATGGCCGTTTGAAACGATCTTGCTACCGAAAGTGCATGTGGCCCGTTTGACCGAACTAAGTGATGCCCAGAAACAAGATCTGGCGCTGGCGTTGAAACAACTGACCAGTCGTTACGACAATCTGTTCGAGTGTTCGTTCCCATATTCGATGGGCTGGCACGGCGCACCGCATACGGAAGAAAATGTTGAACACTGGCAATTGCATGCCCATTTTTATCCGCCGTTATTACGTTCGGCCACTGTGCGCAAATTCATGGTGGGCTATGAAATGCTGGCCGAAACTCAGCGCGATCTGACCCCTGAACAAGCCGCCGAGCGGCTGCGGGCGGTGAGCAATATTCATTACAAAGAACAAATTTAAGGAATCCACCATGACATTAAAAGAAAAAGTGCTTGCTGTATTTCAGCGTAGTTTTGGTAGCGAGCCTGATCTGTTTGTGCGAGCACCGGGACGTGTCAATTTGATTGGTGAACACACTGATTATAATGATGGTTTTGTGCTGCCTTGCGCGATTGATTATGAAACAGTAGTTGCATTGCAACGTCGCGATGACGACAAAGTCGTTGTTTTTGCCGCTGACTATGCCAATCAGTGGGATGAGTTTTCTCTGACACAACCGATCGAGCCTCACTCTGATCAAATGTGGAGTAATTATATCCGTGGTGTAGTGAAATTCCTGTTGGAAAAAGGGCTGGCATTGAAAGGTTTAAACATGGTGGTGTCTGGCAATGTGCCACAAGGTGCCGGTTTGAGCTCTTCAGCTTCTTTGGAAGTCGCTATTGGTGAAGCCTTTAATCAGGCATATCAGTTAGACCTCACACCTGCTGCCATTGCCTTAAATGGACAAGAAGCGGAAAACAAATTTGTTGGCTGTAACTGCGGCATTATGGATCAAATGATCTCCGCTAGTGGCGAGAAAGATCATGCGTTATTACTCGATTGCCGTTCACTGGAAACCCGTTTAGTCAAAATGCCGGAAGATCTGGCCGTGTTGATTGTGCATTCCAACGTGAAACGTGGTTTGGTCGACAGTGAATACAACACTCGTCGTGAGCAGTGTGAAACTGCAGCCCGTCATTTTGCTGTCAAAGCACTGCGCGATGTCAGTCTGGATCAACTGCAGAAAGCCGCCGAGCAAGGCAAGCTGGAGCCGGTGGTATATCTGCGGGCACGTCATGTGATTACGGAAAATGCCCGCACATTGGCGGCAGCGGATGCACTTGCGATCGGTGATTTGGAAAAAATGGGTGTTCTGATGGCGGAGTCGCATACGTCAATGCGTGATGATTTCGCTATTACGGTTCCGGCGATTGATACTTTGGTTGAGATCCTGCAATCCCACATCGGTAATGAGGGTGGCGCGCGTATGACTGGTGGCGGGTTTGGTGGTTGCGTGGTGGCACTGCTGCGACCAGCGCAAGTAGATGCCGTGATCGCCGCAGTCGCAGAGGAATATCCGGAAAAAACAGGTCTGAAACCCACCTGTTATGTATGTAAAGCCCGTCCTGGCGCAGGTCTTTGCTAATTAACAGGAGTTTCTCTGATGCATTGCATTGAGTTAAAAAACGATGCAGGTATGCAACTAAACATAATGACGACCGGAGCTGCCTTGTTGTCATTGACCGTACCCGTTGGCGAAGGCCAGCGGGAGGTATTACTTGGTTGCCAGCCGAAAGACTATGTTACCCAGCAAGTTTATCTGAACGCGATGGTCGGACGCTTTGCCAATCGTATCGCCAATTCAGTTTTGCATTATCAGAGTGAGCACTATGCTCTGGTGCCCAGTCAGGGAGAAAACTGCCTGCATGGGGGAAAAGTTGGTTTTGATCGCAAAGAATGGACAGTGGTAAATCAACAAGCTGACCGAGTCACTCTCGCACTACACTCTGCTGATGGCGATCAGGGGTTTCCCGGTGATTGCGATGTGACGCTCATTTATGCCTTGGAAAATACCGATCTACTGATCGATATTCAGGCCACCGTGACGAAAGCCTGCCCCATCAATTTGACCTGCCACGGTTACTTTAATCTTGATGGCAAGCGCAGTGATGTGCGCGAACACGCTTTGCAAGTAAATGCGAGCCATTATTTACCGATTGATGCGATGGGTATTCCGCTCTCTGCTCCCCAACCGGTGGAAGGTGCTTTAGATCTACGTCGTGCCCGTTCTTTGCAAACACAGTGGTTAAGTCATCCACAGCTGATGTTAGCCAAAGGGTTCGATCATTGTTACATCATGGATGTTACCAGTGCTGAACATGTTGCGGCCAGATTAACGTCTGCCGATAACAAACTGGCTATGGAAGTGCAAACCAATCAACCGGGTATTCAAATATATACGGCTAATTATTTGGCTGGTACTCCGTCACGGGATGGCGAGTCATATCACGACTATGAAGCGGTCTGTCTGGAGACGCAGTTATTACCCGACAGCCCGAATCGCCCAGAGCTAGGTGATCCGTGGTTGTTACCGGGTGAAGTTTATCATCACCAAACACGATATCGTTTTATTCCGCTATAACCGCTGATTCCTAATTTCAGGCTATAAACAAGGAGTTGTATATGGCACAGCATCCCCATGCCGGAAAACCAGCTCGCGAGGAAGATTTAACCAATATTCCTCGTCTGGTGGCAGCGTATTATCTGAATAAACCGGATATGTCATTGCCTGAGCAGCGAGTGGTATTTGGTACTTCTGGTCATCGTGGCAGCGCATTAAATAGCGCATTTACAGAGTCGCACATTCAGGCTATTTGTCAGGCATTGGCAGAATATCGTCAAAGCAACAACATCACTGGCCCACTGTTTATCGGTATGGATACGCATGCACTTTCTGAAGCTGCCTTAGCCAGTGCCATACAAGTATTAGCAGCAAATGGTGTCAAAGTCCGCATACAAACAGGGGGTGGATATACCCCAACACCAGTCATTTCGCACGCCATTTTGACTTATAACCGAGCCCAACATGCCGATCTGGCGGATGGTGTCGTTATCACACCATCACATAACCCACCGGAGGATGGCGGTTTTAAATACAACCCATCGCATGGTGGCCCTGCAGAAGCGTCAATCACCCAATGGGTGGAAAATAGAGCGAATCAAATTCTGCTGACGGGTGCTGATGATATTAATGTCATGCCATACGCCGCCGCTATCGCCTCTGAATTTGTCGAAGAATATGACTATGTGACCCCGTATGTGAATGATTTGGCGAATGTGTTGGACATGACCGCTATTCGAGAATCAGGGATTAAAATTGGTGTTGATCCATTGGGTGGGGCGGGTGTGGCCTACTGGGATGTGATTGCGAAAACCTATGGCCTAAATATTGACGTGGTGAATTATCGCGTTGATCCGACATTTTCATTCATGACGTTGGATAAAGACGGCAAGGTTCGAATGGATTGTTCCAGCCCGTGGGCGATGGCGAGCCTGATTAGTCTGAAAGACAAATTTGATATCGCGCTGGGGAATGACCCGGATTATGACCGCCACGGTGTTGTGACCCCATCTGGTTTGATGAACCCGAACCACTATCTGGCGGTTGCTATTCACTATCTGTTTACTCACCGCCCAAGCTGGCCGAAACAGGCTGTGGTGGGGAAAACGCTGGTATCGTCTTCCATCATTGATCGGGTGGCTGGCAAGCTCGGGCGCGAACTCAAAGAAGTGCCGGTTGGTTTCAAATGGTTTGTGGACGGACTGTTTGACGGCAGTTTCGGTTTCGGTGGCGAAGAGAGTGCCGGTGCCTCTTTCTTGAGAAAAGATGGCACGGTTTGGACTACGGATAAAGATGGTTTCATTCTGGCATTATTGGCCGCAGAGATCATGGCCGTCACAGGTAAAAACCCGCAACAGCTCTATGATGCGTTAACCGACGAATTTGGTGCACCGATCTATCGCCGCATTGATGCAGTAGCCAATACCGCGCAGAAAGCCGTACTTTCCGCACTAAACCCAGAACTGATAGACGCAACTATGCTGGCTGGTGAACCAATCCTTGCCAAATTGACCCATGCACCAGGAAATCAGGCCGCAATTGGTGGTTTGAAGGTGGTCACTGAAAACGGCTGGTTTGCCGCTCGCCCAAGTGG
Organism: uncultured Tolumonas sp.; assembly: GCF_963556105.2. Lineage (NCBI taxonomy): Bacteria > Pseudomonadati > Pseudomonadota > Gammaproteobacteria > Aeromonadales > Aeromonadaceae > Tolumonas > uncultured Tolumonas sp. The sequence continues at coordinate 216,910 of NZ_OY829945.1, forward strand.
CACTGAATCTATCTATAAAATTTACATGGAAAGCTTTAAAGGCGAAGCCCATCTGGATGTGATCCAACAGGAAGCGCAGCAGATTGTATCGGCTGCTTTAGTGAAAGCGGGTGTTGTTTAAGCCAATGTTATAACCAAATTTTATTTAATTAATGTAGGTAATAGGGACTTAATATGCTGAGAAGAACGAAGATCGTAACCACTTTAGGCCCAGCCACTGACCGAGAAGGCGTATTGGAAGCAATCCTGCTTGCCGGTGCAAATATGGTACGAATGAACTTCTCCCATGGTTCCGCAGAAGATCATATCGCGCGAGCTAAAGAGATCCGTGAGCTGGCAGACCGTCTTGGCAAATCGGTAGCCATTTTGGGTGATTTGCAAGGCCCGAAAATCCGCGTATCAACATTCAAAGACAACAAAATAATGTTGAAAGTCGGCGATAAATTCCTGCTGGATGCGGCGTTGGGCAAAGGGGATGGCACACAGGAACAAGTTGGTATCGACTACAAAAAATTACCGGAAGATGTCGTTGCAGGCGATATTTTACTACTGGACGATGGTCGTGTTCAGTTGAGGGTTGATAACGTTGAAGGCAGTAAGATTTTCACCACTGTGACTGTTGGTGGCCCGCTGTCTAACAACAAAGGTATCAACAAAAAAGGCGGTGGTTTATCCGCGCCAGCGTTAACTGAAAAAGACAAAGAAGATATTAAGACGGCGGCACTGATGCAGGTTGATTATCTAGCCGTGTCTTTTCCACGCAATGGCGCAGATCTCAACTATGCCCGCGAGCTAGCTCGTGAAGCGGGTTGCAACGCGAAAATCGTCGCGAAAGTCGAACGCGCTGAAACGGTTGCTACAGATGAAGCGATGGAAGATATCATTCTGGCATCCGATGTTGTTATGGTTGCTCGTGGTGATTTAGGCGTAGAAATCGGCGATACCGAGCTGATGGGGGTGCAGAAAAAACTGATCCGTACGGCCCGCAAACTGAATCGTATTGTGATCACGGCTACGCAAATGATGGAATCGATGATCAAAGCGCCGATGCCAACCCGCGCCGAAGTCATGGACGTTGCCAATGCAGTATTGGATGGTACAGATGCTGTGATGCTGTCAGCAGAAACAGCGGCTGGTGACTTCCCTGTTGAGACGGTGACCGTAATGGCAAATGTCTGTTTAGGCGCTGAAAAACACCCAAGTGTGAATGTGTCGAATCATCGAATGACCTATACCTTCAACTCTATTGAAGAAACCATTGCGATGAGCACCATGTATGCGGCGAATCACATGCAAGGTGTTAAAGGTATTGTAACAATGACGGAATCTGGAACCACCCCACTGTTGATGTCGCGTTTAAGTTCTGGTCTACCGATTTTTGCATTATCTCGTCATCAACAAACGTTGAACTGGTGCTCATTGTACCGAGGCGTCACGCCGGTGTTTTTTGATGCCGATGAAACACAGCCAGTTATTCTCAATTGTCTGGATGCCATTGAGGAATTAAAGAATCGGGGATACTTCGAGTCTGGTGACTTGATATTGATGACCTATGGGGACCAGGTTGATATCGAAGGTGGCACCAATACGTGCAAGTTGTTAACGGTTAAATAATAGCGTCTTCCGCTAAATAGAATTTGCTGATCATATTTTCACTTCATGAATATGATCAGCTATTTTAAATAGCCTCAATGTCACCGTGTTTCTTGTGGTGCTGAAGCTGAAGATTGACGTCTAATCAGTACTGGTCGGAACACGTGCGAGTTATTCTCTTGAGTTTCGTCTGTTACGCCACTTGCTAGTTGCATGGCCATTTGTGTTGCTTTTACCGCCATCAATGACAAGGGATAGCGCATAGTGGTGAGTTGGGGGCGACAGAAGCGGGCTACGATCACATCATCGAATCCAACAACAGAAATATCTTCCGGCACCTTAAACCCATTATCTAACAACACGGACATGATTCCGGTTGCCATCATATCGTTATAAGCCACAACTGCGGTAAAGGGTTGTCCTCGGCCTAGAATATTTTGTATAGCTTGCTCTCCGCCTTCCTGATTTGGCTCTGCGCGTTCTACTATAAATTCATGCGGATTCAGACCATTTTTGGTCATGGCATCCCGATAGCCTTGGATGCGATCTATAGCATCTTCAATATCATATTTGGATGCAACACAAGCAATGTGTTGATGCCCTAATTCAATGAGATGTTGCGTAATGCTAAAGCTACCGTAGTGATTATCCAGCCAGATACAACGGGATGGCAGATCCGGTAAAAAACGGTTGATAAATACCATACTAGGCACTTTCTTCGCGTAACTAATCAGTTCTTCATCACTTAGCGCTTTACTATGAATAATTAGTGCTTCACACCGTTTACTGATTAATAACTCAATGGTTTCGCGCTCTTGAGCAAGGTCATGTGCGCCATTTCCGATTAATAGATGCTTGTGATTTGCTCTACATTCAATCTCGATAGCCTTAACCATTTCGCCAAAAAAGGGGTCTGCAACATCATAAACCATACAGCCAATGGTATCGTTTACGCGACTAACTAAGGCTCTGGCATTGGGGTCTGGCAAGTAATTCAATTCCTCCATTGCACGCATTACAGCTTCTTTTGTCGCATCGCCAGTTTTTGAAGAGTTATTCACTACTCTTGATACGGTAGCTATTGAAACACCTGCTAGTTTTGCGACATCTTTAATCGTTGCCATGATTAGTACTTCTCAGTTAGTGCGTACAGTCTTGGTACCTGTGCATTCAATATATCAGGGATGTATATTGGTTCACTAGGAATAAACAACGATAGAGAACAGGCGTTTTACATACAAAAAATGTAAGCGGTTTCATTTGCGGGGATTCTGGGATTCTGATAGTTGTATGATCAGTACCGCACAGCGGTGCCATTCAGAAGCAGATATTACGTCTTTTAGCTAATCTGTTTACTCTAGATGTTTAATGAGTTATTTCCGAAGACTCTACATAATATCAATCTGTATCGAAAGCCAATTGCTAGTGATGAGCAGACCATATTGAATTATCTAAGAGTTGGTTTGGTTCTCAATCATTTGCTAGGTGGATGATTTTAAATTAACAATGGCTGCCAGTATCAAAAAGCATGGGTGTTAGCCGAACAACTGTAATACAGCATTTAGCATATACAGCGAACTAAAACGGGCGGGGAACCACTTATTCTGCTATTTACAGAGCATCGCTAGAGTGCAAATTTTCAGAACTGTCCGATACAGTCTATTTGTAAATAACAGAAGCCAAACATCAATGGCATACCAGATGGCATACTGAAGAAAGGCAGAAATGAAAAAGCCCTGATAAATCAGGGCTTTATTCAAAGTGTTTGGCGGAGAGATAGGGATTCGAACCCTAGAAGGGCTACAAACCCTTGCCGGTTTTCAAGACCGGTGCATTTAACCACTCTGCCATCTCTCCGTTCTTGCCGCGTATAATACGAGGATATTACTTCTACGTAAAGCCTCTCTGGTTTGATTGCGCATTCCTTGAACAATATTGGCTATTTTATCGCTGATAGTGTGATTTTTATTCACATATTCTGCGAAAAATGATCGTCATGTTGTCATAAAGCGGTTTTATCCTGAATTTCCAATGGTTAGATGTCACCCGTTTTCAGGAGAATGTCATGGCTCATTCATCAGATGCAGCAACATTATCGACAATACCCAGTGAGCTTTCCGATCAAATAGTGGCATCGTCAGGCAGTGTATTCCGTAACAAGCGCTTTCATAACCATCAAACACCGCAACCGATGACCATGTTGGGGTTATTGCGTTTGTGTGGGCGTTATCTGTTTGCGCGCCCTGCTACGCCGGCGCCAATCCGACCGCTGCCGATCAGCAAATTGAGCACGTCGCAGTTGTTGGCTTCTTCAAACGATACGTTATACCGGCTGGGGCACTCCACTTTGTTACTGAAGCTCAACGGTGAGTTCTGGTTAACCGATCCGGTATTTGCGAAGCGGGCATCGCCATTACAATGGATCGGCCCGAAGCGTTTTCATGAGCCACCGCTGATCCCAGAACAATTACCGGCGCTGAAAGGCATTATCATCTCGCATAACCATTACGACCATCTGGATAAACAAAGCATCCAACTGCTGGCATCGCGTTGTGAACATTTTTATGTGCCGCTGGGCGTCGGTCGCCAATTACAGCAATGGGGTGTCGCGGCGGATGCGATTACTGAATTGGACTGGTGGCAGTCGGTGCAAGTTGGCGATACACAGTTAGTCGCGACACCGGCGCGGCATTTTTCCGGCCGTGGTCTGTTGGACACCGATCGCTCATTGTGGTGCTCATGGGTGATCCGATCATCACAATTCAGTCTGTTTTTTAGCGGTGATACTGGTTATTTCGACGGCTTTAAGCAAATAGGCGCGGCTTACGGGCCGTTTGATATCACCTGTATCGAAACCGGTGCTTATGATCACAGCTGGCCGGATGTGCATATGTTGCCGGAACAATCGCTGCAGGCGCATCTTGATTTAGGCGGGCGTTATATGTTGCCGATCCATAACGGTACGTTTGATTTGGCGTTACATGATTGGTTTGAGCCGTTTGAACGTATTATGAATTTAGCTGCCGCACAACAGGTGCCGTTGCTGATGCCACAAATTGGTGAGCCGGTGCAGTTACTGACGCCACCTGGTTGGTATCCTTGGTGGCGTCAGCAAGAGACCGAATTACTCAATATGATCACCGCAATGGGTGCGGAATAAGGTCAGAACAGGGGCGGTTACACCGCCTCTAATAAGGATTGCGCAAAGTAATGGCCGGGTGCCGGTACACCGGGTAGCGTGAAAAAATAACCACCACCAAACGGCTTGATGTACTCCTCCAGCGGTTCGCCATTGAGCTTCTTTTGCACAGCTATAAAACCTGCTTGCAGATCGGCCTGATAACAGACAAACAGCAGACCCATATCCAACTGACCAGAGCCGGTAATGCCCGACGAATAGCTGTAACCGCGCCGTAAGATCAGGTTTTTTTCGGTCTCTGGTGTGCGCGGGTTGGCGAGACGGATGTGGGAATCCAGTGGAATGCGTTTTCCTTCCGGATCAGAACCATAATCCGGGTCATCATGTTCATTGCGCTTGCCCAGCGGTGCTCCTGTGTCACGATGGCGGCCAAAAATGGCTTCCTGTTCCTGCAAAGGGGTGCGATCCCAAAATTCTACGCGGAAGCGGATCAGGCGGATCGCTTGGTAACTGCCATGTGTGGCCCAGTCGGGTTCGCGATGGGCACCGTTGACCCAGAGAATTTTATTCATCAGTGATGGCTGATGGGTATCTGGGTTGCTGGTGCCGTCTTTGAAACCGAGCAGGTTGATCGGTGTTTCCTGACCTTGTGTGGCCGCGGCATGTGCCGAGATAAAACCATCGCGGCGCCAGCGTACGCTCAGCAGATCCGGGGTGTGTTTGATAATATCGCGCAGTGCGTGTAGCACAGTTTCACTGCTGTTCGCGCAGATCTGCAGCAGCAAATCGCCATGACACCATTTGGCATCTAACGAATCGTTCGGGAATTTGGTCATCTGCTGCAGATGTTTTGGCTTGAAACCTGATAGCCCAAATCGCTCATCGAACAAGGCGTTGCCAACAGAAATGGTGATGGTCAGATTATCGGGATAAATTTGTGTCCCCATAATACCGGAATCTAAGGGTGGTAATTTGTTATCCACCTGAACCGGTTGGCCGCCTTGCATCAGAAAGATACAACGTTCGGTCAACAGTTTAAACAGCCGAGTCAGATCTGCTTTGTTGGTTGCGAGAATATCAAACGCAACCAGCATCATCGCCGCTTGCTGGGGGGTGGTGATCCCGCTTTGATACTGACCATAAAACGGTTGTTTCTGTAACTTTGCATCATCCGGCAAAATAGCGGCTGGTTTCGGTACGGCCAGAGCAGAGCGGCTGGTGAGACCACCGAGCGCGAGTGCGCTGCCGGCAGCGCCTAAGCCCATCAGTAGTGAACGACGCGATGGCGAGGCGAGTTCCTCGCTATTATTTGTAGTTACCGGATGCGGTGCTTTCATACTTTTGCCGGTGACGGTTTGCCATAAGGCGCTAAATGGACAGCCCATGTTAATTTAACCCCAATGTGCCGCGCAGCTTCGCCAGATCTTCCGCCAATGCGGTGATCGGGCCTTTCAGCGCCTTGCGATCGTTATCAGTCAGTTGTTGGTAAGAGGTAAAGCCCTGTTCGGTGTGGTATTTCGCTAAAATAGTGGTGACTGTTTTCAGGTTGCCATCAATTTGGGTGAGCAGCGGGGCATCGACTTTTTCCAGTAACGGGCGCAGTAGATCAACAATTTTTTGCGCACCGTCGATATTGGCCTGAAAATCCCACAAGTCGGTACGGCTGTAACGCTCCTCTTCGCCACTGATTTTGGTGGCCGCGACTTCTTCAATCAGCGCTGCGGCGCCACCAACCACTTTGCTTGGCGGGAAGGCAAGGGCAGAAATACGTTTTTTCAGCTCCATGGCGTCTTGTGCCAGCTTGTCGGCATACGGCGTCATGTTTTGTGTGCTGTTATCCATCCACAAGGCTTTTTCCAAACGATGATAGCCGGTAAATTTCGGGTCGTTTGTGCCTTGCTCGTAGTCATCTTCGCGAGCGTCGATCGCGGCGTCGAGATCGGAAAATAGCTCGGCAATCGGTTCAATACGCTCATAATGTTGGCGTGCTGGCACGTACAAGGCTTTGGCTTTTTCAATGTCCCCTTTTTTCACAGCATCGGTAAATTCAGCGGTTTTCTGGGCAAACTCAGCCACTTCCATCATCACGTAAAATTTATATTCCGCGAGAGGGCCAATCAGGTCATTGGCAGTGGCTTTGACCGGAACGGCATTCTCACCGCCCGTGACAATTAGCTTCCCGCGAGGGTTGGTGAGCAAACCACAAGCGACATCATATTCACCGGGTTGCAGATCAACCGTCATTTTTTGTATGAAGCCGGGCGCGATATTTTCACGTTCTTCAACGACTAATACACCCTTAAGGATTTCCCATTCCAGCGCGCGCATGCTGTTATTTTTAATGGTGAATTGTGTTTTTCCCGCTGGCACAGTTAACGTCATCGGGTCGCACTGTTTATCGTTAACACTGACGTTAACTTTTGTCAGATCAGCCGCGAAAGTGGCACCAGGCAGCAGTGCTGCGCCAAATAACAGCACAAGTAACGAAGGGGGAATGCGGAACAACATTATTCTTCTCCAGTCACGGGCATGGAAAAGCGAAGCAATGCTTCGCTGTCGGTTTATCCCGTTTTTGTCATCAAAGGTGTTAAGCAGAATTCAACGGTTTAGTTCAGCCCTAACACACCACGCAATTTCGCCAGATCTTCTGCCAACGTGGTGATTGGCCCTTTCAGTGCATTACGATCCGCGTTGGTCAGTTTTTCATACGACTCGAAACCACCGGTGGTGCGGTATTTGGCTAACGTGGCGTGTACTTTTTTCAGGTTGTCATCAACTTTGCTCAGCAGCGCAGGATCTTCTTTTTCAATTAGCGGGCGCAGCAGGTCGACAATTTTCTGCGCACCATCAACGTTAGCTTGGAAATCCCACAGGTCGGTACGGCTGTAACGATCTTCTTCGCCACTGATTTTGGTGGCGGCAACTTCTTCAATTAATGCCGCCGCGCCACCCACGACTTTGCTGGGTGGAAACGCTAAGTTGTTCAGACGTTTTTCCAGTTCCTGCGTGTCTTTGTGTAATTGATCGGCATATTTTTCAACGCCTTGGGTGCTGTTATCCGCCCACAACGCTTTTTCCAATCGATGGAAACCGGTGAACGCCGGATCTTTAGCTCCCTGTTCATAATCATCCTCACGGGCATCCATTGAAGCATCGAGATCAGAGAACAGCTCAGCGACCGGTTCAATACGTTCATAGTGTTGGCGTGCTGGGGCATACAGTTTTTTGGCGGTGGCGATATCGCCTTTTTTCACTGCATCAGTGAACGCCTTGGTGGTAGCAACATATTGTTTTACTTCGTCCATCACATACATCTTGTATTCAGCCAGCGGGCCAATTAAATCGGTTGCTGCTGTCTTTGCGATAGTCGGTGTCGCCACGGCGGAGGCAAAAAGTGCGGCAACCAATGCGGTCTGTTTAAATCTCATTGAATAACTCCCTGTGAGGCGATTATTGAGCTGGGTTGGCAGCTGATGCAGATAGAGTGGATGGTTTGGGTTTGGTAAAAAACAAACACAGCACCGGGATCAAATAGAGCAGGTAAGCGCCCACTTCACTGACGGAAGGTGTTTCCTGATAACCAAACAGGCTTTCCAGTAAAGTGCCGAGAAAGGTGTGCGTGGATAAGACATGACTTAAATCAAACGCGATGCTCTGGAAGTGATTCCATACCCCGGCTTCATGTAATGCGCGCACTGTGCCTGCGGCCAGACCGGCGGCGACAAACAGAATAAACAGGGCGGTCCAGCGGAAGAATTGTTGCAGTGGCAGTTTGATTCCACCCCAGTAAATCGCAATACCGGCAATCACAGCAGCAAGCAGTCCGCTTATCGCACCGATAGGCGCCTGAGCACCGACATCTTGTTGAAAGGCGGCTAGCAGGAAAAAGACCGATTCCAAGCCTTCGCGAGCGACGGCAAAAAACACCATCAGCACTAATGCCCAACCTTGGCTTGTACCAGAATTCAGTGCGCTATCGACAGCGTTATGCAGTTGATCTTTGATGGAATGAGACGCTTTGCGCATCCAGAACACCATCCACGTTAACACCACGACTGCTATTGCAGCCACAAGACCTTCAAGTAATTCCTGCTCTTTTTGCGGAAACTCACCCGTGGTTTCATTGATAAACCAGCCTAAGCCCAGACAGAGCAAGCAAGCAATAATGACGCCGGCCCAAACAGAACGCATCCACTGGCTACGGTTGGTGCGTTTCAGATAACTGGCAATCAAGCTGACGATCAACGCCGCTTCAAGCCCTTCACGGAACATGATCAGGAATGGGACGAAAAACATACCGACCTCAAATAACAATCATTCTCATAAGCGGGATGAGAATGATTATCGTTAGATGTATGTCAAAGGCAAGTTTTTTTGTTCAATCTTTTCAACATTAAACCAATCGCATGGGATATTCAGTTGGGTAGCACAGGGTTTTATGGAGTAGTTTTGTCGAGATAAAGCAGTGTTTTACTAGCGGGAAAGAGTGAAACCAGAGGATGAACATTAAGATAGGAAACAGCCCACAATGGCGCTGTTCCTATAAAATCACAGCCAGCGATACCGTTATAAAAACAGTATCTGCAGTCAAATTTGATTATTTAAATTCGCACAGGTAAGCCGTGTCTACCGCGACTTTCAGCTGGAATTTGCTGTTGCCTAGTACGTTGAACTGCTGACCATCAGCAAAAGTTTGCCATTCAGTTTCACCTGGCAGCAGCACGGTCAGGGCACCACGGATCACCACCATCAGTTCTGGTGCTCCAGTACCAAATTCATATTCGCCCGGTGCCATAACACCGACAGTTGCGCGCTGGTCAGCGTTATCAAAACCGATTGATTTTACGTTACCGGAAAAATATTCATTAACTTGCAACATGATTCAATGCTTCCTTGTAGATAAACGCAGAAAGCATAGCACATTCCAAATTTTTACTGTAACCGGTCCAAAACAAACCATATCAATTCTTACTCAACAATACCTTCAACCCCAATCCAACCATGGCAACACCAAAGACGCGGTCGATCCAGTGGCTGATAGCGAGAAAGCGGCGACGGATGGTGGGTTGGCTGAAAAACAGCGTGATGAGGCTAAACCAGAATAGCTGCAGCAGCATGATCCAAACACCATAGACAACTAAGGTGCTGGCTGGCAGATTCGGAGAAAGTACAATCGTGAATAATGACAGAAAATAGATTGGCGCTTTAGGGTTTAGGGCATTACACAGAAAACCTTTACCGACTAGGCGATGCGCGGCAACATCCATGATAACAGCCGGCTCATTGGTGATAACACCAGATTGAGCTTTAGCGCGAATGCCTTGATAACCTAGGTAAAGCAGGTAGCTGCCGCCAATCAATTTAATTGCACTCATCCACATGGTGGAATGAGCAATCAGCGTGGCTAAACCAGCGGCAGAGTAAGCTATATGAATACCTAAGCCCAGAGCAATACCGAGGCTTACCCATAAACCTGCTCGACGCCCTTGTAATAAAGCTTGGCGTGAAACCAACGCGAAATCAGGGCCGGGAGATGCAGCAGCCAGGAGATGAATTACCGTTAACGTAATAAAACCGTGCCAGAATTCCATAATTTATCCTATGTTAATTTACGAGGTGTTTAGTATAAGTTATTGACGGCTTCAGTTATATCGAGAATATGTCCAACCGCATCAACATGATTAATTTGATCTAATGTTAATTTGGCTCGATTGGGGGCATAACGAGTCAAATAAGCAAGTTCATCCCGGAAATATTTATTAAACACCTTACCTTTTGGTGTCAACATGACGCGGAGTAATCTGGTTTCACCCATTATGGATGATTGCTGAATAGCCGCTTTCATTTGTCCATTTTTCATCAAATCATCGGCGTTTTTTATAATAATGTAGTGGCCTGTCTGGTTGGTTTTTTCTTTAACAGTAACTAAGAAATTGAAATAAAATATGTCTTGTTGCTCTTTAAGTTTACCCCAGGCATCATTAAGCATTTGAATGAGATTTTCATGTTTTAAGACAATTTTTAAAATGGCATTATTTTCATCTTCATTAATACTTAGCTCTGGCATGACAGTGTTGTCAGATAAGGCGATATCACTGATATAGCGATTTTTGTCATGTCTTTTTACAAGGAATACCGGGTATGGATGGTTAAAAGCGAATAAATTCCTGACCACTCGTGGTAAACCATAAATCACATCTCGACAACCCGTTGCCGTTAATGAGTTGAGATTGTGCTGGATGAGTTTTTTGATGCACTTTCTGGCTTCATGTGTTTGTATATTGCCATGAACTGATAGATGGACGATATTTCCCTTGGCGCCGATGACAATATAGGGTTGGCGATTAATCTGTTCATTATTCTCACCTTCTAAATGGGGGAAAGTAATGGATAATAAATCACCGGCGAAAAAGTTCATTGGTTTTTCAGACTCAATTTTTAAGCCCTTGGTTGAAATATCAATAGTGAAGGCCGAAAACTTTTCTTTTGGTTTTTTCGGAGTGAAAAAAAAGATAGGCATTTTGTACAAAAACCGATCTTCTTGGCGTTTGTCATCTACTTCACTTTTTACAATGTGCAATTCACTCTTAATGCCTGATTTTTTAGGAATGAATTGAAATATTTTATTTTTATGGATGTTTTCATTTGCTGGCTCAGTAAATAAGTCTAATTTTGCCAGCAAATCTGATTCATCACTAATACAGATCATGCGTTGGTATCCAGATGCTAATAATCTTGCCCGCTCGACAGGCGTTTGATTAATCAACTGGAACGCTTCGCCGGAGCTATCAGGTAATGAGCTGGGGATATGACACTGCTCATCCGGATGAATTGTCATACCGTCTAAACGATATAACATTAAGTTACCTTTACTTTTTAAATAAGCTAATTGTGCAATAGCGCGGGCATCGGGATCATTAATACAATCCGCTAGTGACATACACATAAAATTGGCAAAACCATCAGGGCTGGATACTGGGGCAAATAAATAGTAATGAATAAATCGCTCACCCGGTAATAAAAAATTTTGTATTGCAGGCTGACAGATAAAATCAGTTAACATTGAAGTATGATTTTCATCTGTTAACCGTTGTAAAAGAAATTCATTATATCCAGTTAAATATAATGAGTTTGGTACCCATTTACCATGCTCATATTGCATGAAAATTGGTAGATTATTAAGTTTACCAACGATAAATTGTTCATATCCTTTAACAATCACTGCTTCTTGCGTATTTTCTATAGGTACGCGGTGTCTGCGTAATTGAGTAAAGATAAATTTTTTTAGATGATTATGAAATTCATGAACAATCTCTTCCGTCTGGTTGGCCGTCATTTTTATTTTGTAATAAAAATTAGTCTGTTTTGACATGACCGATAAAATGTCATAAACCACAAAAGCGGGCGATGAGAATGAAAAGTCTTTTTCAAATCCGATAAAGCGTATATATATTAATTTGGTATCTTTAGGTACCTGTATGCCCGATAGCTTAATACACATACCTAAAGGGGATATATCTGTTGTCGAGCCCGTAATCGCTACTTTTTTTTGTTGAGAGAGCGGCATATCTCTTGGATCATCAATGTAAACCTCAATTGGAGATACAAAATAGAGGCGTTGTTCTTTACGTTGATAAAAATGGGTTAACGACGTGTAATTGACTTCAGGAACGCTGATAGAGTTAGGGTTGGTTATAGACTCTCGTTTTTTTTCGCGTGCTCTTTTGATAATAAGCTCATAAGCACCAAGGGTATAACCTTTATAACTTTTAACGGTATCAATAAAATCTTGTGCAGTGGTGTCATTAATATAATGTTTAATTCCATTATATTCGAAGGGTTTCCAGTCAGACTGTAAGTCTCGCAGATCAATGATCCGGTTACAGGGTTTGGCTAGTCGCGCAATTTCCATCTTGACTAAAAAACGGCTGGAAAGTGATTCATCCGGTGCATATTGCGCGAGCTTTTCATCCAGCGTTGGGCTGCCGTATTCATAACGGAAAACATCAACCATTTTTAATTGGTGTGGTTGCAACGCTAACGCTGGATTTTGTGCGGCCATGTGTTTGTTCCAAAAACTTTCGTGAATAGTTTTTTTCTTTGTTTATTGAACTATGACACACTAATTCATCAGGACATACAATCGATTCAGCGCAGACTCGTTATGTCCATCTCATGTTATTATGCATCTCTATGACATGATTGCTGATCTGTCTATGTCGCCGTCATTGCCCAGTCATGAGGTCTTCTATGTCGTTGCCGTTTTCTTTGTCTGAAATCATCGAGCAGTTAAGTGCTCCGGAACGGGTTTTTGCTGTACGCGGTATTCGCCGTGGGATCGAGCGCGAGTCATTACGTATTACTCCGGAAGGCCGCTTATCGCCGCTGGATCATCCTCGTCAGTTAGGTGCGGCATTGACGCATGCCAATATTACGACCGACTATTCTGAAAGTTTGATGGAATTTATTACGCCGGTATCCGATTCGCTGGATATTCTGCTGGCGCAACTCGGCGATATTCATCGCTTTTCTCAGCAAAACTTAGGCGAAGAGCGGTTGTGGCCCTTATCGATGCCCTGTTTTATTGGTGGCGAAGAGTCGATCCGGCTGGCGCAATACGGCAATTCCAATATTGGTCGCCTGAAGACGTTATATCGGCAAGGGTTACACCACCGCTATGGCAGCATGATGCAGGTGATTGCCGGCGTGCATTTCAATTTCTCGATGCCGGACAGCTTTTGGAATGAGTGGAAGCAATTAAAACAGCAGGAATGTTGCCAGTGTAAGCTGATTTCTGACAGCTACATGGGCTTGATCCGTAACGTGTATCGATTTGGCTGGCTGATCCCTTATCTGTTTGGTGCTTCGCCAACCATTTGCAGTTCGTTCTTGCTGGGGCGTGAAACAGGTCTGCCATTTGAACGTGTCGGTAAAGGCACCTTATATCTGCCCTACGCGACGTCACTGCGGTTATCTGATCTGGGTTATACCAATAAATCGCAAGCCAGCTTAAATATCAGCCACAGCAGCTTGCATGAATATCTCACGTCGGTGCGGCAGGCGTTAGCGACCAAAGAGAGTTCATTTGCCAACTTGGGTGTGAAAGTGGGCGAGGATTATCGCCAGCTGAATGATCATGTCTTGCAGCTGGAAAATGAATTGTATGCCCCGATCCGGCCGAAACGGACACCACGTTCTAACGAACGGGCTTTAGTGGCACTTGAGCGACGGGGTATTGATTACATCGAACTGCGGACTTTGGATATCAATCCGTTTACTCCGCTGGGTGTGGAAATTCAGCAATTGCGTTTCCTCGATCTGTTCTTGGTCTGGTGTTTATTGCGACCATCACCGAGATTGGAAGCCGCAGAGATCGATCGCAATCGTCACAACATGTCGCGTGTGGCGCTGGAAGGGCGGCGGCCAGGTTTATTATTACAGACCGCACAAGGTGAGTTGTCATTGCCGGAATGGGGTGGTCAGCTGTTTGACGAGCTCCAGATGGTGGCGCAGTTATTGGACCGGGCATATGGCCGGGTGCATTATCAGCTGGCACTACAAGCACAACGGGAAAAACTGGCTGATCCGGAAAAAACCTTGTCGGCGCAGTTGTTAACACATCTGTTACATCATAATCTGGATGGTGCTGAGTTTGGTCGCCAACAGGCAGAACGCTTCCGTAACGAGTTACAAAACGCGCCACTGCAATATTGGGAAGCGAATTATTTCACGGATGAAGCCGAAGCTTCGTTGCTAAAACAAAGTGAACTGGAAGCGGATGATCACTTACCGTTTGCCGAGTTTTTACAGCAATACCTGCGTTTACCTGTGGTGAGTGATACGCCCTGTGGTTAAGTTTTAATATTTCCGCGCGGGGCTTCGATTCCTATATATGCTTTAAGCGTAACCTTGAATTTCATGGAGCGTTAGATGGATTGGAAGGCCCGCCTGCGTAGGCTGGTATCTCCGTTTATTTCAGCATTAGTCGTTTTACTGCTGTTGCTGAGTGTGGGTTATCCGACGATGTTGCTGGAAGCGAAAGCACAGCGACAGGATGAGGTGCGGTTGCAGGTCGATCAACTGGCGCGCTATTTTGAACATTCAGTGGCGGATATTGTGGCCACCCTGATCGAAATGGAGTCATTGCCTCGCAACTGTTCGGCCTACGTGCAACGAAAATTTCATTATTTTCATGCTGGTTTATCACAAGTCGCTGAATTTTCTCTGTTTGATCGTAAAGGGCAGTTAGTTTGCTCCAGCTGGCCGACCGCCATTGAATCTTATAGTGTTCCGTACGATTCTTCGTTAACCCATATCCATGTGCGAGCGCCGGTCATGGACAGCCAGCAAAATCGGGTTGGTCTGCACATCGGCCGCTTTGGTCGTGATGGTTATGAAAATACCGCGTTTATACCGATGAAGGCATTGTATGACACGATGTCGAGTTTGGTGCTGAATTATCAATTTCTAGGTTTTATTGACGCGCAAAGTGGCGTGCCAGTGACATTGAATGGTACTTACTCACTGCCAATCAATATCCCGAAAGCGCTTTTTCCGCTGACCACACCGCAAATGCTGGAAGGGCGGGGTGATAATCTGCATTCGCAATATTGGTATGCTCGGCCATTGGTCTCGTTACCCCAATTGGTGCTGATGATCAGTGTTGATACCAAGACGCTCTATCAAGGAGTCTATCTGCCCGGTTGGCAATGGTGGTTATTGGCGCTGGTGCTTCAATTGTTGCTGACGTTGTTATTTATCTTTCTGCGACAAAAAGCGACCGATCCGAAACGACAGCTACTCATCGCTATGCGGCAGCGGCAGTTCTTTAACGTTTATCAGCCGATTGTGGATGCACGTGACGGTTCCTTGATGGGGGTGGAAGTGCTGATGCGCTGGCAGCATCCGGTTGCGGGCTTAATTAATCCGGCGGAGTTTATTCCGATGACGGAAAGCACCGGCGTGATTGTGCCACTTACCGTGTTGCAGATGGAGCAGGCGCAAATTGAGTTGGAACCGTTACTGGCGTTATACCCCAAACTGTATCTGTCATTAAATCTCTCCGCCCAGCATCTTAATTCATCGGCCTTTATCAGCCAGCTCTTACACCACAAACGTTATCTGCCTGGGTTGCATGTTGAGATCACCGAATCGGAGATCATGGAACACAATAATCCGGTTATTTTGGCGACGCTGCAGCAATTGCGACAACAGAAAATTGCGATTGCGATAGATGATTTTGGTACTGGTTATTCCAGTCTGGGTTATTTACAAAGCTTGCCAGTGAATACACTCAAAGTAGATCGCTCTTTTGTGGCAACTATCGGCACGGGCTCGGTGAATGCGCCGGTGTTAGAGGCAATCATCCATTTATCGCAGAATCTGGACATTGATATTATCGCGGAAGGGGTCGAAACCAGTCAGCAAGCGGAATGGTTACTCCGGCATGGTGTCTGGCGACATCAGGGCTGGTTGTACGCCAAAGCGGAACGCGTGGATGCGTTGTTACGGCAGCAATGGCCGGTGGCCACTCAACCTGTGCCGGTTCAAGTGGCGCGCAAGATAAAAAAGACAGCCCCAGCCGAATAAACCGGCTTATGTCATTTAGCCTGATGATGTTGCAGTAAGGCCTGCAACTGTGCTTCGGTGAGACTCGTTTCCCAGTCAAAATCCGCATATTTTTGCATACCGCGTTGAACATCATCCCGTGCGGCCATGGTTTGTAAATAACGTGAAATATGGGGGAATTGGCTGAGATCCTGCTTTTGGTGCTCATAGAGCGTGACCCACGGATAAATTGCCATATCGGCAATCGAATACTCATTGCCAGCGACATAACTTTTATCGGCTAGCTGGTTATTCAAGACACCGTATAAACGTGCCGTTTCTTCGGTATAGCGTTTGATCCCGTAGGGCACGACTTCCGGCGCATAGTGATTGAAATGGTGGTTTTGACCAGCCATCGGGCCCAAGCCGCCCATTTGCCAATACAGCCATTGTAAAACGGCATAGCGGTCTGCGCCCTGCGCAGGTAAGAACTGGCCATGCTTCTCTGCCAGATATGTCAGAATGGCACCCGATTCAAAAATCGCGATGTTATTTTCGTGATCAA
Organism: uncultured Tolumonas sp.; assembly: GCF_963556105.2. Classification (NCBI taxonomy): domain Bacteria; kingdom Pseudomonadati; phylum Pseudomonadota; class Gammaproteobacteria; order Aeromonadales; family Aeromonadaceae; genus Tolumonas; species uncultured Tolumonas sp. Next base: position 233,754 of record NZ_OY829945.1, read on the forward strand.
TTAATGCCGGAATACGGTTATTCGGTGATATGGCCAAAAAACTGGGCAGGAATTGATCCCCTTTGCGGATATTAATAGGGATCACCTGATACGACACATTGAGCGCTTCCAGCATCAGGGTGATTTTTTTACCGTTAGGCGTGGGGGCATAAAATAAAGTATACATATCGGGCCTTTTTGAGACACAAAGGGAGATGAATCACTCTACTTTATCGCCATCACAGCCAAGCGTAAACCGTTCGTCACGATCTATTGATTATTTGAATCTCAGCCTATTTTCTATAAAGAAACTGAATGATCCGTTATCTACATCACAGACAAATCATTAAGAATTACTGAGAAAAATTTCCTATCACAATATATTAACTAAAGTCTGCTTACTTTAATTACGCAATAGGTTATTTAGTTCCGTTAAATATTATCCTTGCGAAAACCTTATATAGTTTGGTTAAAACAAAAACAAGATTACACAGCAACCACACTGTAAAGGAGCAATATATATGAGCAACCTTTCACCACCTTCTGTATTAGAAGATGTTGGGCAAATAAAAGCCCCTGGATTATTTGAAAAATTAATGGATATAAAAGTCGGTGTTATTTCGCTGCCAGTTTATATCGTTTTATCTTTAATTGTTATTTTTGCCGCTAAAACAGGAAATCTACCCAATGATATTATTGGTGGTTTTGCTGTGATCATGGTGATGGGCGTTATTTTAAGTGAATTAGGTATGAAATTACCTATTCTGCGAAATATTGGTGGCCCGGCGATTCTGGCATTAATGGTGCCTTCTTTCTTGGTGTATTGGCATGTGTTACCACCATCAGTGATGGACTCCGTCACTACCTTGATGAAAAAAGCCAACTTCTTGTATCTGTATATCGCGATCCTGGTTTGCGGCAGTATGTTGGGTATGCACCGTCAGACGTTGATCAATGGTATCACCCGTATTTTCATTCCAATGATCGTGGGTACAGCCGTGGCTATCGCGACGGGCCTGTTGGTGGGTGTGGCATTGGGTTACAGCGTTCATCACACGATTTTTTACATCATCGTACCAATCATTTGTGGCGGTGTCGGTGAAGGTATTCTGCCGCTCTCTATCGCGTATTCCGGCATCTTAGGTCAGGAAGCCGGTACGTTTGTGGCACAGATGATCCCTGCGGCAGTCATTGGTAACGTGGTCGCGATCATTGCGGCGGGTTTGCTGAAACGTCTGGGTGAAAACAAGCCTGAATACAGCGGTGACGGCGTGCTGGTTAAATCCAGCGAAAATCTGGCCAATATGCCTTCTGCGGCCGATAAACCGATTGATTTCTCCATCATGGGGGCGGGTTTGCTGATGGCATGCTCTTTCTTCATCGTGGGCACCGTGCTGGCGCATTTCATTGGTATCCCTGGCCCAATCATTATGATCCTGGCGGCGGCTACAGCTAAATCATTGAAAATTATTCCAGAAAAATTGGAAACCGGTGCCTTCCAACTCTACAAATTCATTGCTGGCAATTTAACTTGGCCATTGATGGTCGGGCTGGGCATGTTGTACGTCCCAATCAAAGACGTTGCGGCCATCATTTCACTGCCTTATGTACTGACTTGTGTGGCGATTGTGGCGTCGATGATTGTCTCCGGTTTTTATGTGGGTAGATTAATCAACATGTATCCGATTGAGGCAGCTATTGTGACCGGTTGTCGTGGTGGTTTAGGTGGCACTGGTGATGTGGCAATTCTTTCTGCGGCTAACCGTATGTCGTTAATGCCATTCGCACAAATCTCTACTCGAATTGGTGGTGCCGCAACCGTTATTGCCGCGACCATCTTATTGCAAATGTGGCATTAATATCGAATTAAACTGAGAGTAAATATCATGACTATGAATGCAGTAAAACATCACAATTATATTGTTCGTGCCCTTGGTGGCGAAAAAATAAAATATGTGAATGAAATTATTCACGGCATTGAATTTAACAGTGGTGAAATTAATAAAATCGAAGCGTCATATAAAGAAAATAATGACAAATCAGTGTTGGTGCATTTTCACGTAAATGATCTGACCAGCATTGCACAAATAAAAGATCATCTGGAAAATCGCTTCGGTGAATCAGATATTCAGTTTATGGATGAAATAACGCATTTGCATCTGGGTGGTAAACTGGAAACCACACTGAAAAACAGCATTGGTAGCATGGCTGATTTAGCCAAAGTGTATACACCCGGTGTAGCGCAGGTGTGTATGGAGATCGCGCATAACCCAGAGCGCGCTTATGACCTGACCATCAAGAAAAATACCGTTGCCGTTGTCTCTGACGGCACCGCGGTGCTGGGGTTGGGTGATATCGGCCCGGAAGCGGCAATGCCGGTGATGGAAGGCAAAGCAGCCCTGTTCAAACAATTTGCCGGTGTGGATGCCTTCCCTATTTGTTTGGATACCAAAAACACCGAAGAGATCATCGCCATTGTCAAAGCGCTGGCACCGACGTTTGGTGGTATCAATCTGGAAGATATTTCTGCGCCACGTTGTTTTGAAATCGAAGAGCGTCTGAAAAAAGAGCTGGATATTCCGGTATTCCACGACGACCAACACGGCACCGCTATCACTGTGTTGGCGGGTTTCCTAAATGCATTGAAAGTATGTAAAAAGAACATCGCTGATGTGAAAGTGGTGGTGGTTGGTATCGGAGCTGCCGGTATCGCGGTATCAAAAATGCTGCTGAGTGCAGGTGTGAAAAACCTGATTGGTGTTGACCGTCACGGTGCCATTTACCGTGGTGAACCCTACAGCAACGACAGCTGGAATGAATATGCTCGCATCACTAACCCGAATAATGAGCAGGGCCCTTTATCGACGGTGATTGAAGGCGCTGATGTATTTGTCGGTCTGTCTGGCCCGGGTGTATTGAAAGTCGATGACCTGAAGAAAATGGCCAAAGATCCGATCGTGTTTGCGATGGCCAATCCGGCACCGGAAATTGCACCGGAAGTCGCGGCGCCGTATGTCCGCGTCATGGCCACCGGACGTTCTGATTATCCGAACCAATTAAACAACGTCTTGTGTTTCCCTGGCATCTTCCGTGGTGCGCTCGACTGCGGTGCCCGCCAAATCACTGAAGAGATGAAATTGGCGGTGGCGTATGCGATAGCATCCGTGGTCTCAGACGAAGAATTGAATGAAAACTACATCATTCCGGATATTTTCAATAAAGAAGTTGTAAAGCGTGTCAGTGAAGTGGTGGCTGAAACAGCACTTCGCACTGGCATGGTGAAGACGCGTCGCAACAAACTCGAAAGTCTGACTGTGTAAGTAAAGGGATGTAACAGCGCACGTTCTATACTCTTAGTCAGGCTATGCTTGGCATTCAGGATGGGGTATAGAACGTGCGGGATTTAGCGGGCTTAAATTGGTAATGGAGGTAAAATAATCATCGTAACCCAAAAAGGAAAACGTCAGGTGTTCAAACAAAACTCTCCGCTCAAACTGCGTACCACAATTACATTACTGGTTTGTTCTGTCATTGCTGTCGTATTGTTTGTCGTGCATTCCGTGTATCTGGCGCAATCAACGCAGCAATCTAAACTGAGTCTGGAAGAAAAGGCTATTGCAGTGTTACATACGCTGACAGTGACGCCTTTTGTTGCGCAAGCCTTACAAACGCCGATCTTATTACCCGCATTACAGGACTATGTCGAACAAGTCCGCCACCAAAACGATCTGTTATTTATTGTGGTGATGGATATGCAAGGCATCCGGCATACCCACCCTGACCCAAGTCGGATTGGCAAACATTTCGCCGGTGGTGATGAAGTCAAAGCGTTGCATGGGGAAGAGTCCATCTCGGAGGCCCAAGGTACGCTCGGCCCCTCGTTACGCCTCATTAGCCCGCTGTTTGATGCCAATCATCAACAGATCGGTGCTATCGCAGTCGGTATCTCGACGGCCAAAGTCGAACAAACTATCGCTAAGAATCGCTGGATCACCTATTGGGCCATTATTTTTGGCGGCCTGATCGGTTCTCTGGGCGCCTTTATTTTGGCGCGCCAAATCAAAAAAATCATGTTTGGTATGGAGCCATCAGAAATCGCGGCGCTGTTGGAGGAACGCAATGCCATGCTGCAATCGATTAAGGAAGGGATCATTGCCGTTAATGCGGATGCCCAGATCACCTTGATTAACGATGAAGCGAAACGACTGCTACGCCAGAATGGCGAGCTGAAAAACTTACTGCTGACCGAAAGCAGCAAACATTGGCCCGCGTTATTGCATTTACGCCAAGTGCTAGAATCTGGGCAAGCGCGGCAAGATGAAGAAATTGATTTTAACGGCAGCACCTTGCTGACCAACAGCGTACCGGTGCGGGTAAATGGTCAGGTCACGGGCGCTGTTGTAACCTTCCGCGACAAAACGGAAGTCAGCCAGCTGGTGCAACGCCTGACCGGCATCTCGCATTACGCCGAAGCCTTGCGGGTGCAGGCGCATGAATTCATGAATAAACTGCATGTCATTCTTGGTATGGTGAATATCCGTGCCTATGATCAATTAGAAACCTACATCATGGATACGGCCAATCACTATCATACCGAGGTGGGTTCGTTGATCCGGCAGATTAAAGATCCAGTCATTGCCGGTTTTATGCTGGGCAAAATGAATCGCGGGCGGGAAATTGGTGTGGATGTCAGCATTACACCGACCAGTTATCTGCCGGAATCAGCCCAAGCCGAAGTGACGCACGAATTAGTCACCGTGCTGGGTAATTTACTGGAAAATGCCATGGATGCGCTGGATGGCCTTGAATCACCTAGCATTGTACTGACGTTTGATCATGATGATGGCCGGTTACGCTGCACGGTGCGTGATAATGGTAACGGCATCGATCCGGCGGTATTACCGCATATTTTTGAACATGGTTTTTCCACCAAGGGCACCCGTCGTGGCATTGGTCTGTTTTTAGTCAAACAGAGTCTGGAGAAACTGGGCGGTAGCATTGAATGTGAAAGCAATAAGGGTGTGGGCACACGATTTATTGTTACCTTACCTTATGCCAGCAAGGAGAACGGCCTGTGATTAATGTATTGATTGTCGATGATGACCCGATGGTGGCCGAACTGAATCGCCGCTATCTGGAACAGGTAGATGGTTTTCGCTGGCAGGGTTCCGTCTCGACCATTCAGGCTGCCAAACAGATGCTGCTGGAAGGCGATGCGCCTATCGATCTGGTGCTGCTGGATATCTACATGCAAAAAGATAACGGGCTGGATCTGCTGCCGGTGATCCGGCAGATGCCGAATAATGTTGACGTCATCATGATCTCTTCCGCCAGCGATATGCCCGCTATCAAAAAAGCACTGCGTTATGGCGTAGTCGATTATCTGATCAAACCGTTCCAGTTTACCCGCTTTCAGGAGGCGTTATCGGCTTATCGGGAAGAGCATGAGTTACTGGAACAGTCCGCCGCATTGAATCAATCTGAGCTGGATACGCTGATCCGTCGTAATAACAATCGAGTGACACCAGACAAAACCAAGTTACCGAAGGGGCTGACTAAACTGACCCTGCAATCAGTATGGGAATGGGTTAAGCAAAGCCGGAAACAGGCCTTTTCTACCGAAGAAATGGCTGCGGAGATCGGCATTTCACGAGTGTCTTGTCGCAAATATCTGGTGTATATGGCCGAGATCGGTGTGTTAGATACCGATATTTTTTATGGCTCGGTTGGGCGGCCAGTCTATCTGTATAAATTGGTACCCGCCAAAATCGAAGTGATGGATGCCTTATTGCGTTAATAAAACGGCGACCCTAATGAAAAAAACGCCAGTACCAGAAGGCTGTGCTGGCGGTGTTTGTAAGATTTCTAACGAATGGAACTGACTTGCTATGTCGAGATCATCTTAGATTTCTTTGCTGAAAAAGAGATGTTTAAATAACTAATAAAACCCTTTTCCACGTTAAAAATCGGGCCTTTGTCTGCATTTTTACCGGCTTAACTGTCGGTCTGACCTCAATTTCATCTATCATTGATACAAACACCATATGACTCGTTTATACCGATTTTTTCCCAACTTTTTTATTGGAAAAATCGGCAAGATCCGTGAGTCATCAATTGGTTATCCCCATGGACTTTGAGTTAGTGAAAAAATTAATGTTAACGACCCGACTGCATCGACAGATCATAACTCGTGTTGGTGTATTTGTTATTGCGCTGGCTTTTTTGGTCACCGCCAGTTGCATCGGCATTATGAATTGGTTGTATCACAAAACAGACGCTGAACAGGTCTCTGCCGAATTAACCAAAGTCGAATTATTGCTGAAAAATGAACGGGAAGGGCTAGGCCGGGCGATAAGAGATTATGCCGTTTGGAATGATGCTTATGCATATGTGAACCAGCCCAATCGTAAATTTGTAAGTGACAACTTTACTCAGCAATCACTTGATGTCATGCAGCTGGATTTTGTTGCCATGATGACAGCACCGGATAAATTGCTGTTTTCTTCTGCGCTGGACTCCGGAATCCCTGATTTAAAAGCAACACCCGCCATTCGTTCATCATCACTCCTCTCTTTATTGGCAAAATTACCGGAATGGCAAACGGGAGTTGATGGCGCAGCGAAACCAAGAACGTATCTCACCATGCACAATGGCCGTGCATTAATCATCGCGGTCTCCGGTATTTTTGATTCGCTGCAGGAAAAACCATCTAGCGGATTGATGATTTTCGGTCGTTACATGGATGATGATGATCTGAAGCGTTTGCAACAATTAGCCGAAATCCGCTTAGAGTTACTCGCCTCTGTGCCGCCTAAAGAATCGGCTAATGGTTTTTTTCATTCGGAACAAACAGCCAGAAAACAACTAGAAGGTTGGCAAACTCCCGTGATGTGGCTGCAGGTTAGTAAGGATATAAACTGGCAGCCGCGTTATATGCGCATGGCAATTTTTACCTTTGGTTTGCTGGTCGTGTTGTTATTGGCTTCCTGGGTGTTACAGCGTTTATTAAATCAATTGATCGTTGCGCGTATTGAGAATTTTGCCGATCTGGCTTGGCGACGGACGCAAGGTGAACGCGTTTACTGGCCTGTTGAAGGGCAAAATGAACTGGATTTGCTGGCTCGCTCGTTTAATGAACTGATGGATGAAGTACAGGCTGCACAAAAAAATATGCATGACCTGAGTATTACTGATGCATTAACCGCATTGGGAAACCGTCGTGGCATGGAAGAGCAGGTCGAACGAATGATGAAGAGCTGTCAGCTCGGTATGTCATTGACCATGCTGCTGATGGATCTGGATGGTTTTAAGCTAATCAATGATAGCCTTGGTCATGCTGCTGGCGATTTATTATTACAGGAAGTCGCACAGCGTATGCGGCAGGTGATGCGGCGGCAAGATCGATTATTCCGCATGGGCGGTGATGAATTTGCCGTGCTGATGCCAAATACCACGACAGAACAAGGCCATTTACTGGCTGAGCGGCTCATTGAATTGCTGCTTGAGCCGATCCATTTTGGTCATTATAAATTAAGTGTTTCCGGCTCGATTGGTGTTGCACAGTGGGATGGCAAAACCGATGGTTTGGAATTAATGCGCCAAGCCGATCTGGCAATGTATGCAGCGAAACGAGAAGGTAAATCTTGTGTACGGCAGTTTGAAACCGGGATGAGCGGTGTCGCTTCAGAACGCATGACGCTGGAGCAATCATTACGACAGGCCATTACTGAACAAACTATCGAACCCTATTTTCAACCGGTGATTGATACCAATACAGGGAAGGTCTTGTCGGTAGAGATGCTGGCGCGCTGGCAGCGAGATGGTGAGTTTGTGCCAACACTGGGTTTTATCCGTTTGGCAGAAGATTTAGGCCTGATCCATCCATTGTCTATGCAGTTGCTGGCTAAGGGTTTGACGGCACTCAGCCAGTTCCGTCTGCATGATCCGGAACTTAAATTACAGATCAATTTATCACCACTGCAATTTGCCGATCGCCAGCTGGCTTTGACAATTCTACGGATGGTTGCTGAGCATGGTTTACCGTCATCGGCGCTGACGGTGGAGTTAACGGAAGGCGCCATGCTGTTATACCCTGAGCAGGTCGAACAAACCATGCGTCAATTCGTCGACGCGGGTGTCAGCTTGCATCTGGATGATTTTGGCACTGGTTATTCGTCACTGGCGCGTTTACGCGATCTGCCTTTTGACACGGTCAAATTAGATCGCTCGTTTGTCATGTTATTGGCGGAAGGTGATGCATCGCTGTCACAGGCAGTCTTTGATATGGCAACCAGTATGCACATGGAGCTGATCGCAGAGGGGGTAGAAAACCAGATGGAATATGAAAAATTGCAGCAGATCGGTTACCGGCAGATGCAGGGTTTTATGTTCGCTTACCCCATGCCAGCCGCGGATTTAGTGCAGTGGTTGGATAGTTCGCATGGGATGCCAGTGGCATTAAAAGGCTAAATGGGTTGCTATAACAGCCTAATTCATTGAGATTGATTTAGGCTGTTATCCAGTTGAAAGATCCGGCTGTAATGTTTTATTGCTTACGTGCTTTTTTTGCGATTTTCTTCTGCAGGCTGGCAGCTACATCGGCAGACTCTTCAATAACACCGGCTTCATCCTGTAAAGGGAATACCGCGACAGCGATACCATCTTCTGCCATCCCTTTCACCCAGCGATCGAACCAGACTTGTAATGGTATCGCGAACGGCTGGCTCTTGCTCCAGTCATCGACTGCCCAGGCTTTAGCATAATCAGGGTGCGGCCAAACCGGAATACAGTCGTCACCGTCGGCGGTTAGCAGCATGCAGCCTTCATCGTCTTTCAGGATCCAGACTTCTTTGTTCTCAACAACTTGTTGCAGGAAATGTTCATAACGTTGATCGGCATCGAGTGCCAGTGTTGCCTGATATTCTTCGGGAGTTAATGTGTAGGTCATCGTGGCCTCTCAATGCGGTAAAAAGGTATTAAAAATAGAAAAAACCCATGCGATTTAACACCGCACGGGTTTTTACTTGGATGATGATATACCGTTTTGATGTAGAGATCAGAACGGAATGTCGTCGTCGAAATCCATTGGTGGTTCGTTATAAGTTGGCTGCTGTGCGGCAGGTGCCGGAGCATAACCACCTTGTGGCGCAGTTTGTTGCGGCGCATAACCTGGGTTAGCACCACCCTGCGGTGCGGCAGCAGGTGCTGATGGGCGGCCCCAGTTGCCTTGTTGTGGCTGTTGTGCCGGAGCTCCCATATTGCCACCCTGTGATGCACCCGCGTTACGAGGATCCAGCATCTGCATTTCGTTGGCGATGATTTCAGTCATATAGCGTTTTTGCTGGCTTTGTTGATCAACCCATTCGCGGGTTTGCAGACGACCTTCCAGATAAACTTTTGAGCCTTTACGCAGATATTCACCGGCGATTTCAGCCAGACGGCGATAAACCACGATGCGGTGCCATTCAGTGCGTTCCTGCTGCTGACCTTGCTGGTCTTTCCAGCTTTCACTGGTAGCAACAGTAAAGTTAGCAACCGCATTGCCATTCGGCATATAACGCACTTCCGGGTCTTGCCCCAGATTGCCAACAATGATGACTTTGTTTACGCCTTTGGCCATGATCTGCTCCGTAAAAAATTCGAATTCTCTGACCGCCTATCTTAGCAATAATCACCGTTAAAGTCAGATCGACAGCTATGACAGGCCGTAAATAGTTTGCGGTATAAACATTAACATATTTGCAGCAACACTGGCTATCCATCCAGTATCATCTGTGCGATACTGAAGTTTTGATGCAGTTCACAGTTGGCTCTCTATGGACAAAATCGAGATCCGGGGCGCACGTACCCACAACCTGAAAAATATCAATCTGACACTGCCACGCGACAAGATGATTGTCATTACCGGGCTGTCGGGTTCCGGTAAATCCTCGCTGGCGTTTGATACCCTGTATGCCGAAGGGCAACGCCGTTATGTCGAATCGCTGTCGGCATACGCCCGGCAGTTTTTAAGTCTGATGGAAAAACCAGACGTCGATCATATTGAAGGGCTGTCACCGGCCATTTCTATCGAGCAAAAATCGACGTCACATAACCCGCGTTCTACCGTCGGCACCATCACCGAAATTTACGACTATCTGCGTTTGTTATTCGCCCGTGTGGGTGAACCGCGCTGCCCCGATCACGATTTACCACTGGCGGCACAGACTATCAGCCAGATGGTCGATCGGGTGTTGGCTGAGCCGGAGAATCGCAAGATGATGATCCTGGCGCCGGTGGTGCGTAACCGGAAAGGTGAACATAAGCAGTTGCTGGAAAATCTGTCCGCACAGGGTTACATCCGTGCACGCATTGATGGTGAAGTGTGTGACTTGTCTGATCCGCCAACGCTTGAGCTGCAAAAAAAGCACACTATTGAAGTGGTGGTCGATCGCTTTAAAGTCCGCGATGATCTGCAATTACGCCTGGCCGAATCCTTTGAAACAGCACTGACGCTTTCCGGCGGCTTGGTGTATGTCGCTGACATGGACGATGCCTCGGCGCATCCGTTGATTTTTTCCGCCAATTTTGCCTGTCCGGAATGCGGTTATTCACTGAGTGAGCTGGAACCGCGACTGTTTTCATTCAATAACCCGGCGGGTGCCTGCCCGACCTGTGATGGCTTGGGCGTGCAGCAATATTTTGATCCGCACAAGGTTGTTACCAACCCTGAACTGAGTCTGGCGGGCGGTGCGATCCGCGGTTGGGACAAACGCAGTTTTTATTACTTCCAGATGCTGAAGTCGGTCGCCGAACACTATAAATTCGACCTCGATGAACCGTTTGATGCACTGACGCCACAAGCGAAAAAAGTGGTGTTACATGGCAGCGGACATACCCAGATCGAATTCCGCTACATGAACGATCGTGGTGATGTGGTGGTGCGTAACCACGCCTTTGAAGGTGTGTTACACAATATGGAACGCCGCTATCGCGAAACCGAATCCAACAGTGTGCGCGAAGAGTTGGCGAAATATATTGCCAATCAGCCGTGCCCAAGCTGTAACGGCAGCCGGTTACGACAAGAGGCGCGTCATGTGTATGTGGCAAACACCACGCTGCCACAAATCGCGGAGATGTCGATTGGTGAAACGTTAAGTTTCTTCCAGAGCCTGACGTTAGATGGTCAGCGCGCGCAAATCGCCGAGAAAATCTTAAAAGAGATCATTGAACGGTTGGGTTTTCTGGTCAATGTCGGCCTGAATTACCTGTCGCTGTCGCGTTCGGCAGAAACCCTATCGGGGGGGGAAGCGCAGCGTATCCGCTTGGCGAGTCAGATCGGTGCCGGTCTGGTTGGTGTGATGTATGTGCTGGATGAACCCTCGATCGGTCTGCATCAACGCGATAATGAACGTCTGCTCGGCACCTTATTCCATCTGCGGAATCTGGGTAACACTGTGATTGTGGTTGAGCACGATGAAGATGCCATCCGCAGTGCTGATTATGTGGTCGACATCGGGCCGGGCGCGGGTGTGCACGGTGGTGCGATTGTCGCACAAGGTACACCTGCGGAAGTGATGGCCAACCCGGATTCGTTGACCGGAGAATATCTGTCGGGCCGGCAGAAAATTCAGGTACCGGGACAACGTCGCCCGATCGGCGATAAGTGGCTGAAGTTGTTGGGCGCGACCGGTAACAACCTGAAAAATGTCGACTTGCATGTGCCAATTGGCGTGATGACCTGTATTACCGGTGTTTCCGGGTCGGGTAAATCGACGCTGATCAACGACACCTTATTCCGTATTGCCCATCGTGATCTGAATGGCGCAACCGTCGAAAAACCAGCCCCATATCGTGATATTCAGGGCATGGAGTTGCTCGATAAAGTCGTCGATATCGATCAAAGCCCGATTGGCCGCACACCGCGTTCGAATCCGGCCACCTATACCGGTTTGTTTACGCCGATCCGCGAGTTGTTTGCGGCGACACAAGAAGCGCGCTCACGCGGTTATCAGCCGGGTCGTTTCTCGTTTAACGTTAAAGGCGGGCGCTGTGAAGCCTGTCAGGGCGATGGTGTGATCAAGGTGGAAATGCACTTCCTGCCGGATGTGTATGTGCCGTGTGATGTCTGTAAAGGCAAACGCTATAACCGCGAAACGCTGGAAGTAAAATACAAACACAAGAGTATCCACGAAGTGTTGGATATGACGGTGGAAGATGCGCGTGCGTTCTTTGATGCCGTGCCTGCGTTGGCGCGTAAATTACAGACGCTGATGGATGTGGGTCTCTCGTACATCCGTTTGGGGCAGTCGGCAACGACACTGTCTGGTGGTGAAGCGCAGCGCGTGAAGCTGGCGAAAGAGTTGTCGAAGCGTGATACCGGCCAGACACTGTATATTCTGGACGAACCAACGACCGGCCTGCATTTCCACGATATTCAGCAACTGCTGAATGTATTGGAAAAGCTGCGTGATAACGGTAATACCATCGTCATCATCGAACACAATTTGGATGTGGTGAAAACCGCGGACTGGATTGTCGATCTGGGGCCGGAAGGTGGTTCTGGTGGTGGCACTATTCTGGTGGCGGGTACGCCGGAACAGGTGGCGGAATGTGCCGAATCGCACACCGCGCGTTTCCTGAAACCGTTATTGGAACGCGATCGAGTTTAATTACTAACCTGAGCGTCAAATAACAAAAAGGGCCGGAATTATCTTCGGCCCTTTGTTTTTTCTATCCGTAGCTGTTATTTGGCAGTGCTGCGGATGATCCCCTCCAGGAATTGACCGAAGTTATCTCCGTGATGTTCCAGCAGTTTCGGGAACATGGAGATCGGCGTCATGCCCGGGAAGGTATTGATCTCATTCAACAGAATTTCGTTATCTTCGGTCAGGAAGAAATCGATGCGCGACAGATCTTTCAGACCCAGTTGACTAAACGCTTTCAGCGCATATTCACGGATGGTGGCAACTTGTGCTTCACTTAGGTTGGGTGCTTCCAGATAAGTGGTGGAATGGCTGCCAGCGCTGTATTTTTCTTCGTAGCTGTAGAAGCTGTCGCTTGGGGTCGCAATTTCACCCGGACGCGTCGCTACCAATTGCTCGTTATACCGATACACCGCCACTTCCAGCTCACGTGGGCGCACTGCTTTTTCGACCAGCACCTGATCGGAATAACCAAACGCGGCATTCACTGCTTCAGATAATGCGGCGGCATCGGTCACTTTATAACAACCCACCGACGAACCCTGACTGGCGGCTTTCACGAACACCGCACCCCAGTTACGGAACGCCGTGTGCGCTTGTGCATGCGCCGCTTCGTTGTTGGTCGACAGGAACAGGAACGGGGTGTTTGGAATATCGAGGGCCGACAACCACAGTTTGGTGCTGACCTTGTTGAAGCACAATTTGCTGCCTTCTGAACCACAGCCAAGGTAAGGCAGGCCGATCAGCTCCAGCATTGATTGAATATCACCGGTTTCACCCGGGAAACCGTGAATACAAGGCACCACAAAATCAACCGGCTGCGCGGTGTTATCAAAATGCAGCTGACGATCCATGCCTAAATGGCAAAAACGACCGTCGTTGGTCTGCCAATGGTCGGGGAACAGTTCAACACGGGTCACACTGATCTCGGCCAAGGATTTCAGCTGGCTTTCCAGAAAATTAGCACTCAGCAGAGAAATTTCGTGCTCACTGCCGCCGCCGCCGCACAGCAGCAGTACGTGAAGGTGTTTCATCTTGATGTCCTATACTATGCGCGATGGCTGCGCTGTGACGAAGAGGGCGGCCAGCTCCGGCGGCCGCATGTCCGCAGTCTAACAAGTCAGATCCGACAGGGCAAAGCCTTCGGGCCGATTTTCCGGAAATTGGCCGATGATTACGCTGCGCTGGCAATGTATACCCAAAGTAATTGGAGTTGCAGCAAGACGATAAGTGAACAAATCCCCATGAGCATAGATATACTATGTGATTGGGGTGAGAGAACGCCGTCAACGACGCTGTAACTTCAAGTACGAAGGGTATATTACACTGAGCAGAACGTAGCAGGGATAGAATATGTGGCAAATAACCGGCAGCTTATTGGCTGATCGTTTTGTAAAGTCGGGGGTATTGACGATAGTCTTATTCACGACCGGTTTACTGGTAGGCGGGTGTGCAAGCGAGCCTGCGGTTCCATTGTTACAGCCACAAGGGGAATATCGCCTGTTACCACTGGAAACGACGCGGCGACAGGTCGATGAACTGTTGCAGGGTAACATGGAAACGCTGCTGCAAGTGCAGGCTAAACCGAATGAGGTGACGCCACCGGTGTTGTTTGCGCTGGCTTACCAGCTTTATCAGCAACAACATTACCACGATGCCATGTTCTGGTTTTATACCGCCCAGCTGCGCGCGCGCAGTGATGCCAATAAATCGCTGGATACCTCGACACAACAAGGTGTCACCAAACTCAGTGAGCAATTTGGGGCAGAAATTCCGGCTTATGCTTTGAGTCATCCGGCCGAGATGGAAACGGCCATGAAACAGGTATTGAGTTGGGATAAAACCACCCAGCGTCGTTACAATCCACGCTGGGTCGCCTTACATGGCAATGAAGTGCAAAGTGCGCAGGAATATGCGTTTATGCCGATGGAGCGCTGGCCGCAGATCGACCAGCTGACACATCGTGAGTTTGCCCGCGGTTTTGCCAAGCTGATGGTGTCGCTGCACAATCCGTCAGGTTTTTCGTTGTCCAACCAGCCAGATCCCGGTTAATACCACGCCCACGCCCGCCCATTGCAGCGGGCTTAAGTGTTCATCCAGAATACCAATACTCAGGAATATAGTCAGGATCGGGCCGACACTGCCGATCAGGGCTGTTTTCCCGGCACCAATACGTGCCATGGCGGCTGCCAGCGCGTAGATGGGTAACACGGTAGCGACCAGCGCCATGATCATGCCATAGCCCCAAACGGGTAAAGGCTGATGCAGCAACGTTCCGAGCGGGCGAGTCAGCAAATAATGCGCAAACATCGCCAGCGCAGAGATGGTTAAACCCAGTTCGGCAAATCGCATAGAACCAATCCGCTTTATAACGGACGGGCTCCAGGTTAGATAAAAGGCATAACTGACCGTGCTGGCAACCACAAAAAACATGCCCAGCAGATCGAGTCGTGCACCGGCAAAATCAGGGGCTAGCACCAACACCATACCGCAGTAGGTCAGCGCCATCGCCGACCACATCCGACGGCTGATACTGGTTTTCATCAACCAAGCCGAAAGCAAGACCGTCAGGGTGGGATATAAGCACAAGATCAGGCGTTCAATACTGGCACTGACGGTTTCTAAGCCGAGAAAATCGAGAAGACTGGATAAGTAATAACCGAGTAAACCGAGCAGAATGATCATACCGCGGTCATGCCAGGATAAAGCCGTGGCGGGAGCTTTGCGCAGCAGGCGCATGGTGATAATTAATGGTAAGACCAAAAGCAAGCGGATGGTCACCAGCGTGGTGCCGTCGACGCCATAACGGTAGGCGAGTTTGACAAAAATCGCTTTGCAGGCAAAACCGGTGGCGGCCAAGATCGCCAGCAGCAAGCCGGTCATGTAGTTCGACAGTTTCATCGTTGGGCTTCCGGAATGAGGGTCAGCAGATCACGAATATCTTGCAACATCAGATGCGGCAAGGTGTGCAGGCTGCGCCAGTCTTGCCCTTGGTTGTTGATCCAAGCGGCTTGATAACCGTTTCTTATCGCGCCGAATACATCGGTAGTCACATCATCCCCGACATGCAGGATCTGTTGCGGCTGTAATTCCAATCGTGCGGCCATCAAACGGAACAAATCTGGTGCCGGCTTCATGCGTTGGCCATTACCGGCTTTGAGTACATGCTTAAAATGACCCTCCAGCCCGATGCGTTCCAGCAGCACATTGCCATTGGTGATCACGACCAACGGGAAATGGCGGCTGAGTTTTTTCAACACCTCAATCGATTCCGGCGGTACGGCCACTTGCGAGCGGACTTCCAGAAATTCGGCAAAACAGCGTTGTGCCTCGATTTTTGCTGTCTCAGCGGGCATCCCCCCGCGTTGCAAGCCCACTTCCAACATGACAATCCGGCAGCGGCTGACATCGTCTTTCAGTGACGGGTCGGCATGCTGTAATTCGTGTTTCAGCTGCAGCCACGAGGCCCGATCATACATGGCGCTAGCCAGATAACGGTCGCGCATGTGTTCCACCATCCATTGCTCGGCGTGTTCAATCACCGGACGGTTGTCGTATAAGGTGTCATCAAGATCAAAACTGATAGCACGGATGTCCTGTAAACGACGGAAGAACTGCATGGTGGGCTCCGAAAGAAAATTCTCAGCGTATAGTAACTGCTTTTATCTCAGCGGGACTATCAACTTGTTTCACCGCCGGCGCACTGTTGGCCGCGATGCCGCGTTCCGGGCCGATGATTTTGCAGAACCGCTGCACGATATTTTGTGCTTGCCGCACAATCGCTTCGCAGTGTTCCAGCCCGGAGCCGGTACGCCACGAAGCTACTTGCGACAACATCGACAGTGAAGACGGCTGGGTATTGGCAATGTTTAAAATCACCAAGGAACCATTCGCCAGTTGTTCGCGCACCAACGCGGGCGGGATCACGCCGATGCCAAAACCATCTTCAATCAGGCGGGTCATGGCAGCAAATGAGTTTACGCAGCTAATGCGGGGCGACGTTATGCCATTGAGATGCAGCAAGCTCAGAATATCTTGATGCGGCCGCGAGTTGGCGACAAAAGTGATCAACCGTTCACTGGCTAATTCCTGCAGCGACGAGAAGGGGCGGTTATAGGGGGAATTAGCGGCAACAATCCAGCGCATTGGGTATTTCGCCAGCTCCAGATTGCGGATCGATTCCAGACGCACCAGGTCTGCCTGAAAGGCGATATCCAGATACCCTTTTTGCAATTGATTTGACAGTCCGCGCGCACTGTCGACCGCAATTTCGACTTCCAGATGCGGGTAATTGACCGTGATCCAGGATAACAGTTCAATAAACCAGGTTTGTACTACCGAATCGATGGCACCGATACGGACTTTACCTTCATAACCACTGGCTTGCCCGAGTGACATACGTAAGGCATGTGCTCGCCCGACGATCTGTTCGGCATACTCCAGCACCTTGTCACCATCCGGGGTCAAACGTACACCTTTATTGTCGCGTACGAACAATTTAACACCGAGTTCCTCTTCCAGTGCCGCAATGCGGTTGGAGATCGACGCCTGTGTGGTGAACAATTTTTCCGCAGTTAAACGAAAACTATTTAATCGTGCGACCCACAAAAATGTTTCCAGAAAACGAACGTTCACATTAACCCCTTGAAACGCAGATGCTTATGCGGCCTGCCTTGAGCAGGAACTGGAATGTGTTCTGCATAATCTACGCCAAAATTGGTGAAAAGTTTTTCTTATCACAGGCTATGAATATTAGTCGTTAGACAGTTATGACCCTTGCTACTGATAATTATGAAAAACCTCGTCAATCGTTCGATTTACAGAGTTTTTCACCATGAAAGTGTCATTTCATGGTTTCGGGCTTTGTATTCCCGCTAAATCCAGAGAACAAAAATGAGTAGTGACAGTAGCAGTGGCGCATACTATAAAGATCCAGCGGTTATTCAACAACCCGTGATCCTGCAGCAAAAAGAATTAAGTCGCAGCGAGAAATGGGTACCGGTGATCTACTCCTGTTTGCTGATCGCCGTTGGTCAGACCGGAATGAGTTTATTACTGCCAGCCCTGCCGGAAATGCACCAGGATCTGGGTATTTCTTCGCAGATGACACAATGGTTGGTGTCGGCTTATCTGCTCGGTTTTGGCCCCTCACAACTGTTCTATGGCCCGTTATCTGATATTTACGGCCGCCGTCCGGTGTTGTTATCCGGTTTGATGGTGGCGGTATTTGGCATTCTGCTTTGCTTGTTCGCGCACAACAGTGCGTCACTGATTATTTTAGGGCGTGTGTTGCAGGGTATTGGTGCCGGTTGTGCATCGGTCATTGCCCGCGTCTCACTGCGTGACCGTTATGAAGGTTCTCATTTACGTCAGGCGATGGCTTATTTTGGCATTGTGATGGCGTTTGTGCCGACCATTACTCCATTAGCTGGCGGTTTTCTGACCACTCATTTTGGCTGGGTCAGTATTTTCTTCACCATGGCGGGTTATTTAGGTTTGTTGTGGGTGCTGTTGTTCTATCGTTTTGACGAAACCCATCAAGCGCAGTCTGCGGATGAACGGGCGCACTTCATCGATTTTGTGCATCAATATGCCCAGTTGCTGAAGAGTAATCACTTCCGTTGTTACTCTGGTGTGGTGTGGATCCAGTATTCGTTGAACGTTTTTTCTATCTCAGTAATGCCCTTCATCATGCAAATGCAAGTCGGCATGAGTGCGGATGTGTATGGTCGCTGGACGCTATTACCGGCATTTTCTCTGGTTTTGGGCGGCATCTTGGCCAGTAAAACCCGTCACTATTTCTCGAAAGAAACCGTCTTGCAAGGCGCGTCGCTGCTGCAATTTTTATCTGGTTTGAGCATGTTGTTACTGCCGCACACCGCATTGTTAATGATGTTGGGTCTGGCGCTGTTTGCTTTCGGCAATGGCATGGCATTCCCGAATGCGCTGGCCAGTTTGCTGGAACCTTACAAACGCACGGCTGGTACTGCGACAGCGCTGGCGGGCGCGGGGCAAATGTTATCAGCCTCACTCGCCAGTGCCTTGTTAGTTGGCTTGGGCGTCACTTCGATTTTTGGTCTGGGCATAGTGTTGTTGCTGGGCAGTGCAGTGCTGTTGTATCTGACCCATCATGCACGCAATACCGTACCTGCTTCAGATGATTGGCATTCACACCATCAGCCAGTTCATCACTGAGCTCTTTACCGAGCTATCCATCACCGAGTTCCTTTGTAGAACGCTGAATAAGCGGACCTTTAGCGGCGAGAAGTCTCCTCTCGCCGCTCTTTTTTTCTGTTCCGAAAAAATTTCCGTTAAGCTAAGCCGATACCAATATTGAGGAAAAATCATGATTGCTTTGATCCAGCGGGTCAGTGAAGCCCGTGTTGTGGTGGACGGTGAAATTACCGGCGAAATAGGCCAAGGCTTGCTGGTGTTATTGGGCGTTGAGCGTGGTGATGATGCGGCGAAAGCCGATAAGTTAGCGCATCGTGTAGCGGGTTATCGGGTGTTCAGCGATGCTGACGGGAAAATGAATCTGAATGTGCAACAAGTCGGCGGTAGTGTGCTGGTGGTTTCCCAGTTCACCTTAGCCGCGGATACCCACAAAGGCATGCGGCCAAGTTTTGCCGAACGCAATGCGGATCCAGCACAGGCTGAAAGTTTGTATGAACATTTTATCGCACAGGTAGCGGCTAAGGGTGTTCCGGTGGCCAGTGGCCGGTTTGCGGCCGATATGCAGGTCAGTCTAGTGAACGATGGCCCGGTTACCTTTTGGTTGCAGGTCTAGGTGGTTACAGGTCTAGGTAGTTGTTTAGGTTCGGTCCACAGCAGATAGTTGCGGTAGCCGGCGATTTGCACGCTGCGGACATCACCACAATGGGCCAGTAACTGCTGCACCCGTTGCCACTCTTGTTCGGTGCGCGGCAGTAAATTCACAATGACTTTACCCTCCGCAGTCATGTTTTTTTGCAGTTGCTGGTAGGTTTCAGCTTGAAACAAGGGCGCTGGGCTGCCGTCATCACTGAACAGATCGATCAAGATCAGATCGTATTGTTGGCGAGCATTGCTCAGCCAAACAAAGGCATCCTGAGTATGTAGCTGTGGTTGTTCGGCTTGCTGGAAAAACCGTTGATAGAGATGAATGACCTGCTGATTCAGATCGATGGCGGTTTGTTGCACGCCGGGGTAACGATGGTGTAACCAACGCAGGAAATCGCCACCCCCCAAACCTAAATGTAAGACCTGTTCGGCATGGGCGGGTAACAAGGCCCGTAAGATCTGCTGGTGGGGTAAACACAACTCATCCGGTGCCGTATGACGTAAGACCGATTGCACAACACCATCCAGCAGCAACCAGCGAAATTCGCTGTCTTCGCGCACCTCCAGTGATTGTTCTTCTTTCCGCTGCCAATAAATAAGCGCCCCGGCTTCGCTGGCGGTCGTGACATCGAACTCCACAGCCGGGAAGGCATTCATTCCCGTAACGCCCCTTCTTTACCCTGTGGCGGATAATGGATCGGCTGGGTGGCCCAGTTGCCGGCATTATTTGCTGGCAAACGGAATTGTAATTTCGGTGTGGTTAACTCACCACTTAGGGTGCCGAGTAATTCCGGTTGATTCTGATCATTGAGTAAACCAAGCTGTAGTTGCCAGCTGTTTTTACTGAGATCCAAGCCTTGTTTCACACCGATCAAATGTGTAATAGATTCAAATGCCGAGTTGCTGAAATCAAGCCGGCCTTTATCGGCTTGCAGGTTAATCCGAACATGGTTAAACGCACTGTCGCCACCGCGTAATTTACCAATCATCTGACCAAAATCCTGTGTCGGCGGGGCTTTGGGGGTTAGTAGGGCATCGAGATAGGCATCGAGTGTCAGCCCATTAACAAACAGATCCTGCATATCCAAAGTCGCAGAGCCTTTAAGGCTTGGTTTGATGCTAGTCCAGTCTTGCCCTTGTGCTTGCAGATCGAGCGTCAGATTGGCTTGACCGGCAAATGGATAACGCGGCCCCCACATCTCGCTGAGTTGTTCCAAATCGAAATTCTTCAGTGACAGTTTTAATTGATGTGGAATGTCAGCTTTCAGCCCCCATTGGCCGCTGATATTCAAGGCGGACTCTTCCAATTGAGTCGTAAATTGTTTGAATTGCACTGCGTTGTCAGCCATTTCGGCTTGGAATTCGGCTTTGCGGCTGACCAGTGTTTGCCATACTAACTCCAGCCAGCTGCCTTCCAGCCGGGATTTGTGGCTACTGTTTTGCAGGCCCTGGGGTGTCCAACGCAGATCCGTGAGGAACAGATCCAGCCATTTCATGGTTAAGGGCACACTGTCATCAAACGAGATCAGCGAGAAATGACTGACATCCAAACGGCGCAGGTCAATTTGTTGGAATGGTTGTGCCGCCAACCATTCATGCCAGCCGGGACGCAGCTCGGGTTGCATGTTGTTTAATTGCAGGTCATTGATTGTGAGTGTGGCTGGTTGGCGGTTACCTTCGAGATCGGCATTAAATTGTCCGGCGTAGGCAGCGCCTTCCAGTTGTAGACGCCAGTCTTGTTCACGCAGGCGACCTTCGCCCTGCATATCGGTTAACTGAAACAGGCCATCGGTGAATTCGCCCAGTTTGCCCTGATATTCAAAGGTAGGCCATTGCCCTGGTAACCAGGTCAGTTTTTCGACCGTCCCGGTGGCCTGATTCAGCGCAAAATGTTTGCTCAGATCAATGGCACTGATGTTTTCTAAGGTGATTTGTTCTGCCGTAATGTGGGGTAAAACCACGGGGAGCGTCGGTAGCGTTTGTAGGTCAAGCTGCCAATTCGCGAGCGCTAGTTCCTGAAAATCGAGCTGATTGTGGTTCAGATCCCAGCTCAGTTTGGCGGCCATGCCACCATGGAACAGGTCACTTTCCAGATCGTTGATGGTGATGATACGGCCTGATTGTGTGCCTTGGGCGCGGGTTCGTCCCAGTATTAAGGCATCGAGTTGTAACCGATCAACACTGGCGTCAAATTTGACATCAGCAAACGGCAGCACTTCGCCATCCCGGATCGGTTGCCAGTTGGTGAGATGCAGACTGCCACCGTCTAATGAACCGTTATTCCAGCTCAGTTTCATCTTATCAATGGTCAGATCATCGATCTGTAACTGACGCAGTGGCTGCGGCAGATTGAGGCCAGGTTGCCATTTGATTTGTGGGTGAATGATATCCAGATGCGCGATATGTAACTGACGTTGCCACCACGAGCCACTGGCGATTTCCAGATAGACTTTATCTGCTTTGAGATCCGGGCCGAGGGTCACATTTTCTGCCAGCACCACATTCGGGAACAGCGGGTTGTAATTGAGTTTACCGATCTCCAGCGGCAGACCGGTTTGCTGTTGCACCCAAGCGACAAAAGGGCCTTTCAGATGTTCCGGTTTGAGCAGACCCAAGGTTAACCAGATAGCCGCAACAAGCACCAGAACGGTATACAGAAACCAGCGAAAAGCACGATGCATGAAAAAAGCCATTCAGAACACACAATTAAGGCAAGTTTGACCTTCAGTGTAACGGATGGCATCAGGCTTGAGAATAATCATCTCGTTCACCGAACCAACGACGGATCAGCGGTGTGACGCAAGCAGGGTATTGCTGGAAAATTCGTTGTGCCAGTTGCTGCACTTGCGGTATTAACGCCTGATCGCGCACCAGATCGGCAATTTTCAGATCGGCTAAGCCGGTTTGTTTGGCGCCGAGCATTTCACCGGGGCCGCGCAGTTCTAAATCTTTTTGTGCAATAACAAAACCATCGTTGCTGTCGCGTAATACGGCTAAGCGTTGCTGTGCGGTTTTGGACAGCGGCGCATGATATAACAGCACACAATGCGACGCGATGGCACCACGACCCACTCGCCCGCGCAACTGGTGTAATTGGGCCAAACCTAGCCGTTCAGGGTTTTCGATGATCATCAGACTCGCGTTGGGTACATCAACACCGACTTCAATCACGGTGGTGGCCACTAACAGATGCAAAATACCGTCTTTAAATTCCTGCATTACGCGCTGTTTTTCGGCCGGTTTCATGCGGCCATGCACTAAACCGATGTGCAATTCTGGTAACAAGTGTTGTAGGTCTTCTGCCGTATTTTCTGCCGCCTGACACTCCAGCACTTCAGACTCTTCAATTAAGGTACAAACCCAATATGCCTGTCGCCCTTCTAGACAGGCTTGGCGTACCCGCTCGATCACGGTTTCGCGGCGAGTATCGGGTAGGGCGACGGTGGTGATAGGTGTACGCCCCGGCGGCAGTTCATCGATGATCGAGGTGTCCAGATCGGCATACACGGTCATGGCCAATGTGCGTGGGATCGGGGTTGCGGTCATGATCAACTGATGCGGATAAATGCCATCTTGCGCACCTTTTTCACGTAAGGCCAAACGTTGATGCACACCAAAGCGATGCTGTTCATCGACAATCACCAGCAGCAGTTGCTGAAATTCAACCTGTTCTTGAAACACCGCATGTGTGCCGACCACCATTTTGACTTGCCCACTACGAATGGCTTCCAGCTGTTTTTCACGCGCTTTGCCTTTCACTTTGCCGGCGAGCCAGCCGGTTTCAATACCTAATGGGGAGAGCCAGTTACTGAAATTGTTGGCATGTTGTTCAGCCAGCAATTCCGTTGGCGCCATGAGCACCACTTGCCCGCCATGCGCGATCACTTGTAGCGCCGCCAGCGCAGCGACCAGCGTTTTCCCCGAGCCAACATCGCCTTGCACCAGTCGCATCATTGGGTAGGGTTTGGTCAGATCGTGGCTAATTTCCCGGCCCACACGCTGCTGGGCACCGGTCGGTTTGAAAGGCAAACGGGCTAGCAGTTGTTCACACAACGAACAATCGGTGGGTAAGGCGCGCGCCTGATGCTGTTGCGTGCTGTAACGCAGTTGTAAGACGGTCAGGTGATGCGCGATCAGCTCTTCCAGCGCCAGCCGTTGTTGGGCAGGATGTTGGCCGTTTTCTAACTGAGCCAGCGATATATCTGGTGGCGGGCGATGCAGTAACAGCAGAGCATCGGCGAGGCTCAGTTGCCGTGGATATAACCCATCCGGTAACAGCTCTTTGACGCCATTTTCTTTCAGCAGTTGCAACGCCTGATCGGTCAGGTTACGCAATGACGCCTGACGCAAACCTTCCGTGGTCGGGTATACGGCGGTCAACGTGGCATCAGTGTCTAACGGCGCATCATCATCCAGCAGTTTGTATTCCGGGTGCACGATCTCAAAACCATGTAGCCCGCGTTTGATTTCACCAAAACAACGGATACGCCGCCCGACAGCCAGCGCATTTTTCTGTCCGGCGGTGAAATGGAAAAATCGCAGCGTCACCGAGCCATTGCCATCACTGATCCGACACAACAGCATCCGCCGTTTTCCCATTTGAATGTCACAACTTTGGATCACGCCTTCGGTAGTGCAGGAATGATCGGCACTTAATTCCGCGATCGGATAAAGCCGCGTGCGATCTTCATAACGCAGTGGCAAATGGAAAAGCAAATCTTGCACAGTATGCAGCCGCAGATGCGTCAGCTTTTCGGCCAACTTGCTGCCAACACCTTTCAACATGGAAATCGGGACTGCAGAGAGTTCCATTGAAACCTCGAGTACTGTGCATTTATCCAGATATTAACAAGAGGTGGGTAGCAGGAGCAAATCGGTGTGCGTTATTTTCAGATAAAAATGTAAATTTCATTTTGAAAGTTTATTTTCATTTGTGTTTTTCATCTTGAGTTAAAATAAAGCATTCTTTTTTCATTTTTTACGCCTCATTTTCCACATCAGGATTAAATTTTTACAAAAAATAAGCCTCTTTCGGAGCTTTAATCTGGCTTTTATGATCATTTAGAAATGAAAAAGCCATTTTTATCGCAATTATTGGGTATCGAATGAGGTTTGCTATCAATACCTTTCAAACTAAAAATGCCACTTGCATCACAATGTGAAAATCAAAACAGGAAATTATTCGTTCATTGTGAAAATATAAATGTACGGGCTGTGAGCGCAGTAGTAATGAGTCTTAGAGCTTGTAATGAACGGCACATCTTTCCCTTGGGAATGTCTGTGCTTCTTCAACAACGATGGAACAAATTGAGGAATAGGTCATGGATTTAGTAATTCATGCAGCGGAATGGTTTATCGGACTATTCCAGAAAGGAGGCGAGGTGTTTGTCAGTATGGTCACTGGCATTCTCCCGCTGTTGATCTCACTGATGGTGGCCATGAACGCGCTGATCCGTTTTATCGGTCAGGAACGTGTCGAACGTCTGGCGCAGAAATGTGCAGGTAACCCGGTTTCCCGTTATCTGATACTGCCGGTAGTGGGTACTTTTGTATTCATGAACCCGATGACACTGAGTTTAGGTCGTTTCTTACCGGAACGTTATAAACCGTCATATTATGCTGCGGCTTCTTATAGCTGCCATTCCATGAACGGTCTGTTTCCTCATATCAACCCGGGCGAGTTGTTTGTGTACTTAGGCATTGCCAATGGTTTAACCACCCTGCATCTGCCACTGGCACCGCTGGCGATCAGCTATCTGTTTGTCGGCATGATCTCTAACTTCTTCCGCGGCTGGGTGACTGACTTAACCACCGCGTTTGTAGAGAAACAACAGAACATCCGTCTTAGCACCGAAGTGCACATGCACGCTAACTAATCAGGTTCAGGAGCAGACATCATGGCAAATGCATTGTATATCACCAAAGGAAATGGTGGCTGGGGCGGCCCGTTGACCATCCCAGTGGATAAGAACAAAAAGGTCCTTTATATCACCGCGGGTACACGTCCTGACATCGTGGACCGTATGGTGGAATTGTCAGGCATGGAAGCGGTTGATGGCTTTAAAACCTCCGTTCCTGATAATGAAATCGCCGTTGCGGTGATTGATTGCGGTGGCACATTACGCTGCGGTCTGTATCCGAAAAAACGGATCCCAACCGTAAACATCCATTCCACCGGCAAAAGCGGCCCGATGGCGGACTTCATCGTGGAAGACATTTATGTCTCCGGCGTTCGTCCTGACAACATTACGGTCAGCGTACAAGGTACCGCCACACCGGCGCCAACCATGCAGCACACGTATAAAGAAGAGCCGCGTCAGTATGACAGCTCGAAAAAACTGAGCGAGCAGAGTGACGGTTTACTGGCGAAGATCGGGATCGGCATGGGCTCGGTCATGGCGACCTTCTTCCAGGCTGGTCGTGAGACTATCGATACGGTATTGAAATCTATCCTACCGTTTATGGCGTTCGTTTCGATGCTGATCGGTGTCATCATTGCGTCAGGAGTCGGTGATGTGATTGCACATGCGCTGATCCCGTTGGCGAAAAGCCCCTTTGGTTTGATCACGTTGGCGTTAATTTGTTCATTCCCATTCCTGTCACCGTTCCTTGGCCCTGGTGCGGTTATCGCGCAAGTTATCGGGGTTTTGGTGGGCACACAGATCGGTATGGGTAACATTCCACCGCAGTTGGCACTACCTGCTCTGTTTGCTATCAATGCACAAGCGGCATGTGACTTTATCCCAGTGGGTTTGAGTCTGGCCGAAGCAAAACCAAAAACCGTTCAGATCGGCGTACCGTCTGTGCTTTACTCCCGGTTCTTAACCGGTGCACCGACCGTCCTGCTGGCGTGGTTTGTATCGTTCTTTATCTATCAGTAATAACAGTCGAGGCTTGAAATGACTATGTTGTACCGTACCCAATTAACTCAGATCGGTGAGTATGCGGCAGATGCCCTGAGCGACAAGATGATGATCCTATTTAACGATAATGCCCCAGCCGATGTTGCAGATTACTGCTTCATTCACCCGGCAGCAGCGTTAACCGGTGAGATCAGCGTTGGTGGTCAGTTCATGTTGGGTGCCGTGTCTTATCCCATCACTGCGGTCGGCGATGTGGTCAACCAAAACCTGGGCGAACTCGGACACATTACGATCCGATTTGATGGCGACACAGTCGCTGAATACCCTGGCACCGTACATGTTAAAGGGATATGCCCTGATGAATTGGCGCTGGGAACTGAAATTATCTTTAAAACCGAATAACTAAAACTCACTGCCCCCTCTGCAACACATGAGTTGGCGCTCGTTGCAGGGGGGAGCGAGACTAGCAATTAGGAGATTAACATGTCAAAAGTGGCATTGGTAGTTGGCGGTGGCCGTAACCTGGGTGCGTTCCTGAGCAGCGGCTTAGCCGATGCCGGATACAAGGTAGCGGTCGCCGATCTGGATGGTGTCAGTGCAGAAGAATCTGCGGCCACCATTGCTGAACAGTTTGGCCAAGAGAATGTCATGGCTGTGCAAGCGAATTCCACCGATGAAGTAGATGTAGAACGTATGGTCGGTGCGGTGGCAGAACGTTTTGGCCGCATCGACCTGCTGGTTTACAACGCCGGTGTGGCGCAGGCGGCGAAGATTGATGCATTCTCACTGGATGCGTGGAAACGCTCCATCGACGTCAATCTGACCGGCTATTTCCTCTGTGCGCGTGCGGTTTCCAAAGTCATGATCAAACAAAACAGTGGCCGCATCATTCAAATCAACTCCAAATCCGGTAAAGTCGGCTCAAAACACAATTCCGGTTATTCCGCGGCTAAGTTTGGTGGCGTTGGCTTAACCCAGTCACTGGCGTTAGATCTGGCGGAACACAACATTACCGTGCATTCCCTGATGTTGGGTAATCTGCTGAAAAGCCCGATGTTCCAATCGCTGTTGCCACAATATGCGAAGAAATTAGGTATTCCGGAAGATCAGGTGGAACAGACCTATATCGATAAAGTGCCATTGAAACGCGGCTGTGATTATCAAGACGTATTAAATGTACTGAAGTTTTACGCCAGTGATGAAGCCAGCTATTGCACCGGCCAAATGATCAATATCACTGGCGGTCAGGTGATGTTCTAAGTTTGATTACGTTCAGGGTAAATAGGGTCCTGGTTTAGCTCCTGAGGATGCCTGTTATGTTTGGCAGTGTTTTTACACTGCCTTTTTTCCAGATACGAGGTGAAAAATGGATGCAACTTATGCGTTGATAATTTGTGCAGGTTTTGCCTGGGCATTGCAAATCGCCACTGGTTTTTTGCAGATGCGTGCCTTTAATCGCATGCTACAAAACATGAGTTTGAAAGGCACAGTGAAAATTGGCAAAACATCGTCACGTTGGAAACCAAAAACCTTAGTCGTGTTAGCACATGATGCTAATGGCCTGATTGTTGATGCCAGTATCATGAAAGGTGTGACTATTTTTGCGCGTCCGACGCCATTATCTGCCTTGATCCATGCGCGAATTCCCTTATCTGATCGCATGAGTTCTGGGCTGGAACCCTCGGTACGTGAAGCGGTATCTTGCGCGCTGTCAACAAAATGATAATGAAATTATTTTAATTCTTTCGTTTTGAAAATCTCCATGTATCTTATTCGTAATAGATTGGCATAGAGAGTCTGATATGAGCGTTGAAGTTCGTCGGGAAATGTTAGTACGTTATCTGCGTGAACAGGGCAGAACGTCAGTCAATGATCTGGCAAACCACTTTAATATTACTGGCGCCACCATCCGCAGCGACCTGCGACAGTTAGAGCTGGCTCACCTAGTGACACGCCGTTATGGCGGCGCCGAAGCGATTTCTCAGCCAGTTGCAGAAGACCGTACTATCGATGAAAAAACCGCGCTCAATCAAAGTATCAAACAGCGGATCGGTGCCAAAGCTGCCTCGCTGGTGCACGATGGCGAATCTATTATCTTAGATAACGGCAGCACCACACTGCAGATGGTGCCGTGGTTGGTTGAGCGGGTGGCGTTGACGGTGATGACCAACAGCCTGCATATCATGAATGAAGCTGTGGCCCGCGACAGCAACATGAATTTGCTGATGCCGGGCGGCACGTACCGTAAACGTTCCGCTTCCTTTCATGGTGGCTTGGCTGAACAGGCGTTCCGTGCTTTTACCTTTGATAAGCTATTTATCGGTGCCGATGGTTTTGATATTGAACAGGGCACTACCACCTTTATTGAAGCGTATCAGGTGAGTCAGGCCATGTGTCAGGCTGCGAAACAAATCATCGTAGTCACAGACTCCAGTAAATTTGGCCGCAAGACCCCGAACGTTGTGGTGCCAATCGACAAGATAGACATCGTGATCACCGACCACGGCATCAGTGAAGCGGATCAAACCACACTGGAGCAGCGTGGCATCCAAGTGTTGCTAGTTTAACGCTCATTTCCTCGTTCTCAAAAATAGCAGTTTCAATAGTTATGCAGCCACCATTGAGTAAAATGGTGGTTAATGCAGATATACTGCTATTTCATTCATCAACCCCGAAATTTTATTTTAATAAACTAAATATTGCTGGTTTTTTATACCAAAAGTTTGATCTTTTCCTCTAAAAAAAACTTGCCAAAACCCGGTTTGCTGCGTATTTCTAGCGGCCTTTTAAGCTGCTGTGTGAAAAAAACACAGTAAGCGGGGAAAACAGCGAAAACAGAAGAAAGGAAAGGGTTATGACAACCTCTGCACACACGTCGGGCCTGCAACGGAAATTGCAGCCGCGGCATCTCAGCATGATCGCCATTGGTGGTTCGATCGGTACGGGGTTATTTGTTGCCTCTGGTGCAACGATTGCCAATGCCGGGCCGGGTGGCGCGCTGTTAGCGTATTTGTTAATTGGCTTGATGGTCTATTTCCTGATGACCAGTTTGGGCGAAATGGCTGCCTTTATGCCCGTTTCCGGTTCATTTGCATCGTATGGCAGCCACTTTGTTGATCCGGCCTTTGGTTTTGCACAGGGGTGGAACTATTGGTACAACTGGGCGATCACTGTGGCGGTCGAGTTAGCCGCTTCCGCCATCATCATGAAATATTGGTTTCCAGAGGTGCCGGGTTATATCTGGAGCGCGGGCTTTCTGGCGATCATCGTGGCGTTGAATGGCTTTACCGTAAAAGGCTTTGGTGAAGCGGAATTCTGGTGTTCGCTGATCAAAGTCGTGACCGTCATTGCCTTCATCGGTATCGGTATGCTGATGGTATTTGGCATCATGCACGGTGATTCGCATCCGGGCTGGAGCAATCTCAGCACGGGTGATGCGCCATTTGTCGGTGGTTTCCCCGCGTTACTGAGTGTGGCCATGATCGCCGGGTTCTCGTTTCAAGGGACAGAGCTTATCGGTGTGGCGGCGGGCGAATCTGAAAATCCGGGTAAAAACATTCCACGCGCGGTACGGCAGGTGTTCTGGCGTATTTTGCTGTTTTATGTGTTTGCGATCTTCATTATTGGCGTGTTGCTGCCGTATAACGATCCGCAATTGCTGAAAAATGATGTCACGGATATCAGTGCCAGCCCGTTCACATTGGTGTTCG
The DNA here is from genome assembly GCF_963556105.2 of uncultured Tolumonas sp. Taxonomy (NCBI): domain Bacteria; kingdom Pseudomonadati; phylum Pseudomonadota; class Gammaproteobacteria; order Aeromonadales; family Aeromonadaceae; genus Tolumonas; species uncultured Tolumonas sp. The sequence continues at coordinate 263,808 of NZ_OY829945.1, forward strand.
ATAGGGCCGGTCTGGTGTTAGCGGCGGCGGTAATGAACAGCGTTATTTTGACAGCGATCCTCTCTGCGGGTAATTCAGGCATGTACGCCTCCACACGCATGCTTTACACCATGGCCTGTAACGGCATGGCGCCGAAATGGCTGGCCGGTTTGAGCCGCAACGGTGTACCGGTGAATGCATTAATCGCGACCACGCTGGTGGCCATGTTGTGTTTCCTGACTTCGCTGTTTGGTGATCAGGCCGTCTATATGTGGCTGATGAGTGCGTCTGGTATGAGCGGATTTATCGCTTGGCTGGGCATTGCCGTTTGTCATTACCGCTTCCGTAAAGGTTATCTGTTACAAGGTGGGGAATTACACCACTTGCCTTACCGTGCCTTGTTTTTCCCGTTTGGCCCGCTGTTGGCATTCCTATTGTGTCTGCTGGTGACATTAGGGCAGGATTACACCGCCTTTACTGCTGATGCGATAGATTGGAAAGGGGCTGCGGCGACCTACATCGGTATTCCGATCTTCTTTATGTTGTGGCTGGGTTATAAGCTGAAAAACAAGACGCGTTTTGTACGCTATCAGGATATGCAGTTCCCGCAAAAGGATTAACTTAATCTATGGCATAGCAACATTGTTGATATGCCATATTAGTTATAACCAAGCTGCATCATGACTGATTGGCAACCAATTATTAGTTTATCTTGCAGTTCTGGTGCTATTTCTGTCTTGCCGCTACCTACAACACCTTTCCTGAAAAATGGTGCGGTACTTTTATCCAGTCGCTCCCGAAACCCCGAGTTCATTTCTTGTTTTTGTAAATTCTTAAAGCTGCTTTGTTCAATTGCGATCTGTAATTGCTCTTTTGAGAAAAATAAACCTAATGCAGAAAACAATTGAGTAAATTGGATGAGTGGATCTTTTCGCAAATCTTCATAGCGCACACGATGCACCGGAAAAGGAATATCTTTATTCATCCAGCTCAAGGTATGCGTATTCCATGAGCCATGATCTTCGGGTAAACGGCGTTTATCTTTTGCGGCTTTAAGCTGAGTTTTAATGAGCTGATCGGGTGTCAACATGGCGGTTAATCCCTCTTCATGCGTCAGACCAAAATGTTTGCTGTAAGATGGTAAAACATCAAGTGGGTGGCGCACGATGTGGATTGCAGCTTTAACTCGCTCGGAAGGAAATATGTATTCACCATCTTGGTTTTTGCGCAACATATCGTGCGTTTTAAGAAATACAGTGTCAGTTTCATTCTCAAGGGCGAGGCGATAAAAATCGGGAAGGAAACAGTCCGTTGACTCTCGACTTAGGTCACTGGCTTCCCATGGCATGAATTGATCAAATGAGAGGCGCTTGTCGGTCTTGAATCCGCCAACAATAATTTCGTTGATAGATACAGGTGCTTTTTCCGGATACAGCAAGTTGGACAATAAGATCCGCAACCAAGTATTGCCAGATTTTGGGTAGCTAGCTAATAAGATCATGTTATTCATGGCAAAAATGCGCCTCTATTAATTCAGCGACAGTTTGTGGTGACATCGTTGTATCAATCACTAAACGGTGCACGGGGAAATGGTGAGCAATGTGAGCAGCAAACTTGAAATGCACGGCAGCCTTATTTAATCCGCTAATTAATGGCGGCCGAAATGTATGCAAACGGGTTAATCCAAATACCTCTCCACCAGTCACTGAATGCCACCCAGATGTGATAACTTCTTCGTCTTTCCTCGGCCGAACTAATTCCACAATTGAACGTACCGGTAATGCATCCTGACAACTTGGCGCAGGCCAGAGTAGTTTATTTTTCAAGCCAACCGAAAGGCTTAGTTTGGGAGCATCAACGGCCAATTTTTCACAACTATCGGGCCATAAGCGAATCGATTGGCTGGCCGGGTGCACAACCAACTGATTGTTCTCTAAGGTTAACCGACTGATATCGTCATTCAGCAATGACCATCCATTTTGGCATAAGGCGGCTGCGGTTGTGGACTTACCCGTACCAGAATGGGCGCAGACCAGAATTGCGCTATCCCAGCCCTTTTTAGTGAGTGCCGCAGCATGCAGCGGCAATTCATTACGCTGTAAGCTAAGTGCGGCATAGGGGGTTGAGAGCAAGAAGTGTTGTAGCACCAGCGGGTCTATACCTTCATTAAGCGGGAATATCTCAACACTTGTGCCATTTTGAACATTAAATTCAGCAATAGAAGGAATACGTATCCACATCGCATTTTCTTTCATCTGCCAATGGGTTTGCTCGTGACGTAATGGGCCTGATAGGGGGTGGCTTTGTGAGATTACGTTTATCTCACAATCATGAAAAGGTAACGTAAACACAATAAATTCCTTAATCGCTGAGCGTTGCTTGCCAATGTTGCTGTGCATTTTCAATAAACAGGCAGATATCAAATAAGCGGTGTAGCGAACTCGCCGTCAAGCGTACCCCGAGTCTGGAGGTTGCTTCTGAAAGCGAAGCATCAATGGCCTTGATATCAAAAAGTTGTTGAATGGCGTTGTTTTCTCGTAAGCGCTGCCATGTTGACAGATAGTGGGCTTTATCTCGGATGATCCAATAGCCCTCATCGGGTGCTTGTTCGCCGCGTCGAGTGCGCCAACGAATGCTGTCGGGCACGAAACCTTCGCCCAGTAAACGTGCTTGCAAACGTTCAAAACCAAGACCTACAAACGCCTCGGGCGGGTAAGTGAGCAACTGCTCGATGAGGGCGCGATCGGCAAATGGGTCGGTCATCAGCACCCCAAACTGTTGCAAAAAATCAGGTTTATAAACGGGTGTTTCGCTTAATAAAAAAGCGCAGCGATCAGCCCATGCTAACGGTGGTTTGCTTGGCCACCTGAAATCAATCTTTTCGCGCCACTGCTTGGAGAGCCAAGAAGGCATCAATCCATTCGGAATAGTATTTTCTGACTGTGATTGGCGTTTTAATAATGGGGTTAAACCACTCATATGCGACAGTTGCTTGGCCAAATGAGTCATTGAACACGGTGTTTGTGCGGCCAGATGTTGCAACGCCCACCGCCAATGCCCTTGAGGTAAGAGTCGTGCTAGGCCACCATTGCCAGCATAACTCAGAGAAGCATTACCTTTTCCGCCGGTTAATATAATGCGTTGCGATTGTACCGCCGCAGAAGTGGCAATTTCTTGTAACCACCAACAATTGGCTGTGTTGCGAACGGGTGTCCAACTGGTGAGATGCTGGGCAGATAAATGATCGAGTACACAGGAATGGTGGTTTTGAATACGCACATGCCGAATATTCGGATGCAATGCGGCTAACTCTTCCGTTAATGCCCACTCATCGCCATCCCAGTTTGGGCGTTGATAGAGGTTCTCTGCATTCGTTGAGGCGGGTGAAGAGGTGTAACTGACCAGTGTTTTCTCTTCATCAGCCAAAAAACGGGCGGCATAGGCGGTCGCCAGCGAAGAGTCCAACCCACCCGATAAAGTGCTGCCAACAGCTTGATTGGAGCGTAGCAATGATTTCACTGCTGCTTCAAAGGTTGGTTTTAGTGCGGCCGCGTAATCTCTTGGCTCGCGGAGATAAACCGAATGCTGTTCGGGGGGCTGCCACCAGCGCGCTAGGGTTTGTTTGCCGCTATGTTCAAAAGACAGCATATGCCCCGCGGGCACATGCTGAATACCTTGCCACGGGTCGGCTTCGGGAAAACGAGCCGTGAGCATGGTTAATAAGGCCGCGGAGTTGATTGTTCTGAGGGCGGGAATCTGGGTGAGCAGCGATGCACGTAGTGTGCTGACGACTAAATTGTCGCCATCTTGATAGTAATAAAGATGAGTATGCGAAAGATGGTCAACGGCAATGTGTAATGTTTGAGAGCTGATGTGCCAAGCGATGAGGGCAAAGTCACCGTAGATTCGGTTTAGCCCCGCTTTTCCCCATTGATACCATGCATGTGCCACTATCTCCGTATCGCTCACATCATCATTGTTAAGGCCTAATTGTGAGATCAACGCTGCACGATTATCTAATCTGGCAAACCCAGCAATTACCCAATCACCCATCACATAGGGCGCATGTTCGAAACGATCTTCCGGCAATAACGGATGAGGCGAACTGACCAAATAAGTGTGTTGTTCGGCAGAATGCCATTGTCGAATGGTGCGCTGCGATTGCAGTGATGCGTTTAATGCATGGCATTCGAGCGATGATAAGGGGGTTGATTTACGATGGGCAAAAACCAGCATACGATGTTCCGTTATCCGTAACTGCTCGCAGTATATCATTGTTACTTGTGATAAATTTGTGGCTAAGTTGTAAATTTAACGACTCAAACCGTGTTTTATAACGAGAGGGAAAAGACTATGTTGATCATGCGAAATCCGGATGTCCCTTCAACTGAAATGAATGGTGAACATGTGGTGATGGACCTTACGTCAGGTAAATATTTCAGTTTACAAGGAACGGCGGGCGTTATCTGGCAGATGTTGATTGCACCGCAAACAGAATTGGAATTGATAGCTCAGTTAGCAAAACAATATGAGATTGATGAAGCAACGTGCCAAAATGATACGCGTCCATTTCTCGATCAATTACAAGCAAAAGGCTTAATTGTTCAACGTGATTAGCTTATTTCGGCAACTAGGCATTTGGGGGGGGAATACCCGTTGGGGAACTCGGCAAGTTTTTGCTGTGGCACCGAAACAGGCGACCTGTTGGTTGATCGTGTTATTTATTAACGCCGGTTTGCCTTTTGCTTTTTTGGCATTGTTACATCGCTTTTTACAAGCGCTGGAATATAAGCAAACCGAACAACACCTGTTGCCATTACTGTTTGTACTGGTGTCGATGTTGCTGCTCATGCCGCTGATGCAGCAAGCTAAATTATGGCTACACAGTCGTTTGGCTGAAAATCTGCAAGCAACACTGCAAGATCGTATGCATCAGGTTATTTTGTCATTGCCGTATGGTGAATTTGAACAAGCACGCACACACGATCGCATTCACCAAGTGAAAGCCAATATCGTGACGCAACCGATGTTGTTATTAGAGCACACCGGTTTGTTATTACAATCTGGCTTATTTTTAGTGGCGATGGCCAGTTCATTTGTGATTTGGCGGCCAGAACTTTTGGTCAGCTTGGGCGGCGCGTCTGTCGTTATGTTATTACTCGGAGGCTATCAATCATACCGACGTGTGCTCTCTCAACGACAATTAACACGCTTACAACGAGAGGTCTTTTACCATAGCCATGTAATGACCGATCGTCAGTTTGCTGCCGATGTGCGTCTGTTTGGGTTGTCTGATTTTTTCCGTCAGCGTTTTTTAAACGCGCAACAAGCAGTGCATCAACTGCAACGCAGTTTAGATATAGAGCAGTGGTATTTTGCGATTGGCTCATCGATCTTATTAGTTGCGGGGCTCTTAGGATGTGGCTATCTGCTCTATCTCGATTGGCTAACAGGCCATCTTTCATTGTCGGATATTGTCATTGCAGTGCAGTCGCTATGGTTGGCGAGTCGGATGTTGGGACAATTAGTTGAAAGCGCGATTAAAGTCACCCGAGCGGGTCTCTTTCTTGGCGAGGTGCGTGCATTTTTGACCACCTTCGCGCTAAAAGAAAAGATACCATCAGTGCACTCTACAGTTGATGCATGCCATCAGGCGGAACCACCATGTAGTGATCATGCATTGCCCGCCATCGAGTGTCGGCAGGTCTGTTTCAGCTATCACCACAATCAAACAAAAGCGGTGGATCACTTAGATTTAACCATCCCGCATGGGCAGATCTGCTCCATTATGGGGAATAACGGTGCCGGTAAATCGAGTTTGTTAAAATTATTAGCGGGATTATATCAACCCGATGAGGGGCAAATTCTCTTATCTGGTAAGAATATAACGCTGCTGACTGAAGAAGAACGGCTGACCCAGATCACCTGCATGATGCAAGATGCCGCTCACTTTCAAGCCTCTTTCGCCGAGAATGTTAGTGTTGGTGAGCAAATCGATATCTCTCGATTTTTAGCTGCCATCCAAACGGCGGGGGCCGATGAAGTTGCCGATAAGTTGCCAGAGCGAGAACACGCATTGCTGGGGCGATTATTTAAAGGCACCGAATTAAGTGGTGGTGAATGGCAACGGGTGACGTTGGCTCGATCATTATACCGTCAGGCTTCGGTGGTGTTGCTCGATGAACCCACCAGTGCACTTGATGGCTGGTCGGAACAAGATTGGTTTGCGCGGCTGCGTGCTTGGGCCAATGGGCGAACAGTGGTGGTGGTTACGCATCGTGTTACGACTGCGATGCAGGCGGATATGATCCACATTATGCAAGAAGGGAAGATCGTAGAAAGTGGCGACCATCAACAATTAATTGCTATGAATGGTCTATATCAAGCGGCGTGGTCTCATCAGGGAGATTCGTAGATCCTCGTGGATAAGTCGCAATAATCTGATAATCGTCAACTGGCCCACCCAATACCACTTCTCTTTCAATCGAGACCCATGCATGGGCGGCAAAGGTGTTTTGCTGGTCGCGTTTCACTCCGATAAATAAGGTGTGCGCTCTTTGTTGCCGCGTTAAAAACACACTCAGTGTTAATGCTTGCTCTAAGCACAGCGCTCGCCACCACACGAGTGCGGCGATTTGCTGAATGCGTTTTATTATTTGTTTAATGTCTGTTTGGTTGCGAGAGGTAATGCTCGCGTCAAAAGGCGAAAACTGAAATAACCGTTGAGAGGGTTGGTATTTGGTTTTTAAGCGCATTTTGGCCAGCAGCAGTGTTATGACAATGATCTGATATTGTTCTGCTCTGGGTAAGCAAAGAAAACGCCATAACCGAGTTAAAAATCGCCGCATAAATTAACTCCCCTGTTAATTGCTATGTAATTGAGTGCGAGTTCGATGCCAGCGAAATACGAGTCTTGGTAGTCGCAACCACGGGTACAGCCACTGTTGATTTGCTTTAAGTTGCAGTTCTTCAATGTCATTTGATGCATACAAGCAACGGGTTAGCCAAGAGGAGAACTGTTCTTTCATGCGATAGCGCTGATGTAAACAACGCTGATAGCGTAAGATGCGTAAACGGTGTGATAGCGGAAATTTGCCTGTAATTTCAGGGTAGTTGCCATCGGCTAAAAAACGTATTGCTTCATTCGCCAAAAATTGCGCTTGCTTGGTTACGGTCAAATTTAAACTGCTTATTTCTGGCAGCGGGAATTCAGGCAATAGCCATGTAATCAGTAATAGCACCTGCACAACCTGATCATGCATGTTGAGTTTTTGCATGAGCGGCAGGCTTTCTTGCCAGATAGCAGGGTTGCGTTCACTGATGGTCAGAATGTCGCCGAGCCATTTTAGCCGAAACCAATGGTGCCGCGCGCCATGTGAAATCAGGTAGAGGAATTCCGCTGGCGACACCGTTGTTGCTGGGAACGGATGTTTCCACAGCGGTTCGAGCGACGGCGAATGCACGGTTTCGATACGCCAATGCAACTCGACAATGACGCGATTGTTGGGGTGTTGAAACGTCAGATGCCAGAAATGCCGCTCAATTAACCGATGTTGTGTTGGGTCGAGTGCAAACGCCTCTTCCAGCACAAAGCTGAGCGAGAGTAGTAATGCGGCGGCGGCCCATAACTCGTTCCGTGTCACTAACAGGTCGAGATCTTTGCTGTGCCGATAGGCAGGGGTCATGGTAAATGCGCTGGCTTAATGCAGGCCCTTTCAGCAGTGATAACCCAATATTCGCTGCCTGAAACGCCTGTGTAATGCGCTTGGCTTCTGCCATCAGTTGCAGTTGGGTTAAAGTTTGCCGCTGCGCTTTTTGCTGCAATTTTGGCCAGAATGCTCCGAGCAATCGAGCGCCTGTGTCATTATCAATGATGCGGGCCGCGAGCCCCCATAAACGGTGATCTTGAATGGCTTGCCAGTTTGTGGCTGGTGAACTGGCCAGTGCCAGCAACTCGTTGAGCTTGGTCTGCTGTTGCTGAGGGTGAATGCTTTGCCAGCAGCAAAGGGTGGCCAATTGTAATGCCGTTGTGGTCATATAGGTGCACCATGAATTTCATTAACATCGATATTACAATTTTTGCAGAAAAGTGTAATAGTGAACTGAGTTCGGCAGAACGATGGCTGATAAACAACGCACGAAGCAAGGAGAGAAAATGAATACTCAGCAGCAAGAGATTAACGTTATTCAGCACGAAAACCAATGGCAAGCACCTACTCTGGTCGAGTTGGGTGAAATTAGCAATGAAACCCAATTTTCCGGTGGTCACGGTGGCGATTTTTCCGGTATGGCGGTGTCATAACTAGTCATTGTTCTCATGCAACTGCTGTTGTACCTGCTCACAGTGGGTCTTCAGCACTTGCAGTTGACTATCGGTGATCTGAAGCTGGTCGCGCATTCTTAACGGAATGTTTGCGGCCTGTTTTTTTAACGCTTTGCCTTGTTTTGTCAGCGTTAAAATACGCACGCGTTCATCCTGCTCACTGTGTTCCCGCCGTACTAATCCTTTCGCTTCCAACCGTTTCAGCAGTGGCGTGAGAGTGCCGGAATCCAGAAACAGCTGCTCTCCCAGCTGCTTCACACTGATGCCGTCTTGCTGCCATAACACCAGCATCACCAGATATTGCGGATACGTCAGGTCGAGTTGCTCCAGTAAGGGGCGATAAGCGCGCACAATGGCATTGCTGGCGCTGTAGAGCGCAAAACAAAGCTGGTTATCCAGTAATAACAGATCAGACGATTTTTCAGCGGTCATAATGAATTGTGCGCAATGGGTTTATAAGGATTATATGTAACTTTTAGCTATTGCATACAGAAGAGGGAAGTAAGAATGGCAGAAAATAAAAACGGCCGGCAAATGCCGGCCGTTGTGTGTAGTAAGCGAAGGTAAAATTACCAGCCTTTTACTACGCCACCGTTAAACAGTTCAGTGGCTTTCTTGAACACCGCTTCATCTTGGTAAGATTTCACGAAGTTCTTCACTTTTTCGTCGTTCTGGTTGTTTTCACGCGCCACGATCAGGTTCACGTAAGGTGAGTCTTTGTCTTCGACAAACAGACCGTCACGGGTTGGCTGCAGGTTAACCTGAGAGGCATACACGGTGTTGATGATCGCCAGATCCACATCTTCCAGTGCGCGTGGCAGCTGAGCGGCTTCCAGTTCAACAATCTTCACTTTTTTCTGATTTTCAACGATATCCAGAACAGTCGCAGTCAGACCAGAACCATCTTTCAGTTTCAGCAGACCCTGTTTTTGCAGCAGCAGCAGTGAACGGCCCAGATTGGTTGGATCGTTAGGTACGGCGATCTGTGAACCTTCTTTCAGCTCGCTGATGTTTTTGATTTTCTTAGAGTAGCCTGCGATTGGATACACGAAGGTGTTACCCACGGCTACCAGTTTGAAACCACGATCTTTGATCTGTGAATCCAGATATGGTTTGTGCTGGAAGGCGTTCACGTCAATGCTGCCATCGTTCAGTGCTACGTTAGGTGTCGCGAAATCGCTGAACTGTACAATTTCCACTTCCAGACCAAATTTCTCTTTGGCGATTTTAGCGGCTTCTTCGGCAACCTGGGTTTCGGCGCCAGCAATGGCACCTACTTTCAGGTGATTATCTTTTTTCTCGCCACAACCCGTTAATGCGATCCCGATAATGGCGGCACTTAAAATCGCTTTGCTGAATAAATTCATGGTTTACTCCTTGTTTTCATGATGACTGCGCCACCATCGGCAACAGCGTGTTTACTTTTCCAGTATTCGTTGTTAGCGGTGATCAACGCGTTTGACTAAGCGTTCACCAATGCTTTGGATCAGTTGTACCAAAATAACCAAGATAGCGACGGTGATCAGCATGATGGCTGGGTCAAAGCGCTGGTAACCATAACGGATACCGACATCGCCCAAACCACCGCCACCGATGGCACCGGCCATCGCCGAGTAGTTCACCAGTGCAACCAGCGTGATCACGATGGCATTCAGAATGCCTGGCAGCGCTTCCGGTAACATCACTTTACGAATGATCTGACGGTGTGTGGCACCCATCGCTTGTGCGGCTTCAATCAGCCCCGCTGGGATCTCCATCAATGCGCCTTCCACCAATCGCGCCAGAAACGGGATCGCACCAATGGCGAGTGGTACAATTGCCGCGTTAGTGCCGATACTGGTGCCGATGATCAATCGGGTCAGTGGAATAATGGCCACCAGCAAGATAATGAACGGAACAGAACGGCCCACGTTCACAATGCTACCTAACACCTTGTTAAAGAGGGGGTGTGCGGCAATTTGCCCCGGTTTAGTGATATGCAGGGCAATCCCTAATGGCACGCCTAAAATGGTGCCGAACAGCGCAGAAGCGAAGACCATCCACAGCGTTTCACCCAGCGCCAGTAATAACAACTCATGCATGCTGGTGAACATAGCCCAATACCTCGACATCAATTTGTTGTTGCTTCAGGTAATCAATCGTTACCTGTTGTGCGTTTGCATCACCTAACAGTTCCACCAACAGGAAACCAAACCGGGAATGCCCGATCTGCTCAATGCTGGCACTTAAGATATTCACATCAATACCAAACTGGCGGCTGGCGTGTGAAATGGCCGGCGTATCAATGCTGTTGCCAGTGAAACCTAGACGCAGCAGTGGGATCAGGCCCTCTGCTGGGGCTTTTTGTAAGCGCTCGCGATACGGCGCCGGGATCTCCAGATGCAGACTGGAACGGACAAACTCTTTCGCCAGCGGCGCCTGCGCATGCGCAAAGAACCAGCCGACCTCGCCCTGTTCAATGATGCTGCCCTGATCGAGCAGAGCCACCGAATCACAGATGCTTTTCACCACGCCCATCTCATGCGTGATCAGCAAAATAGTGATGCCCAGTTTCTGGTTGATCTCTTTCAGCAATGCCAGAATCGACTGTGTTGTCTGTGGATCAAGCGCAGAAGTCGCCTCATCACACAGCAATACCTTCGGTGCCGGGCCTAACGCACGGGCAATGGCCACGCGTTGTTTTTGCCCTCCCGACAGTTGTGACGGGTAAGCTTTGGCTCGGTGGCTTAAACCAACCAGCTCCAGCAATTCGGTCACGCGAGCCGTAATTTTCTCTTTTGGCCAGTTGGCCAGCTCTAACGGCAACGCAACGTTCTCAAACACGTTACGGGAAGAGAGCAGATTAAAATGCTGGAAGATCATACCGATATTGCGGCGTGCCAGCGTCAGCGCCTGCTCGTCCAGCGCAGTAAGATCGACACCATCGACTTCCACACGGCCCTGTGTGGGACGTTCCAGCAGATTGACACAGCGGATCAGGGTACTTTTACCTGCTCCTGATGCACCAATGACACCGACGATCTGGCCGGCGGGAACATCGAGTTCTATACCTTTCAAAGCGTAAAAGGCGCCTTTTCCTTCGCCATACACTTTTGACAGGGAAGATAACTTAATCATAAGGGAACCGTTATTTACTCAAATATCCACCATTAATTGGTGGTCATAGAAATTCAGACTGAATCGCGATGTATTCTCAGGCGATCATGCTACGAGTCATCCTGGTGCATGTCAACGGACATTTGGATGTTTAGACGTCTAAAATTAGAAATCATTATGCGAAAAACAGATATAGGCGGTGATAAAACAAAAATAGCACCGTCTGCGATAACAGACGGTACCGGATGATATTTAACGCCGTTGTGCCAGCAACTCTCGCCAAGCCGCTGGCAGATGACGTTGTAGCTGGTGCTGGATTTTAGCTTCATGGCGCTGCCAGAGCAGACCTAACCAGATAATACCTAAGCCAATCAGTGACAGTACAAAAGGGAAAACCAAACTATCCTGGAACAGATCCCACGCCAAATAACCGAGATAACCGGCCACACCCATGCCGCCAAAGATGGCAAATACCCGGCGGCCAATCATGCCACCGACGGTGATCAGTAACAGATTGATCAGGCAATAGAGAAATTTGTTCAGTTCGCTATCGGAATGCTGCATCGATAGCCCTCCCCAGAACGCCATGAGACCGAACAGGTAGATCCACCAGGCAAAATCGAGCGTATGCCGTGTGCGCAGATCGATGTAAAACGCCAGCGCCAGCATCAGTAAGCCCACGACCATGGAAACCATTTCCCGGCGATGCCAACTGTAATCCTCATCGTGGAATAAGAAGGGGGTCAGATCCATGCTCAGATACCACAACACCACGGCTAGCGGCATCACCATGAAGGGGAGCCGGTAACGCCAGAGTAAAATGGCACCAAACAGTAAGGTACCAAGTTCCATCATCAGCCAGCGCCAGTCGATGTAACGATGGAAATCGCGGTATTCGGTATGTGACGCATCCCAGTAGCCCAATTTGGCCTGCAGGCCATAAATAGCCAGCGGCACCATAGTAACGGCTAATGCGGCCAGTAGACCGGCTGGAATGGGTTGGCGTTGTTGCCACAATAGCCAATCAGCCACCAGACAAGCGGCGACACCATAACCACAGGCAATCAGGAAAATACCGATGCCGCCAAAAGCATTCCAGCCCAGCGTCATAAACAGACTCATCGCGGCAATGGCAATCAAACCACCCAAATAGAATAAAATGTGTGTGGCTCGAAAAGAGGCACTGTCTGGCGGTAAAGATTGCAAATAGTTCCATAATGGAGAGACTTGCTCCGGCGTCAACAAACCCTGCTGACTGGCTTGTTCCAAATGCCGCTGTTTAAGTTCCATGGCGTCCCTCCGGGAGGCTGAAAAATGCATCAAGGGCCGAGATAACGTGACCCTGCCGTGATAAGCTGACGTAAGGTTTCTTCACCTTTATAAATAGCATGTTACACTCGGTAATCTCTATTTTTTGATCTGTATTTGATAAGCAATGGACTGGTTGTGACATGAAAGGATCTTCACTGTTTCGGCGTCGCACGAAAACTGTCACTACGGTCAGCGTCATGCTGCTGCCTGATCATCTATTTCTGGCCATTGCCGGTGAGCCCCCAGTGTTTGTTCGTCAGCCTATCCCATTAGGCGAATCCTGGCCCGTGGTGCTGGCGGCGTTATTCCGCGAAAAGAGAATTCTCAACACTAAAGTCCGGGTCGTATTAGATAGCAGCCAATATCAGCAGTTGTCGATAGAACGCCCCGATGTACCGGCAGAGGAACTACCGGGCGCTTTACCTTGGGCGATCAAAGACTTTACCAGCGAACCGGTGACGCAACTTGCCGTTGATTATTATGATAGCGTAACGAATCCGCAGGCACGTCCGCGATTGCAAGTTGTGTGTACGCCAAAAAGCCGTATTCAAGAGTGGCAGAAAGCCCTGCAATCAGTGGCAGAGCTGGAATCGGTGCTGATTGATGAACTCGCACTGACCGCGTTATTTGGTGAAAAAGCCAAAGTGGAAGTGTTGTTATATCAGTTGGCTGAGCGCGATTTATTACTGCTGGCTGTCTATAAAGGCCAACTGTGTTTTAGCCGTGTGTTACGTGGTTTTATGCCGTTAGTTCAACTTCCGTCAGAGCAATGGCCTGCCGCCTTACTCGATAACTTGATGCTGGAAATGCAGCGTTCTTTTGATTATCTGGTTAGTCAGTTAAAACTACCGGAAGTGGCGAATATCAATGTAGCCATTAACACGCTCGATTCCGCCGAGTTGTTATTACAGACACTCAATCGCTATTTTGGTGTGCCGACTCAACTGATGAAAATCGCGGCTAAAGAATCGAATATGGAATTTCTGCCGGTGTATGGTGCCTTGCTGGAGAGCCAACCGGTATGAAAAAACGCATCAATCTGTATTTACCGGAATTACATCCTAAACGTCAGTATTTGAGTTTGTCGCAAATCGCTTTGGCTTGGGGATGTTTGCTGGGGTTGTTATTACTGATCGGTGGTATCGTGCAGATCCTGCTGCAGCAAAGTGTGCATCAGCAGCAAACATTACAACAGCAAATAAGCGAATTAGATGCGCAGAGCACAACGTTGAATGCACAATTACAACAACGTCATCCGGATGGTGCTTTAGCACGGGAGTTGACGTTGCGCCAAGAAGAACTCCGCAGTAAACAGCAATTACAAACATATTTGAATCAAATCGGTGCGCTGCAAAACGAAGGTTTTTCCGCCTGGCTATATGATCTGGCACAAGCGCGTTCACCGGGCATTGCACTGCAGTCATTCGATATTGAAAATAACCAATTACGTTTGCAGGGTGAAGCGGCCAGTAACGATGCTGTGCCGGCGTGGCTGAGTCATTTTGGTGATTATCCTAAATTACGTGATCGCACATTTTCGGCCTTACAGGTGCAACGCCAGAAATCGGGCGCATTGCAGTTTCAGTTAGAAAGCAAAGAGAACACCACCTCGGCAGCAGCGGGGACAGCTCCATGATTCGAACCACATGGCAACGCTGGTCGGAAAAAACGGCTCAGTTAAGCACCCGCGAGCGGTTGTTAATGTTATTAGTCGGTTGGGTGATTTTGGGGTTCCCATTTTATTCTTGGTGGTTAGAACCTACGCTGTTGCATTGGCAACAGACTAAGCAGCAGATCCGTGAGCAGACGGCACAACAACAGCAAACCACCGCGGCATTGGAAGTATTGAAGGCCCGGTTGCAGCAAGATCCTAATCTGGCTGTGCGTACGGAATTACAAGCCACGAACAGCCAATTACTGCAGCTGGATGCCTTTCTGGAAACCCAGACCGGCGGCTTGATTCCGGCGGCGCGGATGGCGCAGACATTGCAACAAATGTTAGTACGTTCCGGAAAATTGCAATTACAGTCGTTAACGTCACTAAAACCAACGCCGTTATTGCCAGAAAAATCCGCGGTTAACTATTACCGGCATGGGGTAAAACTGGTACTGCAAGGGCGCTATACGGATATCTATGCCTATCTGCATGCGCTGGAAGGGTTACCACAACATTTTTACTGGCAAACGTTGCACTATCAAGTGGGGTTATACCCACAGGGTACGGTGGAAGTGATCTTATACACATTGGGTGACAGTAAGGAGTTTATCCGTGGTTGAGTTAGTGTCACGGTATTCATTACTGCGTTGTGTTTTGCTGCTCGGCTTGGTGTTGAGTGGCATAGTCCGAGCTGATGAATTACCCGATCCTACGCAGCCGTTAACGACGGTTTCGGCGGCTAATTCGACGCTGACAACAGCCAGTCAGTTACCCGTATTACAAAGCATTATTTATGGCCCTCAGCAACGTAAAGCGGTGCTGGATGGGCATGCCTGTCATGAAGGAACGCTAGTTGGGCGTTATCGTGTACAGGCAATCTATGCTGATCGCGTAGTGGTGGAGGCTGATGGAGTTCGGCACACACTGCGTTTGTTTTCTCATAAAGTCAGGTATGAATAACGGATGCTGAAATTAACATCGTTGACATTGGCACTGCTGCTGGCCGGATGCGTGAGCTATAACCATCCTGAGCCAAAAGAAGCAAAGCAGACGTTACGCCAGGTACAACAAGAACAAAACGCATTACAAGTACCGGATGAAGTGCAGGCTGATCTTGCGCCTTCAGCTTTTCCGACCACCACTGCTGCGCCAGTTGTCAATGAGCGGCGTTTCCGCGTGTCGGCCAAGGACGTTTCGGCCCCGGAATTTTTTGCGTCATTAATGCAAGATGATCGCTACAGCGTGGCGGTACACCCGGGTGTCAGCGGTTTAATTACGCTGGATTTGCGGGAAGTCACGCTGCCGGAAGTGTTGCAAACCGTAGCTGAAATGTATGGTTTTGATATTCGCCGGGTCGGTAACATTTATCATGTGTACCCTGCGGAGCTGAAAACCGAAACCTTCAGTGTTAACTATCTGATGATGACCCGTGACGGGCAGTCCCGCACAGCGGTGAATACCGGTGCTATTTCCCAGTCGAAAAATAATGGTTCTACTTCAACCGGTTCCAGCGGTAGTAATAACAACACCAACTATAACAGTTCCGGTACAAATAGTAGTTCCTCGACCAATGGCACTCAGATCGACACTGATACACGCTCCGATCTCTGGGTTGAGTTACAAAAAGCCCTGATCGGTCTAATAGGAAATGGTGAAGGCCGTGTGGTGGTGACCAACCCACAAGCTGGGTTAGTGACGATCAAAGCCATGCCGAGTGAACTAAAAGCGGTGCGGGAATTTTTACAAACCTCCGAGCAGCATCTGAAACGTCAGGTCATTCTGGAAACTAAAATTCTGGAAGTGAAACTGAGCGAAGGTTATGAACAGGGGGTGCAGTGGGATAAGTTTAATATCTGGAATGGTAAAGCGCTGATGACCGCATCATCACAAGTCACTATGCCCACGACCAGTAATACTATCGCCACGGCATTAGGTGGTGGTGCCAGCTTTACCTTGTCGGAAGGGAACTTCAATACGGTTGTGAATTTGCTGAAAACACAGGGTGATGTAAATACTTTATCCAGCCCGCGAGTAACGGCGACTAATAATCAAAAAGCGGTAATTAAAGTGGGTAACGATGAATATTTCGTCACCGGTATATCATCGACTACCCAGTCGAACACCACCAGTTCTTCGACTAGCCCGGATATCGAACTGACACCGTTTTTCTCTGGCATCGCATTGGATGTCACACCGCAAATTGATGATGACAATAACGTGTTGTTGCATGTGCATCCATCAGTCATTGATATCACCGAACAACAGAAGAAAATTGATTTGAGTGGCTTGAACGGAAGCTCGACGGCAACCAGCAGTACGGTGACCTTGCCGATGGCGTTTAGCAATATTCGTGAGTCCGATACCGTGGTGCAGGCAAAATCCGGTGACATCATTGTCATTGGTGGTTTGATGCGCACCAATAAAGAACAACAGGTGAGCAAGGTGCCTTGGTTGGGGGATTTACCGGGCGTGGGCGAATTGTTTACCAACAAAAAAGATGTCACCAGCAAAACAGAATTGGTGATCATGATGAAACCACAGGTGGTGAATGCGGATACTTGGCAACAACAGTTACAACGTTCCGAGCAGTTGCTGGAAAAATGGTATCCAACCCAGAGGTAACCCGTGTATCAGACGCATTTTGGCCTGACTGAAACACCATTTGGTTTAACACCAAATACCGGTTTTTATTATGGTCTGCCTCCGCATGAAGAGGCATTACAAGTGTTGCGGGTGGCGTTAACCAGCGGTGAAGGCTTTATCAAAGTCACTGGTGAGGTGGGCACCGGTAAAACGTTATTACTGCGTAAATTTTTGAATGAATTGCCGGAAGATTACCAGGCAGCTTATCTGCCTAATCCGTGCCTGGAGGCTGAAGAGTTACGGCAAGCATTAGCAACAGAACTCGGTTTGGCACCTGGTACCGATACACTGAGCCTAACCGATGCGATCCACCATCGATTGGTCGAGTTACGCCAGCAAGGCAAACAGATCGTATTATTGCTGGATGAAGCGCAGGCTTTATCTGACAAGGCGCTGGAAGCGATCCGCCTGTTTGGTAATTTAGAAACTGAATCGAGCAAACTACTGCAAGTGATTTTATTTGGTCAACCTGAGTTAGATCAGCGGCTGGCACAAGCTCATTTACGCCAGTTGCGCCAGCGTATTTCATTTTCTTATCGTTTACGCCCGCTATTGCCAGCAGAAACCAGTGCGTATCTGGCCTACCGATTACAGGTTTCTGGTTATCGGGGTATGCCGCTGTTTAGTGGATTCACTGCGCGCCTGTTATGGCAAGCCAGTCGTGGAATTCCTCGTTTGATCAATATCTTAGCGCATAAGTGCCTAATGCAAGCGTATGGCCGGCATCAGATGCAGATCGGCGTGCGTGATGTATTTCGCGCCGCTCAGGATACCGAAGATGCGTCACCACCGGTGGCCTGGTTAGGCTGGGGGGCGGTGCTGATTTTAGCTGCGGTCGTGTTAGCAGGAATTGGGAGCCGGTTAGTATGAGTCTGATTAACCGTATGCTGAAAGATCTGGATGCACAGCCAGCCAAAGCAGATATCGCACCAATCTACCGTCCAGCGGCTCGACGTTTGCCGGGATGGTATTGGTGGATTTTATTATTATTGCCACTGTCATTATGGTTGTGGTGGCAGCCATTGCAGCAACGCTTACATCCTGCTGCGAGCACCACAAAAAAAATACAAACAGAACCGGTACCAGCCACTGCGGTGATTTCATCCGTTGTACCGCAGGCTACTTCATCTGCTTCTATCGCTGTGACTGCAAGTACGGCCAGTGTGGCGGCCCCCGTGGTTATTGCCGAACCGATAGCAAAAGCGCCGGAAACGAAGATTGTAAAAAAATCAGTAACACCGCAAACCGCAACTGGTCAGCAGAAATCAAAAAACACTCAGAAAGCGATCACCAAGCCGGAACAGGACGCGGCGCCGGTAGAGCCTAATCCAACGGAGACGGCGGAAAGCAGTGAGCCGTCAGCGATGTATGGCGCAGAGCCAACGACAGAAGCTGAACCATTGGGGGAGATGCATGTTGAAGAACAAAAACTCTCTCCTGGCGAAATAGCGACACTCGAGCGGCGTAAATATCAGCAAGCGATCGCACGCCGGGATAATGCGGCAGCACAACAGGCACTGTTACAGGTGCTGGCGAATGATCCGTTGGACTATAACAGCCGCAAACAACTGGCGGCCTTGTATTATGGTGAAAATCAATTAAGTGCCGCCCGAGATGTGTTGCAGCAAGGTATTACATTGATGCCGACCAATGCCGATCTGCGTTTACTGGCAGCCAGAGTGGCACAGGCCATGGGAGATAAACAGGCCGCGTTGCAATCACTGGTGGCCATCTCACCCTCGGTGGTCAATAACCTCGATTTCTATGCTATGCGCGCCGCCTTGGCACAACAGCTGGGGCAAACCGCAGAGGCGGGTTATTCCTATCTGGCACTGACCCGCACGCAGCCAAATATTGGCCGTTGGTGGTTGGGTTTAGCCATCAGTCAAGACCAACGTGGTCTGCTGAATGATGCCAAACAAGCCTATCGTCGCGCATTAATGGATAACCAGCTGAGCGCAGCTTCCCGCCGGTTTGCCCAACAACGCATTCAACATCTGGAGCCGTGATATGACGCAACCTCGTTTACGTATGCGGCTTGGTGATCTGTTAGTGGCTGAACGTATTATCAGTGCGGAACAGCTAGAATTGGCGTTGCAGCAGCAGAAACAGCATGGCCGGAAATTGGGTGCCACGCTGATTGAGCTGGATTTCATCGGCGAAGAACAGCTGCTGATGTTTTTGGCGCAGCAGCTGGATATTCCTTTTTTTGACCTGACGAAACTGACTATTCAACCGCAGGCCGTGCAGTTGATCCCGGAAGCCTATGCCCGCCGTTATCGCGCGTTAGCGGTGCATATGACCGCTGATTCGGTGACGGTCGCACTCTCAGATCCGGCGGATTTAGCGGCGTTAGATGTCTTGGCGCAACGGATACAACCACGGCAGATCAAATTGGCGGTGGCCCGCGAAAGTCAGTTGCTGGAGTTTTTCGATAAACTCTACCGGCGGACCCGCGAAATCGAAACCTTTGCAGAACAGCTGCATAACGAGTTTGAATCATCGGCACTCGATTTTGGCCCGGTGGATGCGATCACCAATGAAAGTGATGCCACGGTTGTCAAATTGCTGCGTTCCTTGTTTGAAGATGCGGTGCAAATGCGGGCATCGGATATTCATATTGAGCCGGATGAAAAAGTGCTGCGCATTCGTCAGCGTATCGACGGCACGTTGCAGGAAAACGTACTCAATGAAACGCGTATCGCGCAGGCATTAGTCTTGCGCCTTAAACTGGTCGCCGGTTTGGATATTTCCGAAAAACGTCTGCCACAAGATGGGCGCTTTAATATCAAAGTGCGCGGCCATGATATTGATGTCCGTATGTCGACCATGCCGGTACAACACGGTGAATCGGTGGTTATGCGTCTGCTGGATCAATCGGCCGGGTTACTGACGCTGGAACAAACTGGTATGCCGCCGGATATCCTGACCCGGTTTCGCCAGCAGTTACAGCGTCCACACGGCATGATCTTGGTTACTGGCCCGACCGGTAGTGGTAAAACCACTACCCTGTATGGTGCGTTGTCAGAATTAAATTTACCGGGCAGCAAAATTATCACTGTGGAAGATCCGGTGGAATATCGCTTACCGCGTATCAATCAGGTGCAAGTTAATCCCAAAATCGGTCTCACATTCTCGGCGGTGCTACGTGCTACCTTGCGGCAAGATCCGGACATCCTGCTGGTGGGGGAAATGCGTGATGATGAAACTGTCGAGATCGGTCTGCGTGGCGCACTAACCGGCCATTTAGTGTTAAGTACGTTGCATACTAATGATGCCATCACCAGTGCTTTGCGCCTGATCGACATGAAAGCGCCTGGTTATCTGGTGGCCAGCGGTTTACGTGCGATCGTCGCACAACGTTTGGTGCGGCGGATCTGTCATAAATGTTCACAGCCTTATCAACCCGATGATGGCGAGCACAGTTGGCTGGAGCACTTATCCGGTGTTAACACCCGTTTGATGCAATTTAAAAAGGGTTCTGGTTGTCACAACTGTAACTTCACCGGTTATCAAGGCCGGATCGGTGTCTATGAATTATTGGAACTGGATCTGCCGATGATGGATGCCTTGCGCAGCAATGACGCTGAAAGTTTTGCCCGTGCCGCGCGGGAAAGTAAAAATTACCGCCCGTTAGTGAATGTCGCGCTGGATTATGCCGGGCAGGGGATCACCTCATTAGATGAAGTATTACGCCTTGCTGAAGTGGTGATCTAAGTATGCCGCATTATCATTTCAAAGGGCGTGATAATCAGGGTAACGCCGTCAGTGGCGAGCTGGATGGTGTCAACGAAATGGCCGTCGCAGAACAGCTGATGCGGCGCGGCATCATGCCCACCGCCCTGACCGAGCAGAAAGCAAAATCAGCCGGTATCACGCTGAACTGGTCGTTGTCTTTCTCCAAACGTATCTCTCTGGAAGAGCTGGTGATGTTCACGCGTCAGATGTACGCGCTGACGAAAGCTGGTATTCCTATTTTGCGTGCTATTCACGGGCTGGAAGAAAATGCGCGGGGTGATGTGTTACGTCGTGCCTTAGCCACTTTAAAAGAAGATTTAGGCAACGGTAAACCAATTTCAGTATCCATGCAGGCACACCCTGATGTCTTCAGCAGCCTGTTTGTCGCCATCATTCATGTCGGTGAAAATACCGGTAAGCTGGAAGAGGCTTTTTTACAGCTGACCCGCTATTTTGAGCTGGAGATGGAAACCCGCAAACGCATCAAAACCGCACTACGCTATCCGGGTTTTGTACTGATCGCGTTAGCGATCGCCATGACCGTACTCAACATCTTTGTTATTCCGACCTTTGCCAATATCTTTGCCCGTTTTGGTGCCGAATTGCCTTGGGCCACCAAAGTATTACTGGCGACATCACATTTTTTTGTTAGCTATTGGCCAGCTTTGCTCGCCGGAACCGGATTGACTGTGTTTGCTGTGCGTCGCTGGTTAAAAACAGCAACCGGCATGCTGTTCTGGCATCGTCATCAACTGCGTTTACCTATCGTTGGTTCGATATTAAAACGGGCGTTGATGGCGCGTTTTTGCCGCAGTTTCGCAATGATGTTACGTTCCGGCATTCCAATCAATCAGGCGCTGAGTATGGTGGCTGATGCGGTCGATAATGTGTATATCGGTCAGCATGTACGTGAAATGCGCAGCGGTGTCGAGCGCGGTGAAAGCTTATTGCGTATTACAACGAACAGTCATTTATTCACCGGTTTGGTGATCCAAATGATTGCGGTCGGCGAAGAAACCGGCATGGTCGATCAGATGATCCAGGAGGCAGCGGAATATTATGAACGGGAAGTGGACTACGATTTAAAAACACTGACCGCGAAAATTGAACCGATCTTGATCGTAATCGTTGCCATTATGGTGCTGATCCTGGCGTTGGGTATCTTTACTCCGATGTGGGACATGATGCGCGTATTTAAAGGAAAATAAATGACCCTTTCGGACAATGCTGAATCGCAAATGTTGGCCTTGTTCCGAATGCTGGTGGTCATAGTGGTGATCAGTTTGCTGGCTGCGAGCTTGTTGTATTTTGCGCATCAACGTCAGCAAGAAGCCTCCGAAGTCGCACTGAAATTAAGAGCTCAATTATGGCGTGAGCGGTTGCCGCTACTCCAGCAGCAATGGGGAATGCAACATAAGCCAACAAACTGGATAATCGATGGTTACCAATTGCAAATGCAGCCATCCGGTTGGCCATTGATTACTAAAAAAGAAGATTGTCTGATGTTATGGAAAATCATACTGGCCGAAGAACCCAAACCATTGGTGCAAAAGGTTGTTCAACAGGCACATGGTTGCCGTTATGCAACTGAAACCGCGGTGCTGGATTATGATTTCCAACAACAATTAGTGCAGTTTTCTGCGATCGAGAATTAATTTTGCGAATACTCACTTGTGTAATGATTTACGCATAAGATACAGTTAATTACCATGATATTAAGCCTGCATTATCTTCGCTGGCAAAATGAAATAACCAACAACTTATAGACAGGAAAAAGTATGAAACGTAGTGCAGGTTTTACGCTGATTGAGCTGATCATTGTCATTGTAATTCTGGGGATTCTGGCAGCAACTGCCGCACCGAAATTTATGAATTTGCAGAGTGATGCTCGTAAGTCAACAGTATCTTCATTAAGTGGGGCGGTTAAATCGGCCGCATCTATGGCTTATTCTAAAGCCATTATTGCTGGAAAAGATAAAGTAACAGCATCTACATCAATATCTATTTCCGGCGCTACAGGAGGCGCGACTACAGTTCTATATGGCTATCCAACTGCTGATGCTACAGGTATTGCGACCCTTATAGATATTTCTTCATCCGCTACAGGGGCTAGTGCAGATTGGGGGGCAGCTGCTACAACTACTGCATATATCTTATGGCCAACGGGCATCGCAACAACGGCTGCTGATGCTCTGACTGCAAAATGCTATGTGCAATATACCCCTGCAACATCAACTACGGCTGCAGTCACTACAAATGATACAACCGGTTGCTAATTGTAAGTATCTATGATCAGCTATCGGGGTTTCACTCTGATTGAACTCGTACTGGTCATAATCTTAATCGGGGTGCTGGCAGTAACTGCTGCGCCCCGTTTTTTTACCGCTTCCGGTTATGATCAGGTCGCGGCCCGCGATCAATTGATCCAGCTATTACGCCAAGCGCAGCTGCAAACCATGAACAACAGTGCAGAATGTCAGGTTGTTCATTTCGGCAATAACCAGTCCTGGATCCCTACTAATACCGCACAATGTTCAGTGCTGACCAGCAATGAACAATTAATTTCCTTTGATGTCTGGGGGCGACCAGCGACATCGGTGACCAATGTGACATTGACTGGCGAAACCACGATGAAGGTTTGTATTGAAGCCGAAGGTTACATTCATGCGTGTTAGTCGACGCATCTCTTTTGGTTTTACTTTGCTGGAGCTGGTGGCCGGCATTGCGTTGTTTGCTGTCGTACTGTTACTCATTACTGGCGCTTTTTTGCCGATGATTAATAAACAAACCCAGCCCATTTATCAGGTCCGCGCGGCTGAGCTGGCACAAGCGATGTTGCAGGAAGCGTTGGCGCGTTCGTATGATGAAAACTCAGATCGCACCGGTAAAACTGATGCCGGGAAATATCAGTATTGTGGCAGCATTGATCCGGCTAACAACTTAACTGAAACCAGTGCAGCTTTAGGTAGTTGTTCCACTACGCTGGGGGCTGAGAGTGGTGAAACCTATACCACTTTTGATGATGTTGATGATTTTAACCTTTACTGTAACGCCCCCATCACTGGCAGTGCTTTCGCGCAGCTGCAAGGGCTGGATACTTCATTGTATGAGAATTACAGCATCAAAGTCTGTGTGGAAAATGCACCGGAACTACTGGGATTAACCGCTCGCAATGATGTCGCGAAAAAAGTCACTGTGACAGTAACTACACCTGCCAGTGAGGCGATCCCGTTTACCAGCTACCGGAGTAACTATTGATGCGTTATCGAGGGTTTACGCTGGTTGAATTGGTAGTGGTGATTGTTTTACTGGGCATTATCGGCACTATTTCATCTCGTTTTATTGGCCAAACAGTACAACTGTATAGCGACAGTGCCATTCAGCAGCAACGGATTGCCGAAGCCCGGTTTGTATTGGAACGCCTGAGTCGGGAAATTGCCGGTGTTCATCCTTTCAGTTTGCGTGACCCGTTTGCTAATAATGCAACATATCAAGGTAAGTGCATTGAATACATTCGAATTTCTGCGGTCAGCGCTTATCTGGGATCGGCGACGGCCAGTGCTGCACTGAGCGTGATTGAAAATCCGAATGACGTGTTACAAACAGGCACTGTATCCGCACTCTCTGTCGCTCGACGGGTCTCGGTGCATTCACAAGATGCCACCGACCTTTATTCCTCTGCAGATAACAATAGCGTCAAAGCAATCACTGCTTTTTCAGCGTTAAATAACACGGCGACTTTTTCGGCTGCATTCAGTTCTGATTCAACAGGTAAACGCTATACCGTGCTGGATAAGAATGGCCCTGTGAGCTGGTGTATGTTTAATAATCAGCTTTATCGTTATGCAAATTACAATACAAATTATGGTACAGCAAAAACCGTTGATTGGTTTATCGCACAAGCGACAGCGGGTTCCGCTTACAGTAGTTTAATGGCGGAACATGTTAGCAGCAGTAGTTTGTTTAAAGTGACCGCGCCGACGTTGTCACACAACGCAGCGCTCGATCTGTCGTTACAGCTCACCACCGACAGTGATGGGAATAAACTGATCCTGAACCGGCGTATGCAGGTGAATTATGTCCCCTGATCGCAACTCATCGAATATCCCCTTTGTTAAGTCACAGCAGGGGTCAATGCTGGTGATGGCAGTTTTTATTATTGTTATCTTCGGCTTGTTAGCCTCGGCATTGAGTAGCATTCTGAGTTCCTCGCAAGATACGGTGAGTTATGAAGTTTTAGGTGTTAGGGCTCAGGCTACGGCGAATGCTGGTCTGGAAGCTGGGTTATATCGTGTTTTGCGCAACTCTGTTGCCTGTAATGTCATACCTGCAGCCAGTACACCTCTTACCGTCACCATTGATAATACCGCTGTTGGGCTCGCACAATGCAATGTGAGCGTGACTTGTAACCAACGTCCGGCAATCAATGGCAGCACAGCTACATATTATATTTTAAACAGTACTGGCACTTGTGTTGCTGGGAATAACAAACTTACCGCGACACGAAACCTGAAAGCTGAGGTACAGAAATGACAAAGGCGAGCTGGATGCGTTATGCAGTGCTGTTATTTTGCTGCCTGATAAGTCATCTGGTGTGGGCTGATGTGGTGCTGGTTGGGAATATGAATATTGGTGATAACAGTACCAATGCAATAAATCCGACCTCTTTGGTGGTGCAAAGTAACAGTATTTATACACCAGGAGCCCATCCTATTCATTTCACTCTATCGCAATCGGGTGTGGTGACACAGCTGAAGGCAAATAACTTATCTGGTTACCTGTATGGCGTTAATTTCGCGGTTTGGAATAGCTCAGGTCAGGTGGTTATCAGTCAAACAGCTACCGATGCGCAACCAAGTCTGATTAGTGGGTCGTGGTCTTTAGCTGCGGGTGATTATCGCATGGCGGTGTGGGGGCAATGCATCAAAGAGAGCAACAACGCGGTATTGTCTTATTCTTCTTGTTTAAGTACTAATAAACAGCAGGAATGGGATGATATCAGTTTTACCAATATCACTTTGGTCGGTATAAATTCATCATCAGCTAATTTTATGCAACGACTGCATCTTGGCGATAATACCGATGCTACCCGCTGGTATCCGCCATCACCCTCTGTCAATGTGTCTGTTTCAGACGCTGCCAGTGGTTCAGCAATTAATTCAACTTCAACAGGTGCTTCAGTAACCTATTCATTTGCAATTACTACCGATACGACATTAACTAAACTGGCTTTGTTTCAAATGAGCGACTGGCAAACGGCCGGTGCCTCGCGAATTCAGTTACGGCAGAAAAACAGTAGCACTTATCTTTGGCAATATTCGTTTACCGCGAATGGTGATTTACCTTTGCAGCCTAATCTCACCCTGTCTCCCGGTAATTATGAAGTCGTGGTTAGCACCGATTATTCACACGGGTATGACTCAGATGATATTGACTGGGATGACTTGGTCATTTCATTGCAACCTGTTGCCGTTGATCAGGCTTGTGCGGCGTTATTTCCTGACCCAATACAAGGTCGCAATTCTGCCGGTTATATCGATTTTGGTGGCGGCTATAATACTGGCCCTGCAGGGCTGGTATATGGCACCAATGGCGGCAAGATCGGTTATTCATCGATTCGGAATGTGAATACTGTCAGCACTACAAATGGGAATTGTGATGGTCTGGTCTGTGTATTTGATGCTTATGCTAAATCGTTAGCATTAAATTCGAACCCGTTCCCGACATCGGGCACGAAATCCATCACTGTTGATTACAGTTATCCCAATTACACCCGAACGTTAACCAGTGCTGATGGTTCCTCCTTTGGTAATGTGACTTTGTATAGCGATACATATCTAAATATTACCAATCCGGGTATCACAATAAAGAATTTAACACTTAACAGTGGGGTTACCACCGTTTATCTGGCGGCAGGGGAATATTGGATCGATAACTTGAGCATTAACAGTGGTGCTCAAATAATTTTAAATGGCGAAGTCCGATTGCATGTTAAAACGCTGACCATGCAAAGCAGCAGTTATTTGAACTCACCCAAAGGTGTCAGTACCCCCACAATGTTTCAAGGAGGTGATCCATCTAAATTATTATTGATCATGTACGGACCACTGACACTGGGTAACAATGCAATTATTTCGGGCATGATTTACCGTTCTGATTACAATGCGGGCGGAACCGATATTACGATGGCGTCGACGTCCTATATCTTCGGCCGAGTCAATGCCAACAGTATTTCCATGACATGGGGCTCTACCATTTACGGTGCCAATCAGCAGTGTCCAGCATTGCCCGCTACCTCTTCTGTTAATCATTACGAAATTCGCTATCCATCAAGCCAAATCACCTGTGAACCTGCTGCGATAACTATTAATGCCTGTACCAACACAGACACCAGTTCATGCACAAAAGATACAACGGCCAGTTCATCGGTTACTCTGTCTGCTCCTACGTCCGGCTGGAGCCGTAATCCGGTCACATTAACAAACGGCTCTGGAACGGTGTCTCTTAACCACTATGCAGTTGGCAATGTGACGCTGGGGCTAAACGTTACACCGTATACCTGTTTTAAAAACGGGGTGGCAGACAGTTCTTGTCAGTTACCGTTCGTTTCTTCGGCATTTTCGTTTGATTTTCCGACCTTTTATGCTGGAAGTAACAGCGGTAACGTGACATTAAAAGCTGTGCAGGCTTCTACCAGTAATCCAGCTGTCTGCACAAGCTTATTTGCCAATAAGACCCAGAATGTCAGCTTTGCCAGTCAATATATTTTACCTAGCAGCGGGACGTTATTACCGACGTTAAATGGGGCATCCCTCAACAGTAATACCGCAGCGGTAACACTACCGCTAGCTTTCGACAGTACGGGGGCCGCATCACTGAATCTTGCCTATAACGATGCAGGGGTGTTGGGGATCACAGCTCAAACGACAATAAATGATACAGTGGCGGGTACATTATCCGTTTCTGGTTCTGATAATGTAGCGGTATTGCCGGCCAAGATTTTACTGAGCGCAGCAGGTCAGACTGCCTGCACCGGGAGTTCTGATACGGACTATGCCGCTTGTGCAGTCTATAAAACAGTTGGACAGCCGTTTACTTTGTCAGCCAAGGCCGGTTATCTGAGCGGTTCAACTTGGAACACCACGGCTAATTTTTCCACCTCGCATCTGGCTGCCAGCGCATTACCATTAGTGCAGCATCAATTGGTGGCACCATCAACGGGAACATTACCCGCCCTGGCCGCAACCAACCTGAGCTTTAGCGCAGGAACGGCTTCTGCATCACTCACTGAGAGTGATGTGGGAGTCTATCAGTATGGTGTAACAGATTTTGTACCTTATTCGGCTTATCAGAACGAATCACCACAAAAAACAGTCGCATTAAGCTGGAGTGACCCGGTTGGTCGTTTTATTCCTGCAAAATTACAGGCTACCGCTGTCACGCAAGGAACCTTAACCACCGATACTTGCAGTAATAATGCTGTTAATGCCGCACTAGGTTATACCGGGCAGGCCCTGCGGTTTGCGACCATGCCTACGCTAAGTGTGACCGCGTTAGGCAGTGATGGCTCAACGGTTATGAAAAATTATCAGGGGGTTTTTGCAAAAATCACTTCAGCTATACCGAGTGGTTCCGGTGCTTTTACCGCCAATTTACTACCCAAAAATAATGTGAATAGTTTGACGAGCTTAGCCACATGGTCAGCTGGTAGCTGGTCCACATTAACGAATGCTTATAATCTGTTATACAGCTTTGGTGCGGACAACCGTTTTACATTTACGAAAACGAATACCAATCAGGTCGCGCCTTTTGAAACATCAATGACCATTTCTGAACTGGCAGACAGTGATGGCGTCGCCGCATCATCATTGCCTCTGAATCTATGGCCTGTGGCGCCAGATACCAGCGCATTTAAAGTTTATAGTGGTCGCCTGACGCTAGACAGTGTAAATGGGGCAGAAAATAATAGCTTGGCATTACCTTTTTATATGCAGTATTGGAATGGTTCTGCATACACCATTAATAATGTGGATAACTGCACCAGTTTGACTGGCAATGCTTTGCAAATGAATAATCTGACCAGCTGGACTGGTATCCCGTTACGAGTCGCCAGTGCCACAAACGGTGTTGCAACCACGACGGCCTCGCTTTCCCCGGCTAAAGTGTCATCAGGTGCTGGCGCTATCAGTTTCACGGCGCCGAATGCTTCCGGTTGGGTCGATATTGCGGCGACCGTATCTTTGCCTGATTGGATGAAAGATTTTACCCTTCCGTCAGGGCTCTCACCTGCCCGTGCCAGCTTTGGTTATTATCACGGGAATGACCGATTAATTTATCGGCGCGAGGTGTTTGGCGGTCAATAACGACTTTAATGAGTAAAGCTGGTTATGATCTGTCGATCTGATGAGCCAGAAGCTTGCTGATTGGGGCGGGGATTGGTAAAGTGGGGCGTTTTTCGCATCCCGTAATTACCCAGGATTCCCCGCATCATGTTCAAGAAGCTCCGTGGCCTGTTCTCCAACGATCTGTCGATCGATTTGGGTACCGCTAATACGCTGATTTATGTAAAAGGCAAAGGTATCGTGCTGAACGAGCCTTCGGTAGTCGCCATTCGTCAGGAACGTGGTGGTACTGCTAAATCTGTTGCTGCTGTTGGTCATGCCGCCAAGATGATGTTGGGGCGTACTCCGGGCAATATCGCTGCGATCCGTCCGATGAAAGATGGCGTTATTGCCGATTTTTCTGTGACCGAAAAAATGCTGCAGCATTTCATCAAACAAGTGCATGAAAACAACCTCATGCGTCCAAGCCCTCGTGTACTGGTTTGTATCCCATGTGGTGCAACACAGGTCGAGCGTCGTGCGATTAAAGAATCCGCACAAGGTGCCGGTGCGCGCGAAGTTTATCTGATTGAAGAACCAATGGCCGCGGCAATCGGTGCGGGCTTACCTGTGTCTGAAGCAACGGGCTCCATGGTCGTGGATATTGGTGGTGGTACTACCGAAGTTGCCATTATCTCGTTGAATGGTGTGGTTTACTCTTCGTCTGTTCGTATCGGTGGTGATCGTTTTGATGAAGCTATCATCAGTTATGTCCGTCGTAACTACGGTAGTCTGATTGGTGAATCAACGGCAGAACGTATTAAGCATGAAATCGGTTCTGCTTATCGTAGTGAAGAGGTGCGGGAAATTGAAGTGCGAGGCCGTAATCTGGCGGAAGGTGTGCCACGCAGTTTCACTCTGAACTCGAATGAAATTCTGGATGCACTGCAAGAACCATTAAGCGGCATCGTTAGTGCGGTGATGGTCGCGCTGGAACAATCTCCGCCTGAGTTGGCATCCGATATCTCTGAAAAAGGCATGGTGCTGACAGGCGGTGGTGCGTTGCTGCGTAATCTGGATCGTCTGTTGATGGAACATACCGGTATTCCTGTCGTTGTTGCGGAAGATCCGTTGACCTGTGTTGCTCGTGGTGGTGGTCGTGCTCTTGAGCTGATCGACATGCACGGTGGTGACCTGTTTCATTACGAATAACTGATCTTATCGGGCTACCTTTACGGTAGCCCCGAGCCGATAGCATCATGCGTACTATTTTCGGCAGGGGGCCATCCCTGCAACTCCGGTTATTTATTACTGTGCTGCTGTCTTTGGCGGGCATCGTTGCTGATGCCCGTTTTCATCTGTTTGACAGTGTCCGTCTGTATATCAATACCTTTGCCAGCCCGATGTTGCATTTGGCCAGTGTACCGCGCGATGTTGTCGAAGGCGCCAGTCTGCAACTGCGTTCCCGCAGTGAACTCATTACCGAAAATCAGCAACTGCAACAGCAGTTATTTCTGCTGCGCAGCGATCTGTTACGTATGGCCGAGTTGAGTCAGGAAAACCGTCGTTTACGCGAGTTACTCGGTTCCCCCGTGACGCAGGATTCCCGCAAGTTAGTGGCTCGGATCCTGTCGGTCGACTCTGATCCATTTGTCTATCAGGTGGTGATTGATAAAGGTATCGAACATCACGTTTATGAAGGGCAACCCGTCGTTAATGATCAAGGGGTGATTGGTCAGGTGGTTAGTGTTGGGAAAACCTCCAGTCGTGTACTCTTGATCACCGATGTCAGTCACGCCTTACCAGTGCGTGTATTGCGTAATGATCTACGTGCCATTGCTTCCGGTACCGGTAATATCAATGAATTAACGCTGAAAAACCTGCCGAAAAATGTCGATATTCAGGATGGTGATATTCTGGTGACTTCCGGCATGGGCGGGCATTTCCCGGAGGGTTATCCGGTGGCTAAAGTGGTGCGGGTCGCCAATGAAGAACAAAGCCCATTTGCGGAAATTAAAGCAGAACCGCTGGCGACATTAGATCGTTTACGGTATGTCCTGTTGCTGTGGGAAGATGCAAAGGCCATGGGGCCATTGGCTGTTATGAAGCCCGTCATCGGTAAATTCTACTGCGTCTGCGGCGGCATCAACCGATGCTGAAAAAAATAAAAACGCGGTTCCCGAACGCCATCCAACCACTGCTCCAGTTACGAAGTCAGTGGAAAAAGTTGAGAAAAAAACGGGTACTACAACGCATAAATCCGGTGTTAATAAAACGACTCACCCAAACACCAATAAAATTAAATCGTCGACCACCATGGCAACAACGAATGTGAAACATCAGGAGCGCAGCCAGTGAGTAACTCATTGACCGGGCACGGTAAAGGTTCCATTTATTTAACCCTGATGGTGGCTATTGTACTGACGATGGTGCCGTTACCTGCTGCTATCGATATGTTCCGCCCGGATTGGGTGGCGTTGGTGGTGTTGTATTGGGTCATTGCCCTGCCACATCAGATGAACGTGGTCAGTGCCTGGATTGTTGGCCTGCTCATGGACATCATGCTGGGCTCCACATTAGGCATTCATGCGCTGGGTATGGCGGTGATCTCGTATGCAGCGACATCGCAATACCAGAAGATCCGTAACTATTCGGTGTGGCAACAAGCGTTAGTGATGGGATCATTGGTCTTTATCGGGCAATTGCTGATTTTTTGGGTTGAACATTTGTTTGCCTCCCCACGTCTGAATACCCGTTTTGTCTGGGCCTCTCTGAGTTCCACCTTGCTCTGGCCATCTGTGTATCTCTTTTTGCGGTATATCCGCCGTCGTTTCAACATCAGGTAATCCATATGTCAGCCAGCATTGCGCTTTATCTGGCGTCTGCATCTCCCCGTCGTCGAGAGTTATTAGCTCTGCTGGACTATCCGTTTGCGGTGTTGTCAGTGGACGTGGCAGAACAACGCCAGCCACAAGAACTACCGGAAGTGTATGTGCAACGACTGGCTCGGGAAAAATCGCAAGCGGGTTGGCTTGCGTGCCAAGGCGAGAAACCGGTGTTGGGTGCCGATACAATCGTGGTTTTTCAACAAGAAGTGCTGGAAAAACCACGAGATTTCGCCGATGCTCAACGTATATTGCAGTTACTGTCCGGTAATACACATACTGTTATGACGGCAGTGGCCCTTTCTTCGCAACATGGCTGTGAAGTGATACTGGTTAATTCACAAGTGACATTTCGTGAACTGAGTCAGGACGACATCGACCGTTATTGGCAAAGCGGAGAACCAGCGGATTAAAGCCGGTGCTTATGGTATTCAGGGCATTGGCGGAAAATTTGTCTGCCACCTGAACGGCAGTTATTCCGCTGTGGTAGGGTTGCCGCTGTTGGAAACGGATCAGTTACTGCATAAATATTGTCGCCATTCATGACTTCAGATTACTAAGGCTGAACTATGTCCACCGAATTGCTGGTCAACGTAACACCGTCAGAAACCCGGGTTGCCCTGGTCGATCACGGTATGTTGCAGGAAGTGCACATCGAGCGTCAGGCTAAACGCGGTAGTCGTTGGTAATATTTACAAAGTAAGGTCAGCCGGGTTTTACCGGGTATGCAGGCTGCATTTGTCGATATTGGTATGGATAAAGCCGCTTTTCTGCATGCTTCCGATATCGTGCCACATACTGAATGCGTTGATGTTAAAGAAAAAGAACACTTTCAGGCCGGCAATATCGCGGAACTCGTCCGTCAAGGTCAGGACATTATGGTGCAGGTAGTAAAAAGACCCCTATGGGCACCAAAGGCGCCCGCCTGACTACCGATATCACTTTGCCATCACGTTATCTGGTATTTATGCCGGGCAGTGCGCATGTCGGTGTATCACAACGCATTGATAGCGAAGAAGAACGTGAACGTTTAAAACAGATCGTCAGCAAAAATGTGGATGAACTGGGCGGCTTTATTGTGCGTACTGCCGCCGAAGGCGTGGGCGAAAAAGAGCTGGAACAAGACACCATCTTCTTAAAACGACTCTGGCGTAAAGTGCTGGAGCGCCGGTCAGAAATATCCGACTTGTCATGTGTTGTATGCGGAATGGAGTTTAGCCTTCC
This sequence comes from uncultured Tolumonas sp., assembly GCF_963556105.2. Classification (NCBI taxonomy): domain Bacteria; kingdom Pseudomonadati; phylum Pseudomonadota; class Gammaproteobacteria; order Aeromonadales; family Aeromonadaceae; genus Tolumonas; species uncultured Tolumonas sp. The sequence goes on from NZ_OY829945.1 coordinate 296,985, forward strand.
GTATTTTGCGCGATTTTGTTGGTGACGAGCTGGATAAGATCCGTGTCGATTCGCGCCAGACGTATGAACAGATCTGCCACTTTACCGATGAATTCGTGCCAGAGATGAGTGCGAAACTGGATTATTACTCCGGTGAGTCGCCGATCTTTGATTTGTACGATGTCGAAAATTGAAATTCAGCGTGCACTAGAGCGTAAAGTGGAGCTGAAATCCGGTGGTTATCTGATCATCGATCAAACCGAAGCCATGACCACCATCGACATCAATACCGGTGCCTTTGTCGGTCATCGGAATCTGGAAGAGACCATCTTTAACACCAACGTCGAAGCAACAGCAGCGATTGCGCGCCAACTGCGTTTACGCAACCTTGGTGGCATTATCATTATCGATTTCATCGATATGCAAAGCGAAGATCATCGTCGGCGAGTATTACAAAGTCTGGAACAGGCGTTGGCCAAAGATCGCGCGAAGACCGGTGTGAATGGTTTCTCACAGCTGGGTTTAGTCGAGATGACCCGCAAGCGCACCCGTGAAAGTCTGGAACATGTGTTGTGTTCTCAATGCCCGGAATGTAATGGGCGTGGCCGTGTTAAAACCGTGGAGTCGGTCTGTACGAAATTCTGCGTGAGATCCTGCGTGTTAACCGTGCTTATGATGCTGATCAGTTTGTGGTGTATGCCTCGCCGGCGGTTGCGGAAGCATTACGTGGCGATGAATCGCACAGTCTGGCTGAGTTGGAAGTCTTTATTAGCAAACAAGTTAAGGTACAGGCCGAACCTTTATATAGCCAGGAACAATTTGACGTGGTGATGATGTAAGTGCGTTGGCGTGGCATAGTGCGTGGAAGCGCCATTTTACTGGCCGGTGTTTTTGCGGTATTGGCTGTGCTGGTTACGGCGCTGCGTTTTGGGCTTCCTGATTTACAGTCGCACCGTGACTGGTTATTGCGCCAGTTCCTGCCAGCGGGTGTAACGGCATCGGTAGAACATCTTGGTTGGCACTGGCAAAATTACGGTCTGCAATTAGAGCTGGATGATGTTTCCGTCGAGCAACGCGGCGCTACATCAGTGAACCTGCAGGCAAAAAAAGTACAACTACACTGCAATCCATTTCTACAATTCTGGAAAACGCATGGCTGCCTAGCGCAATTACAAGCCGATCAGCTGCAACTGACCATTCAACTGCCTAAATCAGAACAAACAGTTAACTCGCCATTACCGGCCTTGAATGACTACTTACCCTTATTGCTGGAACAACTACAGCAAATCAGCGTGACCAATAGTCAGATCAGGCTGTCTCGTCAGCAGCAATTGTTGGCGGAAATTCATATCGAACAACTGTATACCGATAATAGTGCCGGACAACACCGGTTGTATGCCCGCACCGCATTAGCCCAACAAGCGCTGGTGGTACCGTTGTTACTGCAGGCCGAATTACAAGGTGCGGCTACAGTTGAAAATTTGGCAGGCCATATTTATCTGGCGACAGAATCGCAGGTTGCAAAACAGTTGGGTGCTTTATTGCCGGCGCCGTTAGCGGCGAATGTGCAATCCATTCATGGTGCGTTAGCTTTTCAGTTGTGGTTAGAGCGCACACCAGGGCAATGGCAAAGCGCGTTGTTGCAATTGGGTTTAAACCGGCTGGGTTGGCAACAGGCAGAAAAAACGCATAGCTTAGAATTACAAGGTGGCGAGCTGATCTGGCAGCGTCAGCCGGATGGTTGGCAATTACGCAGCCAAGGGTTACAGCTGCACAGCGAAAACCAGCCATGGCGTGATTGGCAGTTACAACTCGATAAACATGCGATGCAATATGCCGGACAGATGGATCCGCTCCAGCTGAGTGAGTTAACCCCCTTGGCTGGCTTATTCTTGCCGATGGATTCTGTTGCCTCGGAAGCATTGCGAACACTGGCGCCACAAGGGCAACTAAATGAGCTGCGTTTTTCTCGTGATGCGAAGCATGACAACTGGTTGTTTACTGGCCAGTTGCAACAAATGCAGTGGCAACGTTGGAAAATGGTGCCGGGGTTACATCAAATTGATGCGGCTTTTAGTCTGTCACCCAAAGGCATTGCGTTGTCACTCCAGCAATTGGAGCCGCAAAACTGGGATCTGCAGCCGTATTTTGAAAAGCCCTGGCCCGTGCATGCTTTTTCGGCGGACCTGAATTGGCAAATGCAAGATGGCAGTTGGGCGCTAACAGCCGATCAGGTGCAGCTAAATACGGATGTGGTGAACACCACGACGCAATTTCGTTTAAGCCAAGATGCCGCGCAGCCGTTGTTTTTGGCGCTGGATAGCCGTGTCGATTTGCAAGATGCCAGTCAGGCGCATTTCTATTTCCCGCATGGTGCCATGGGTGAGCCGGTTATTGATTACCTGACCAAAGCCTTACAGGGCGGACAAGCGAAGAATGCGAAGATCCTGTGGCATGGTTCCTTCCACGATTTTCCTTTTGCCGAACACAATGGCGTATTTCAGGCTTGGGTGCCGTTGCGCAATGCCACGTTCCAGTTTGGTGACGGGTGGCAACCATTACACCAAATGGCGTTAGATTTGCTGTTTGAAAATGATCGACTGGATATGCAAAGCGACCATGCCCTGCTGGGTGAAGCGAGTACTCCACGTCTGCATGCCTGGTTCCCGAAACTGGCACCGGGTGCTCATTTGTTTATTGATGCCGATATTGCCGGCACGGGCGAAGCAGTCAGCGATTATCTGTATCGTTCACCCTTGCAGGAATCGGTTGGCGCTGCTTTGCGTGCCGTACAGATCCAAAAGCCGCTGACTGGTGCCTTGCAGTTAGATATCCCATTAGATGGGGGCGCCGTTAAGGTTAATGGCGACGTCAAACTGGCTGGCAACAGCCTGTATATTCCAAGCTTGGATCTGCCGCTGGAACAACTGCAAGGTGATTTAACTTTTGATGACAATAAGACCGGCAGCAATGGCTTACAGGCTTCGTTGTGGGGGCAACCGCTGCAAATACAATACGCCGGTGAGCAAAAGGAAAAAGAGTATCAGGTTAAATTAGGTCTGAATGGTGAATGGGCTAACCAGCGCGATAAAGTGTTGCCAAGTTTAGCCCATCAAACTTTGCAGGGAAAAGCGAACTGGCAAGGTGCTTTGGATCTGCATTTGTATAATGGCGGGCATTATTTCTACGATGCCCAACTCAGTAGCCCGCTCAGTGCATTGGCGCTGGAGCTGCCGGCACCGTATAACAAACCGGCTGGACGGAATTGGCCGTTACAGGTCAAGGTCACCGGCAATCAAGAAAGCAGTGTGATCACAGGTTCATTGAATCATGAATGGCAACTGCAAGCCGATTGGGTGCCGGAGCAAAAACAATTCCGCCGTTTCTGGTTGGATAATCAGGTCATTGAGCGCAGTGCCGGGCCGCGTTTACCTTTCTCGGTTAGTACTATTTTAAGTGAAGCTGATGTGTCAGCCTGGCTGGATTGGTGGCAACGCTGGCCGAGCAATGGCCAACAAGCGGTTAACCAACTCTTTCCTGCGATTGGTGCCATTGATGTGCGGGTCGATAAATTACATCTCGCCGATCAATTGTGGCGTGATGTTCGCCTCAGCATGAGCCCGGATCGCAATGGCAGCAAGATCTGGCTGGAAAGCAGTAAGGCACAGGGTTTGATCCAATTGCCAGCGAGCAAAGAGAAGCCGATCCAGATTGATATGGCCCGATTATATTGGGCGGACAGTGGTGATGAACAACCGCCGGCAGCCCCCATGAGCCTGACCACGCAACAAGCGTGGCTGGCGCGGTGGCCAAATTTACGTTTTAGCTGTCAGGATTGCCGTTATGGTGGCAATACGCTGGGGCAGATCAGCGGTCATTTGTATCCGGTTAAACAGGGCGGCGAAGTTCGCGATCTGCACTGGCAGGTGGCGAACTCTCAATTTGATGGTCAGGCCAGTTGGCTGATCCAAGATAACCAGCCTCGCAGCACCTTACAAGGTAAATTTGTTAGCAATAATACCGAGTTATTTTTAGGGCATTTTGGTTTTGACCCGGGTCTGACCGGCACCAAAAGCCAGCTGGATCTAGATTTATCCTGGCCTGGAGCATTACCACAGCCCCATTTTGCGACCTTAAACGGTGAAATCAAAATGGAAACCGGCGAGGGTATTTTGCGGGAAGTGAAAAATACCAGCGGTAATCGGTTGTTATCTCTGTTTTCGTTAGATGCCATTGTGCGTCGTATCAGCCTCGATTTCCGCGATATCTTTGGTGAAGGTCTCTATTTCAAAAAAATGAGCTTCAGCAGCAAACTGGATCGGGGTGTGCTGCGTAATGATGATCTGTTGCTGCAAAGTAATTCCGGTGATCTGCGCGGGCATGGTATTGTCGATTTAGGGCAAAAACAGATCGATTATCAGGTGACGTTTTCACCGACGTTAACCGGCGGTTTTGGTGTTGCCACGGCGTTTGCCATTACGCCGATCACCGGTATTGCCGTATTAGCGGCCACCACGATTTTGCAGCCGGTGTTTGATGTGATCACCCAAGTGAGTTATTCCGTCAAAGGTGATATTGCCAAGCCCAAAATTACCGAGCTGGGTCGAAAACAAGAGAAGGTTAAATTGCCGGCGCCAGTAACCAAGGAGAGCAAGTGATGCAGTTGGTCGCACTACAAATTAATGCTCAGGCCGATTGGTTGCAAAATCGAGCCCAAATTGCCACCTTGTTGCAACGTTTGCCTGTTGAGCGCCCGTGTCTGGTGTTATTACCGGAAAACTTCGCGTGTATGGGAGCACCACACGATTATCAACAACTTGCGGAACCGTTAGGTTCCGGTCGTGTGCAGCGCCAGCTGAGCGAGTGGGCAAAAGAGTTTGGTATCTGGCTGGTGGCGGGGTCATTACCGACTTTGTTACCCCAGCAAAACCGGGTACACACTACATCGCTGGTGTTTAATCCGCAGGGTGAACTGGCCGGTTTTTATCACAAATTACATCTGTTTGATGTTGATGTCGCTGATGCGCGTGGTCGCTACCGTGAATCGGATGCCTTTATGGCCGGCCATGAAACCTGCGTGGTGGCATCCCCGTTTGGTGGACTCGGGCTCAGCATCTGTTATGACGTGCGTTTTCCTGAGCTGTATAAGCGACTGCGTCAGCAGGGTGCCGATGTGTTATTAGTGCCGGCCGCTTTTACTAAAGTGACCGGGCAAGCGCATTGGCTGCCATTATTACAAGCACGGGCAATTGAAAATCAATGTTATGTCGTGGCGGCAAACCAATGTGGTAGCCACGATGGCAACCGTGAAACGTGGGGCCACTCAGTGATCATCGACCCGTGGGGTGAAATATTGGCCCAGCAAGGTTATCAACCAGGCTTGATCGCTGCCTCGCTCGATCGACAAAAAATCGAACATATCCGCAATACAATGCCGGTGCAGCTGCATGCCAGACTGACTCCGGTCTGGAGAGAATAATTCAATGTTGTTACCGCAAGTCAGTGAACGATTGTTAGCAGCGCATGGTCTGGATCAGGATATTCTGGCGCAACAACTACGCCAGTTGATGAGTCATCAGATTGATTTCGGCGATTTCTATTTCCAGAGCGGTGTTCATGAATCATGGATGCTGGAAGACGGTATTGTTAAAGATGGCAGCTATAACATCGAACAAGGTGTCGGTGTGCGCGCAATCAGTGGTGAGAAAACCGGGTTTGCCTATTCCGATGAACTCAGCCTAAACGCGTTACAACAAGCCGTGATCGCAGCCCGTGGTGTTGCGAGCAATGGCGGGGATGCCAAAGTGAAGATCTGGCAACCGGCACAACCGCTAGCGCGTTATCTGGCGTTAGATCCGTTACCGGGTTTACCTCAGCAGCACAAAATTACGCTCTTGGAAGAGTTGGATACTTTTGCCCGCTCGCTGGACCCAGCGGTCACGCAAGTGATGGCATCACTATCTGGTGTGTATGAAGAAGTCTTGATTGCCGCGACTGATGGCACCTTGGTGGCGGATATTCGCCCGTTGGTGCGTCTCAGCATTACCGTATTGGCGGAGCGCAATGGCCGTCGGGAACGCGGTAGCAGTGGTGGCGGTGGCCGTTGTGGCTACGATTATTTCTTTGAACTGGAACAGGGTGAAACACGCGCGCATGGTTACGCCCGTGAGGCGGTGCGTCAGGCTTTAGTCAATCTGGAAGCTATCGATGCCCCTGCTGGCATGATGCCGGTGGTGCTTGGTGCGGGCTGGCCGGGTGTGTTGCTGCATGAAGCTGTAGGGCATGGTCTGGAAGGCGACTTCAACCGTAAAGGCTCATCCGCGTTCAGCGGTAAGATCGGTCAACAAGTGGCGTCAAAGCATTGCACGATTGTCGATGATGGTACGCTGGCTGGGCGCCGTGGTTCATTGAGCGTCGATGATGAAGGTACACCAACGCAATACAACGTATTGATTGAAAACGGCATTCTGAAAGGTTACATGCAGGATAAACTAAATGCCCGCTTGATGGGGGTTGCTCCAACCGGGAATGGTCGTCGGGAATCTTACGCTGCGTTGCCGATGCCACGTATGACCAATACCTACATGCTGGCCGGTGAACACGATCCGCAAGCGATCATTGCTTCCGTGAAAAAAGGCATTTATGCGCCAAACTTTGGTGGCGGCCAGGTGGATATCACCTCCGGCAAGTTTGTATTTTCGGCCTCAGAAGCTTATCTGATCGAAAATGGCAAAATCACCGCCCCGATCAAAGGCGCGACGCTGATTGGCAATGGCCCGGAAGCGATGAAACAAGTCTCAATGGTGGGTAACGATCTGGCGCTGGATAAAGGCGTTGGTGTGTGTGGTAAAGATGGTCAGAGTGTGCCGGTCGGGGTTGGTCAGCCAACGCTGAAACTGGATGAACTGACGGTCGGTGGTACGCAATAACCCCAAAGAAAAAGGCGTGAAGATTCACGCCTTTTTTTATCTCGCTCTCATCGGTTCAGAACGCGATTACAGCTGTTCTTCCATGTGTTCACGCAGATATTTGAACAGTTCACGAAATGCTGCCGGTGGATGGTTCGCGGCTTGTTCTTTCTTCACGCGACTCACCAATTGGCGCAGTTTCTGACGTTCCAACGTATGGCATTCCCCGATCACCGCGTTGATTGCATCATCACCATCAGCAATCAATTTATCGCGCCACTGTTCCAGTTTATGCAAACGCGCATTGGTGCTGTTATTACGGCTGTGGATCTGATCCAGCACGGCTTTAATTTCGGTAATATCACGGTTACGCATCATTTTACCGACAAACTGCAGGTGGCGGCGCAGTGCTTCGTGTTTACCTTTTAGCTTATGCCCCATGGCAATGGCGTCGATAAGATCTTCATCCAGTGGCACACGCTCCAGCTCAGCAGGCTTTAAGTTGACCAGCTCTTCGCCCAGTTTTTGCAACGCAGCGGCTTCACGTTTCAGACCTGTCTTGCTGACGTAATCGTCATCCGACTCATCGTGGGTTGGTTTTTGATGATTCATGGTGTCACTCTTCCTTAATTCCTCCCTTATATGGTAACAGGTATCTGTGATAGCCTGTGAAAAAATGCAGCAAGGCCAGGCCGACATGAATTCTCAGGAACAAATTTTACAAGAACAACACAAACTCGAACGTGTCGTGAGTGATGCGTTACAGATCGCTCAGGAGTTGGGTGCCGATACCGCGGAAATTTCTATCAGCAAACAAACCGGTATCTCCATTAACACCCGTGGCGGTGAAGTCGAAAATATCGAATTTAATAAAGATGGTGCCCTTGGTATCGCGATCTATCGGGATGGCCGTAAAGGCTCGTCATCCACTGCGGATCTGAGCGTCAGCGCCATTCGTCGTTGTATCGAAGCGGCACTGGAGATTTCGCGTTATACCGCCGTTGACCCTTGTGCCGGGCTGGCCGATCGTGACCTGATGGCATGGGACGCACCCGATCTGGATCTGCTGTATCCGGTCGCGCTGGAGCCACAATACGGTATCGAACTGGCGTGTCGTTGCGAACAGCATGCGCTGTCATTAGATAAACGCATCAAACAGTCAGATAACGGCAGTTTTTCCAGCCACCATGGCATCAAGGTGTATGGCAACACGCATGGTTTTGTGAAGGGGTATGCCGCCAGCCGTCATTCCCTGAGCTGTGTGCTGATCGGTGAGCAAGACGGCGATATGCAGCGTGACTACAGTTACAGCACGGCGCGAGAGTTGTGTGATCTGTGGACACCAGAGCGTATCGCCGAAGATGCGGTGTGCCGAACGGTGTCGCATTTGGGGGGCCGTAAGATCGCGACGACCGAAGTGCCCGTGTTGTTTCTGCCGGAAGCAGCAAACAGCCTGTTTGGTCACCTGGTGTCGGCGATCAGTGGCGGCAACCTATACCGTAAATCAACCTTCCTGTTGGATAGCCTGGGGCAACAACTGTTCCCGGATTGGTTCCAGATCAATGAATTTGCTCATCTGCCGAAAGGGCTGGCGAGTTCGCCATTTGATGGCGAAGGTGTGCGCACGCAAGATCGTTCCATCATCGAAAATGGTGTACTGCAAACTTATCTGCTGACTGCGTATTCGGCGCGGAAACTGGGTCTGCAATCGACCGGTCATGCTGGTGGTATCCATAACTGGCGGGTTGATGGACAAGGTCAGAGTCTGGATACGCTGATGCAACAGATGGGCACTGGCTTAGTGGTTAGTGAACTGATGGGGCAGGGTGTGAACATCGTTACTGGCGACTATTCGCGCGGGGCGAGCGGATTCTGGGTGGAAAACGGGCAGATTGCTTATCCGGTGGAAGAGATCACCATTGCCGGCAATCTGAAAGATATGTTCCGTCAAATTGTGGCGGTGGGGAATGATATTGATCCGCGCTGCAGTTTACAGAGTGGTTCGGTGCTGATTGAACGCATGAAAATTGCGGGGAATTAAGCAGAAATGACAGACGGCCGCATAGGCCGTCTGCTAAACCAAGCGATTACTCGGCAGTGCCTTCTTTACGGAAGGTACGTGGGAAATTACGCAGCTGTTTGCTGGCTTCACGACGTTGTTTCGACAGCTCAGCGCCGACGATGGTCAGGTCATCCACGCGATCTTCATAATCACCCTTCATGTTGTGGATGATTTCCAGAATGTCGTCGTAGCTCATGCCTGGTTTCAGGTATTCGGTCAGGTTAGCCAACAGTGCAACACGTTTCTGGTTGTCACGGATTTTGCGGGCATTGTCTTCGATTTCACGGGTCATCTTGTTTTTCAGACGAGCCACGCGTACGAATTCCAGAATGTTATTCATTTCGTTGTTTTGCATTGTGTTATCCACCATTCTCAGCTTGTTGATTCTTCTCTGACCACTGGTTATTGGCTGTGGTTTGTTCTCATCCTGCCATGTTTAAGGCACAAGAGCCAGATCCTGATTTAGTAAATCGGCCAATTCAATAATATCCATACTCCGAGTCCGCCTTCCAGCAAATATTGCCAGTGGAATTCGCGATGCCACAGTCCGGCGAAAAAAAAATCCGCCGGCCAGCGCGATGGCCGCCAATGGGTAATAAATCAGCTCACCCATTTGATCAAACAGCGACAGCATCAGTAACCGCAAGGATGTTGGCAGCCAAATCCCCAGCCAGCCGAGCACGATAATCGCAGGCACAATGCCTAAAGCCAGCGAACTTAGACGTAGTTTCGGAGTCAATGGCATACGCCAGCGCGACAGTGACATGGCTTTATCCTTTCGCTTTCAGCATGGCGCGTAAATTGGCGATCCCGGTTTTGCCTTTCTCTTGTCGTTGTTCGGCACTGGCGGGCTCCTTGCGTAATTCCCACTGCAGATCATCTTGTGGCAGTTCCAGCAGGAAACGGCTGGGTTCCGGGTTCATCGTGGAACCAAACTGGCGGCGCTCTTTGCATAACACAAAACTGAGTTCAGTCTGTGCGCGGGTAATGCCTACGTATGCCAAACGGCGTTCTTCGTCGATATTGTCTTCATCAATGCTGACCTGATGCGGTAGCAGGCCCTCTTCCATGCCGATCATAAACACATACGGAAATTCCAGCCCTTTTGAGGCATGCAAGGTCATCAGTTGCACCTGATCGAGCTCTTCATCGCCTTCGTTGCGCTCCAGCATATCGCGCAGGGTAAAACGCGCCACCGCTTCGCTTAAGCTCAGTGCCGGTTCGTCTTGCTGTGGATCGCCGGCCAGCATGTCGGTCAGCCAGCGATATAAGGTTGATACGTTTTGCATGCGCATTTCCGCAGCTTTCGGGCTCGGTGATGTTTCATATAACCAGGCTTCATAGTGAATGTCTTTGATGAGATCACGCACCACCTCTTCGCTGTTACCGCGTTCGGCATTGTCACTCATGCGGCATAACCATTCGCAAAAATGGCGCAGCGCCTGTAAGCCTCGGCCATGCAGATGTTGCTCTAAGCCAATCTCAAAACTGGCAGCATAGAGACTTTTGCCGCGCTGATTGGCGTACTGGCCGAGTTTTTCCAGCGTGGTGGGGCCGATTTCGCGTTTTGGCAAGTTCACCACACGCAGGAAGGCGTTGTCATCATCAGGGTTCACCAGCAGACGCAGGTAAGCCATGATGTCTTTGATTTCCGTACGCGAGAAAAACGAGGTGCCACCGCTGATTTTGTACGGAATGCGGTTTTGCATCAGGATCTTTTCCAGCAAGCGCGATTGATGATTACCGCGATACAAAATGGCGTAATCCTTCCAGCTGGTGCGGTTCATGAAACGATGCCCCATGATTTCCGCAGCGACCTTTTCCGCTTCATGATCTTCATTTTTTGCAGTCAGCACCCGCACTGGCATACCGTAATCCAACTCGGAAAACAGCTGTTTATCAAACACGTGCGGGTTATTGGCGATCAAGATGTTGGCACACTTCAAGATGCGGCCTTTCGAGCGGTAGTTTTGCTCCAGCTTGATTACACGCAGATTGCTGAAATCTTCCTGCAGTCGCACCAGATTTTGTGGTTGTGCGCCGCGCCAGGAGTAGATCGATTGGTCATCATCACCTACCACAGTAAAACGGGCGCGTGCGCCAACCAGCAACTTCACCAGCTCATACTGACTGGTGTTGGTGTCTTGATATTCATCGACCAGCAGATAGCGAATACGGCTTTGCCAGTGTTCCCGTACTTCCTGATTGGTTTTCAAGAGCAGTGTCGGTAGCAAAATCAGATCATCAAAATCCAGCGCATTGTAGGCACTCATCTGCCGCTGATAGCGGTCATACCATTTCGCAAATTTTTGTTCATCCGGCGTGTGCGCGCGTTTCAGTGCTTGCGCGGGCAGAACCAGATCATTTTTATAGCGCGAGATAGCCTGCACTAATTGTTGTAACAATTCCTTGTCACCCTGTATCTCTAGCTCGGTCAGCTCTTTGAGCAGACTCATCTGATCGGCATCATCAAACAGGGAAAAATTGGCTTTCAGTTGCAGATGCTGATGTTCCCGGCGGATCAGATCCAGCCCGAGAGAATGGAAGGTGGAAACCGTCAGGCCACGCGCCTCTTTACGACCGAGTGTCTGTGCGACACGTTCTTTCATCTCTTTGGCGGCTTTATTGGTAAAGGTGACCGCAAAAATATGCCGTGCCTGATAACCGCATTCGCGGATCAGGTAAGCAATTTTTGAAGTAATGACCCGGGTTTTGCCACTACCGGCACCGGCCAAGACCAGGCAGGGCCCGGATACATACTGCATTGCATCCAGTTGTCGGGGGTTGAGTTTCATACCTTGTCACCATTACCACATTGCGTCGGACGAGCAGTATAGCAAAACAGAGGAAAGATACCTTGTAGGAGGCAGGTCGATGGCTTATGTAAATTCAGGAATCGAGGTGAAAAGTGCACACTATGATTGGAAGATCATCATAGTGATTGCGCTATTTTTAGCGCTGGTAATCGTCTTGGTGGCGTTGAAACTGGTTTATCCGAATTTTGAACCGGCAAAATTACTAGCTGGGGGAGCCCCATTAGCATCTGCCAGTGCAGAACCGATGAAAAATACACGACCCACCATGGCGACAAAGCCAGTCGCCAAGGTCTCTAACCCAGTTACGCCACAGCCGCAAATAAAACCAACATCTCCCGTTGCACCGCAGCCTCCGATAGTACGTCCTGTCACGGTGGTGAGCACCAAAATACAACCATTGAGTTCGGCACATAATACGGGTGCGACATCCGCCATCGTTTGTTCCGCCGAAGATCGCGAAGCACAGCTTTGCCAGTAACGCATCACTAAAAATTACTAAACAGGGATTGAAGAGGTCGTAAATGATGAACATTGTTTCGGGTGCGAGGAAGAGTCTTGGTCTGTTAGCTTTGTGTTATATCAGCAATGCGGCGGCGTTAGCCAGTAATGCCATCGTCACCGGAAATCAGAGTGATACCTATTACCGGATTGGCGAGGATCTCAAACAATATGCTATGCCGGAATTACGTAATCTGAGCTCCAAAGGGGCGGTGGATAATATTAAGGCATTGAGTAAAACGACCGGGGTTTCTTTTGCCATCGTGCAATCAGATGTGTATCAGACTTACGTTAATCTTGAAAACAATGATCCCGATCCTGCCGTCAGGCAATGGGCCTCGGATTTGTTGCACTCGTTACGGGTAATTGCACCCTTGTATAACGAGGAAGTTTATTTCATTGTCCATAAAGATTCGCCGATGCAAGAGTTACAAGATATTCAGGATAAACGCTTAGCGATCGGCCCTGATGGCAGTGGTACCAATCTGACGGCTAAAAATATCTACTACAAGTTGTTTGGCAAAGCACCGGTAGTGGTAAAACCGTTTATTGAAAATGGGGTTTTAGGCGCTGATGAAGGAACCAAATATAACCGCTCTGCACTTTGGCATTTAGCTCACCCTGATGCGGGTTCGGAAGAACGGAAAGTGGATGTCGTGGTCTTGATTGGCGGGCAGCCACTGCCACTCTTACAGCGGCTCGGTAAAGATTACAAACTGCTGGCGACGAACATCAAAAATGATGCCACTGAGGCGCTGTTGAAAGATTACAGCATCGGTTTTGCTGATCAGAAAAATTATCCCTTCTTACCCAAACACATGCCCGTGATGATGGTGCAATCATATCTGGTTACCGCACAATTTCGGGATAAGCAACGCAACGATTTTGTTAAAAAACTTGCCGGTTCGCTGTGTCAGAACTTCGATAAACTGCAAGAGCATGGCCATGAAAAGTGGAAGTCGCTGGTCTGGTCGCCCGTAAATCCAAGATTACCGTCGCTGCTTTCCGGCTGGAGTTACTCTTCAGTTACCAAACCGATCTTGGAATCTTGTTTGCCGAAAGGCACTGTTTCATCTTCTATCACTGCAACTAACGCCTCGCCTCTGCCCTGCACCATGGAAGACCGTGCGATTGGTTTGTGCCAGTAATTACCGCGCTTATAAAAACCATCTGGTTTCCCCAGATGGTTTTTGCATCACGAATCTGACAGATTGAGCTATCATAGCCGCCCTTGTACACGGGTGATTTGATGTTATGACTTCGTTTGATGTGCAGCAGGTTCGGGAACAATTTCCGATCCTGTCGCAACAAATTAATGGCCATCCGCTGGTCTATCTAGATAGCGCTGCGACAGCACACAAACCGGAGTGTGTGTTACAAGCAATGCTCGATTTTTACCGTACCGATAATGCCAATGTGCACCGCAGCGCACATACGCTGGCTGGTCGAGCCACGCAGAAATTTGAGCAAGCGCGGCAACGTGTTGCTGATTTTTTGCACGCACAATATTGCGATGAAATTATCTGGACGCGTGGCACGACCGAAGCAATCAATCTGGTGGCGCAAAGCTGGGGCCGACAAACACTGCAAGCCGGCGACGAAGTGCTGGTATCGGCGATGGAACATCATGCCAACCTGGTGACCTGGCAGCAGATCACGAAACAAACCGGCGCGCAATTACGCATCATTCCACTACTGGTCAATGGTGAATTAGATCTACAGGCATATCAGGCCATGCTGTCATCGAATACCAAAATGGTGGCACTGGTGCATGTTTCCAATGTATTGGGCACCGTGAATCCGGTGGCGGAAGTCGTTCGTCTGGCAAAACAGGTGGGTGCTTTAACGTTGATCGATGGCGCCCAGGCTGTGGCACATGCACCGGTCGATGTGCAGGCCTTAGGTTGCGATTTTTATGCTTTTTCCGGGCATAAAGTATATGGCCCAACCGGTATCGGTGTGTTGTATGGTCGTCGGGAAATATTAGCCCAACTGCCGCCCTGGCAATTTGGCGGCGAGATGATTAAGCAGGTTTCTTACACGGAGAGTGAATTTAACCTGCCGCCTTTGCGTTTTGAAGCGGGTACTCCCGCCATTGCGGAAGCCGTGGGGTTGTCGGCAGCACTTGATTTTGTGTGTCAGCAACAGGCTGCTGGTGCGGAAACCTATCAGCAGCAACTCTTGCAGCAGTTAATGACGGGTTTGCAGCAAATCAACGGGGTTACCATCGTTGGGCAACCCAAGCAGCGGCAGGGGGTAGTTTCGATCGTGTTAGATCAGACACATCACCACGATGTTTGTCAGTTATTAGATGCGCAAGGCATTGCCGTGCGAAGCGGGCATCATTGTGCCATGCCGTTGCTGAATAGCTTAGGGTTGGCCGGCACATTGCGGATCTCATTGGGCGTCTATAATAATAAAACCGAGATCGATCTCTTTTTGCTGGCGCTGTATCAGGCGATGGAGTTGTTAAATGACTGATTGGATTGAATTTACGACGCAATATCCGGTGGGCGCAGATACCGAATTAGACGAACAGCATATTCGCCAGCTACTGGCCGGCGCCAAGAGTTGGGATGAGCGTTATCGGCAGTTATTACAACTGACCAAGCAGGTTCCTGCTATGCCGGTAAAATGGCGTCATCCGGATAATGAAGTGAGTGGTTGTGAGAGTCGGGTGTGGCTGTTACCCTATACAGACGAATCAGGCCAATGTCATTTTGCTGTGGATAGTGAGTCTCGCATCGTAAAAGCGCTGCTGATCACACTTTTAGCAGCGGTTAATCATCAGCCTGCTGACAAGATCCGGTTGATCCAAGTAGCATCGTACTTTGATGAGCTAGGATTTGCTCAGCATATAACGCCATCCAGAACAAATGGACTTCAGGCTGTGTGGAAAAAAATGAGTGATTTTTGTGCAGTCTTTGCATAGAATTACTACGATGAGCACATTAATCGGGATTCCGATTAGGTATAATGATTACCTGATGATTTAGGGTGGAGGAACCGCATGCTAGACGGATTACCTGCCGTACTGAACAAAGCCTCGTTACGCTTCGTGGCACAGCCCATTTTTCGACAGAAAGGTGAGTTGTATGGTCATGAAATGATGTTGTTGCATAAACAACATAAAGACCCGGCTATGTTTATGAAAATCGTAAACCACATGGGTTTGCGTCAGAATCTGGATCTTGAAGTATGCCGTATGGCAGAGCCAGTACTGCGCACTCACCGACTGACAGGTTGCTGCTGTATTAACTTGTTTGCCGATTCACTGCAGGAAGAAGAAGTCATTGAAGCTTTGTTAATGTTATCTGATCCGAGCGCTAATCGCTGGGTGATGGTTAACGTGATGCAGCTTGATGCCAGCAACAAGCAGTCCAGTTTGTCTGAAACGATCGCAGATCTAAGACAATGTGGCGTGCGTTTCTGTTTTGACGTTAAGTTATTGATGCAAATTACGGCAATGTCATTGCCGGTAGACATGTTACGAATGGATATTCGTCATGTACCGGAAGATCAATGGGCGCGTTGGATTTCTTTTGCAGAAAGTAATTGTGTACCGATGTTGGCTGCAGGTGTAGATGATGAAGCTCACCGTGAAATTTTAAGCCAATTAGGTATCGATTTCCTGCAAGGTAAAATCTTTGCCGATATGGTGTTGCTGAACCAGAACGCTTAAATATCAACACTATCGTAGTGTGAATCTAGAAAGACCACAAAGACAATCAGGATGTCTTTGTGGTCTTTTTATTTGGCGGCTAATTTTTGCAAGACGTATGAGACGGCGACAAAACCAAACGTTGCTGTTACCACTGTGGTGGCACCAAAACCAGAAGCACAATCCATTTTCAGATTACCGTCACTGCTGGCTTTGGCGCTGCAAGTGCCGCCAGCCCCATCCGGGTAAGTCAGTTGTTCGGTAGAATAGACACACGGAATAGCAAATTTTTTCTTCGGATCACGGGTAAAACCAAAGCGACGGCGCAATTCGGCACGCACTTTAGCCGCCAGCGGATCTTGGGTGGTACGGGAAAGATCTTCGATGGCGATCTTGGTGGGATCTTTCTGACCACCGGCGCCGCCTGTTGTGATCAGGGCGATTTTGTGTCGTTTACAATGTGCTAATAACGCTACTTTGGCTCGAATGCTGTCTATGGCATCGACGACAAAGTCAAAACGACTATCAATATACTCAGTGAGATTTTCTTCGGTAATAAAGTCATCAATAATATTGATCTGACAATCAGGGTTGATCAGACGGATACGTTCCGCCATCACTTCGGTCTTTTGTTTACCGACGTTGCCTTGTAATGCATGGATCTGCCGATTGGTATTGGTAATGCAGACGTCATCCATATCGATCAATGTCAGCTGACCAATACCAGAACGTGCTAACGCCTCTGCCGCCCAAGAGCCGACACCACCGATGCCGATCACACAAATATGACTTTGTTGAAAGCGTGATAATGCTGTTTCACCATATAAGCGAGCAATACCACCAAAACGCTGAGAATAATCTGACTGCATATTAAATGTTCATACCAATATGAGATTTTAAGGATTATATCAGCTTTGTTCGTTAGGCTGCGTTGCTCCGATCGTGGCTGATTGTACTTTTTGTTACCTGTCTGCAGCTCATAGCTGTTTTGTCATTCCGTGAGATCAGGCACAATAATGCTAATTTGGTGCTTTTATTGCTTTAGCGCCATCCCGACGTATCAGGAATAAGAAATGACCTTTGTACACGCTGATGTTTCAGAACAACAACCAGCAGTAACTATTGTGATCCCTGCAAAAAATGAAGCAGAGAATATTCGCCCCCTCATTAATGAGATCCGGGCTGCTATGGATGGTGCATTTGATTACGAACTGATCTATGTCGATGATGGCAGCACTGATCAGACGTTCAATATTCTGAAAACAATCCGTGATGAAGGATTTAAGCGCTTAACGGTGATCCGTCATCAACAATCGGTTGGCCAGAGCTTTTCTGTGTTAAACGGCGCGCGTCATGGTGTTGGTGAATGGTTGGTGGTGTTAGATGCCGATGGGCAAAATGACCCAGCGGATATTCCAGGGATGTTACGCGCCTTACAAGCTGCCTATGCGGCTGATCCGAAAAAAGTGGGCATTATTGGACATCGCGTTAACCGTCGTGATGATTGGGTAAAACGCCTGTCATCAAAATTGGCGAACGGTTTTCGTGACTGGATGTTACAAGATGGTATTCCCGATACCGGTTGTGGTCTGAAAGCAACTCGTCGTGAATGGTATGTACAGTTACCCGCGTTTAACCATATGCATCGTTATGTACCGGCGTTGATCCAAAGTATGGGTGGAGAGATGTTGGTGCATCCAGTTGGCCATCGCCCGCGTATGGCAGGCGTATCTAATTACGGCGTCTGGAATCGTTTGTGGGTGGGTTTAGTTGATGTGTTTGGGGTGCGTTGGTTGCAGCGTCGAGCTAAACGGATCGTGATCCAGGAGATCCTGAATGGGTGCTGATTGGCTGAATCTTCCCATTTCCTGGCTGGAATGGACCGGTGTGCATATCACGGCTTGGAAAATTATTGGTTATACCGGTGCATTGATGTTCGGTGGTCGCTGGCTGGTGCAGTTTGTCGCATCGAAACGGGCCGGTAAGCCAGTGATCCCGCGCTTATTCTGGTATATGAGCGTGGTTGGTAGTTTGATGACACTGAGTTATTTTATGTTTTCCGCTAAACAAGATTCGGTTGGCGTACTGCAAAATATCTTTCCTGCCTTTACGGCTCTCTACAGTCTGTATCTGGATGTAAAGCATCGCGGCTGGCATCGGGATAAAGCCTCGCATTAACAGCGAAGCGTATAGGATCAAGTATGATAACGGATCGTTTAACTCTTCAGGGTTGGCAAAGTGATCGGCTGAATCTGTGGTTTCTGCTGGGATTAGGTTTACTGGTGCTGGGGGCTGGTTTGGGGTTGCGTGACCCATGGCCTGCCGATGAACCGCGTTTTGCCTTAGTTGCCAAACAGATGGTGGAATCAGGCCAGTGGCTATTTCCCTTTCGTGGCGGTGAAATTTATCCGGACAAACCACCGATGTTTATGTGGGGCATTGCGCTGGGTTATCTGATCACCGGCTCAATGCGCGTGGCTTTTTTGCTGCCATCCTTGCTGGCTGGCCTGGGCTGTGTCGCGCTGGTTTATGATATTGCCCGCCGGATCTGGGATCGGGCCACTGCGTTTCGTGCTGGTTTGTTATTACTGTTTACGGTGCAATTCACTGTGCAGGCAAAACAGGCGCAGATTGATGAATTGGTCACTTTTTTCATTACGCTCGGTGGTTATGGTTTTCTACGCTTTTTATTAACCGGCGGCGGCTGGCGCTGGTATTACTTGGGCTGGTTTGCTGCTGGCCTTGGTATTATTACCAAAGGTGTCGGTATTATCGCTGCGCTGATGCTGCTCCCTGCCTTGTGGACCCATCGTGAACAAATCAAACAAGCTTCGCGAGCGCAATGGCTGAAGGGGTTGGCTGGGCCACTGTTTTTGCTGGCTGCGTGTGCGTTGTGGGTAGTCCCCATGTTACTGGCGGTACAGCATAATCCAATTCCTGAATATTTAGCGTACCGGAATAATATTCTATTCCACCAAACCGTCACGCGTTATGCCAATGCCTGGCATCATATTGCGCCATTTTGGTTTTATCTGGTCAATGTTATTCCGCCATTCTGGTTACCTTGGTCGTTGTTATTACCGTGGATGGCTTGGCAGAGCAAACGTGATATTCAGCAAGGGCAACGTCCGGTGATCCTGCTGGTGGGTTATCTGTTGCTGATCCTGTTGTTCTTTTCCGCGTCAGCCGGTAAACGCGGTGTCTATATTACCCCCGCGACCCCAGTGCTGGCGTTGCTGACGGCCTATTGGCTGCCTGAGTTGTTGGCTCGTCGATGGCCAGCGCGTCTGTTATCCGGTTTAGCCTGGTTACTGAGCGGCTTGTTTCTAGTTGTCGGTATCGCCGTGCTGATCAAGCCGGCTTTGCTGGCGAAACTCGGTGACATGGAATCACCATGGTTACTCGCCATTTCCTTAGGTGCGTCTGGTTTACTGGCTAATTGGCTGTTGCGTCGTCAACCGCTAACCGCGATTTTAGCGACATTGATGCTGCTTTGGATGCATTATGGTTTCTGGTCATTCCCGTTAATGAATCAGTTGCGGACACCGCAGGTGATCATGCAGCAGGTGAGTCAGCAATTAGCACCGGACGATGAACTGTTACTAACTAATTTCCGTGAGCAGTTTCTACTGTTTGCTGATCGGCCGTTATATCATTTTGCCTATTTGCAAACTGATGAACCACAAGCCACCGATGCCGCAGTCTGGGTGCAAGCCTCTGCTCGTCGTTGGGTCTTAGGGCCAATCAATAATCTGAGCAAATGTTTTATTGCCGAGAAAGGTGTGAATTTAGGTCAGCGGCACGGCGATAACTGGTACTTATTTCAAGCAGATGCCATTTTGCCGGCTTGTCAGTCAGTACAGAGTTCTGGCGCACCGGTTTATTATTATGAACCTAAATTAGTGCTCAATAAGTAATAGGAAAATAACATGCATTATCTGGTGACCGGTGCGGCCGGTTTTATTGGTTTCCATGTCGCAGAGCGTCTATTGGCTGCAGGTCATCAGGTAACAGGTTTAGATAATCTGAATGATTATTATGATGTTAATCTGAAGCTCAGTCGGTTAGCGTTATTACAAATTAACCCTGCTTTCCGTTTTGTAAAAGGGGATTTAGCTGATCGCAATTTAATAGCTCAGTTGTTTGTGGACGGCCAATTTCAACGCGTGATCCACTTAGGCGCACAAGCTGGCGTACGTTATTCGCTGGATAACCCGCATGCATATGCCGATGCCAATTTAGTGGGGCATCTGAATATTCTCGAAGGTTGTCGCCAGCACAAGATAGAACATCTGTTGTATGCCTCTTCCAGTTCAGTGTATGGGCTCAATCGTAAAACACCATTTTCAACCACCGATAGCGTAGATCATCCTGTCTCACTATATGCGGCGACCAAAAAAGCGAATGAGCTGATGAGTCACAGTTATGCGCATCTGTATGGTTTGCCTTGTACCGGATTGCGTTTTTTCACTGTATATGGTCCGTGGGGCCGTCCCGATATGGCGTTGTTTAAGTTCACGAAAGCGATCTTGGCCGGGCAGCCGATTGATGTGTATAACTTCGGTGAGATGAAGCGAGATTTTACCTTTATTGACGATATCGCCGAGGCGATTATTCGTTTGGCGGATGTTATCCCAGAATCAAATCCAGCATGGACGGTAGAAACAGGTTCTCCGGCAGAAAGTTCAGCACCATATCGGGTGTATAACATTGGTAATAGTCAGCCGGTCGAGCTGAAAACGTTTATTCATGAGCTGGAACTGGCATTAGGTATTCCGGCGAAAATGAATTTATTGCCATTACAACCGGGCGATGTGCTGGAAACCAGTGCTGACACTTCAGCACTGGAAGCGGTAATCGGCTTTAAACCGCAGACGCCACTCGCCAGTGGTCTGGCCCGTTTTGTCGGCTGGTACAGAACCTTTTATTCTCAGTGATCTCTCTTTTGCAGCAAAGGTTTTAGCTGCATCGCCAACTGGCTGGTAGTTTGTTGCCAGCCAGTACGCAGTTCACGTACTAGTGCCGGGTAACCATCCGCTGGCAATGGGTATTGCTGCTGGAATTGCCCGCTGTATTGCTGTTTTCCTGTCATTAACGTCCATTCACCGCTGATCACCGCATGCCCATCGGCTTTGCCGTGAAAACCACGTACCTTGATTTGTAACTGGGCAATGTTTTGCATCGATGTTTGACCGTTTTGCCATTGCCAGTCGGGTAACTGAGTTCTTAAATTCTGCAACAAAGCGCGAGTTAACTGTTTGTCCAATGCTTCAGCCCAGCGATGCTGAGTCGCCGTGGTGAGTTGGACATCATCTTGTTGATACACAATACCAATGCTGTTCAGATAATCAGCCAGTTCAACATCACTGACAGCCACCACCGGTTGTTGACTCGGTGTTTGAACATGGTTCTGCGCATCAGGCAGGGCAATAGCGTAATACTGCGGTGTCGAAGAACTACTGCTACAAGCGGATAAACCAAAAAATAAGAGGCCAATAAATAAAGAGCGCAGCATCATTTGGCTTTCCTTGGTTCAGGGTCAGTGGCGGTATCAGGTTGGAATAGCAACGCATTTGGTTTTTCATTCAGCGTTCTGGCCATGGGCTGCACTTCTCGTAATACCCGATTCAGGGATTGAATGGAACGGTTCATTTCGCTATATGCCGGTGAGTTAGCGGATAATCCTTGCAACGTTTGCTGCATTTCCGCCAACGTTTTTTTCAGCTCGGCAGGGAGTTGCTGGCTACTTTGCTGATTGGCAATCTTATCCATACTGGCGCTGACTTTTCTGACATTGGCCATCGCGGCCTCGGTTTCTGTCAGCATGGTTTGCGCGCGCGTGAGCACATTTTCAATATCCAGCTGATTCAGTTTATTGAGTAACTGAACTACTTGCTGTTCAATCCGTGCTAAGCCACCGGGTGCGGTTGGCAAGGTTGGGTATTTGGCCAGCATACCTAACCCGACCGTTTTAGGTAGATCCGGATAAAAGTTGAGATCCACATATAACGCGCCGGTCAATAAATTACCGGAACGCAGCGAGGCTCGCAGTCCTTGTTTGACGGCGGTAGCAAATTCATTCTCCCAGTTCGGTAGTTGATCTTTATCCATATCGGGGCGAATGCGGCCGGGTTCGATGCGGATCAACACGGGGATCTGGCGTGACCGGGCGGTCAGCAAGTCATTGCCCGGTGCAGAGAATGGCACGGCCAGTACGCTGCCGACCTGAATACCGCGGTATTCGACCGGTGCGCCAGGGTTAAGGCCACGTACCGATTCATCGAAGAGCAAAATGTAGTCCACTTTATCCTGATAACGACGAATGGTGCTGCTGTCTTCATCGGCATACAGGCTGTAGGTACGATAAGTCTTGACCGGATCACCGAGTTCCCAACCGGGTGGAACACTGAAACTGACACCACCGGATAAAATAGTTTCCAGCGTGCCGGTTTTCACCTTGATACCATCGGTGGCGGCTTGCAATTGGATGCCACGATTGAGCCAGAACCGGGTATTGGTGGTCACTAGCGCATCGTATGGTGCCTGAATGAACAGCTGATAACTCATCTGCCGAGTGTCAGATTTGAATTCAGCCTGCTCAACCCGGCCCACGGTAAAACCGCGGTACAGTACCGGATCGCCGATAGCGAGGGCGCTGTCTTGTTCACTACTGAGTTCGATACGTAAACCAGGGGCATTCGTCGGGGTGACTGGAGGCGTATCCAGTACGGTAAACTCCACTTTATGTTCTTTGCTTTTCCCAGGTTGCAGTTCCAAATAAGAACCGGACAGCAGTGTGTTGAGGCCGGAAATGCCGCTCTTGCCTACGCGGGGTTTGACCACCCAGAAACGGGTATCTTGCCGCAGCAAGGGTTCGGCTTCGACATTCATGCGGGCTGTGACGATAACATGCTTGAGATCGTCACCCAAACGTACAGTCTGCACTTTCCCGATTTCCACGCTGCGGGCTTTGATCGGAGTTTTGCCCGGCTCGATCCCTTCGGCATTGTCCAGTTCCAGCGTGATCAGCGGGCCTTGATTGTGCAACGTGGTGACTACCATCCACAAACCAATGCTGGCGGCAACGATAGGGATCAGCCAGATCGGTGACAGGCGTTGGAGTTTTTTGATTCTGGCGTGATTATTCGACACGGTCTTGTTCACCCTCTGTTCCTTGTTGAGCCGCGACACTCGAGGTTGGTTCATTGTCCCACAATAATCGTGGGTCAAAACTCATGGCAGACAGCATGGTCAATACTACCACACCGGCAAATGCTAAAGCGGCCGACCCCGGATACACTGACATCAATTTACCCATGCGGATCAGCGCGACTAAGATAGCGACGACAAACACATCGACCATGGACCAACGGCCGATAAACTCGGTCAGTCGATAAAGGCGAGTGCGACCGCGCCGATGATGCGGGCGATGTGTATGAACGCTCCAGCATAACCAGCCAATCGCCAGCATTTTCACAATCGGCACTAATACACTGGCAATAAATATTACCAATGCGACCGGATAAGAACCCATATTCCACAATAACACCACACCACCAAGAATGGTGGAATAG
The DNA here is from genome assembly GCF_963556105.2 of uncultured Tolumonas sp. Lineage (NCBI taxonomy): Bacteria > Pseudomonadati > Pseudomonadota > Gammaproteobacteria > Aeromonadales > Aeromonadaceae > Tolumonas > uncultured Tolumonas sp. The sequence continues at coordinate 320,483 of NZ_OY829945.1, forward strand.
GTTTGTTGCCCCAGGCTTTCGGTGACCATGATGGGCAGGATATTGGCTGGGATATAGAGGATCATGGCGGTAAATAACAAGGCCAACGTCCATTGCAAACTGTTTGGTTTGCGCGCATGCAATACGCTTTGACAACGTGGACAACGGTGTGTTTTCAGTGAGACCAGTCCGTGGCAGGCATGACACAGAGTCAGATTTTGATCAATGGCTCTGCCGCTAAGTTGTGGGGCATTACGCAGGTGGATCGGGCCACTTTGCTGCCACCATAACCAGTCGCGGTCGATGACACTAAAAGCTTTTAACATCAGTAACGAAAACAGCACATACGCCCAGAAGCTGTAGCCCAGTTCAATGTCAGCTAACGAAGCAATTTTAATCAGACTCACTAAGACACCAATCAGGAATACTTCCACCATACACCAGGGGATGAGGCGGAATAACCATAACGTATAGCGTTTACGCAAACGTTTACCGCGCCATTGGCCTAGACGCGAATAAATCAGACAAATCAATAACAAGCAAATCGCTGGCAGGATCTGCATAAACAAATAGACCGTCAAAGCCAGCGCCGGATGCTGTTCTTCCAGCAAGGTGGTCGCCGTTTGATACAGCGTCATGTCCTGATGCATGCCTTTAACGGCCATGCCAAGAAAAGGAAACAGATTACTGCACAGCAGCATGATGAGGGCGGCAATGCTATACACCAGCGGTTGTAAACGGGCTTCGGCAGGCAGAGAGCTTAATTTATGCTCACAACGGGGGCAGACTGCTTGTTCCCCCGGTTGTAATGGCGGCACTAACATCAGCCAGTCGCACTCATGGCAAGCGGTATATTGCACGGGAGAGGGAACATAGGTGCTGCGACGGCGGCGCTTCATCGGCTCAGGGTTCGGTTATGTTAGAAAACAAGGTTAGTTTAGCGGTTGCCGGGCATGGCGGGAATCGTTATTCAAAACAATTCGTCATAAAAGCAGTGAAGGGCGGGTTTAAATTGCCAGTTCTTGAAGCATTATTTTTTGCGGAAGAAACTATACTCATGATCCCGATAATCATGAGCATGAGGAGCACAAACCATGGATGTAAAAATAATTCAACGAGTAGCACAACAAGTTGCTTTTATTCGGATGATTGGCCCCTATGCCGAGGTTATCGGCCCTGGTTTTGAGCGGCTAATGGCTTGGAGTGACGCACAACAACTGCAGGGTGAATGGCTGACATTGTATTGGGATAATCCGGATATTACACCGCCTGCCGAGTTGAAAACTGATGTGGCCATGACTGTACCCGAAGGGACGGCTGTGAGTGGTGATGTGCAACTGCAGGTTATTCCGGCGGGGGATTATGCCATCCGGCGTTGTCGTGTTGAGAATGATGATTTTGAAACGCCATGGCGAGCTTTCTTTACCGATTTGGCGCAAAGTGATTATCAGTTTGGAACGGGGGCTTGTTTTGAGCGTTATTTCAATAACGGTAAGCTAGACGGCTATTGGGATATCGAGATGGTGATTCCGGTGACACGCAAATAAGCGTTCTACGTTCTAAACGAAAAAGCCCGACTTTAAGTCGGGCTTTGTTTACGTAACCGCGCTGGAATTAACCGCCAACTGCGATACGTTTCATGTCTTTCATGTAGCCACGCAGCACTTTACCAACCTGCTCGATTGGGTGATTGCGAATGGTTTCGTTCACCTGAACCAGCACAACGTTGTCTACGCCGTTATCTTTTACAGACAGACCTTTACCGATCACGTCAGTGCCAACTTTCGGCATGATGTGTTCTTTCAGCAATGGTACGGCTGCGTTAGCGAACAGGTAGTTACCGTATTCTGCGGTGTCAGAGATAACCACGTTCATTTCGTACAGACGTTTACGCGCGATGGTGTTCGCGATCAGTGGCAGTTCGTGCAGTGATTCGTAGTAAGCTGATTCAGCGATGATGCCTGATTCAGTCATAGTTTCGAATGCCAGTTCAACGCCTGCTTTGACCATAGCAACCATCAGGATACCGTTGTCGAAGTACTCTTGTTCAGCGATCACGCCGTCGAATGCTGGTGCGTTTTCGAATGCAGATGCACCGGTCTCTTCACGCCATCTGAACAGGTCAGCGTCGTTGTTAGCCCAGTCAGCCATCATACCGCTGGAGAATGCGCCGCTGATGATATCGTCCTGATGTTTACGGAACAGCGCACGCATCAGCACTTTCATCTCTTCGGCCAGTTCAAACGCACGCAGTTTTGCTGGGTTTGACAGACGATCCATCATTGCAGTGATGCCGCCTTGTTTCAGTGCTTCGGTAACAGTTTCCCAACCGAATTGCAGCAGTTTACCTGCGTAGCCAGCATCGATGCCGTCAGCAACCATTTTTTCGTAGCACAGGATAGAACCCGCTTGCAGCATGCCACACAGAATGGTTTGTTCGCCCATCAGGTCAGACTTCACTTCTGCCACGAAAGAAGATTGCAGAACACCGGCACGGTGACCACCAGTTGCTGCCGCCCATGCTTTAGCAATCGCCAGACCGTCGCCTTTTGGATCGTTTTCTGGGTGAACAGCGATCAGGGTTGGTACGCCGAAACCACGTTTGTATTCTTCACGTACTTCAGTGCCTGGGCATTTTGGTGCAACCATTACCACAGTGATGTCTTTACGGATCTGAGTGCCTTCTTCCACGATGTTGAAACCGTGAGAGTAACCCAGTGTTGCACCTTCTTTCATCAACGGCATAACTGCTTTAACTACCGCAGTGTGCTGTTTGTCCGGAGTCAGGTTTACTACCAGATCAGCAGTCGGGATCAGGTCTTCGTAAGTGCCAACTTTGAAACCATTTTCAGACGCTTGTTTGAATGATTTACGTTTTTCAGCAATCGCTTCTGCGCGCAGAGCGTAGGAAACGTCCAAACCTGAATCACGCATGTTCAGACCTTGGTTCAGGCCTTGTGCGCCACAGCCAACGATCACGACTTTTTTGCCTTTCAGGAAATCGCATTCGCTGGCGAATTCGTCACGGTTCATGAAACGACATTTGCCTAATTGTTCTAACTGCTGACGCAGGTTCAGGGTATTGAAGTAGTTAGCCATCTGGAATAGCTCCATGCTGAAATTAAGATTGCTGTGTAGGGTCTGATAACGGTCAGAGTCCGAAAACTGCATTACTATAAACGAGCAATGACATTGCTGGAAATGATATATTTAGAACTAAATATTGCGTTTTTTGCAACGTGGAGTAAGTCATGGATTTCCGTACCTTATCGTTATTTACCCATTTGGCGCATACGCTGCATTTTGCCAATACGGCCAATCAGATGGCGGTCAGCCCGTCGACATTAAGCCGGAGCATGCAACGACTGGAGCAGGAAACCGGCTGTGCATTGTTTGAACGGGATAACCGCAGCGTGGTGTTAACCAACGAAGGCAAACGCCTGTTAGGTTTTGCCGAACGCTGGCTGCAGGAGTGGCAAGATCTGCGTGATGATTTGCGCCATCCGCGCGAAGCGCTGCAAGGGCGGATCCGTGTTTTTTGCTCCGTTACGGCCAGTTATTTTCTGCTACCGGAAGTGTTGGGTCGTTTTCGCCATCGTTATCCGCAACTGGAATTAAAACTGGAGACCGGCGATGCGGCATTGGCTGTCGATAAAGTGTTGCAGGAAGAAACAGATATCGCCATTGCCGCACGCCCCGATGCTTTACCTGCGCGTTTGCAATATTGCCTGTTACAGCGAGTGCCGTTGGTGTTTATTGCCCCCCGCAATAGCACCAATGTCAGTCAGTGGTTAAAAGATGGTGAACCGGACTGGTCGCAGGTACCGTTGATCGTGTCGCAGCAGGGGCTGGCGCGAAAACGCTGTGACCAATGGTTTCGTAATAAAGGTATTAGCCCGAATATCTATGCCGAAGTCGCGGGTAATGAAGCGATCGTCAGCATGGTGACGCTGGATTGTGGTATCGGTCTGGTACCGGAAGCGGTGATTGAACACAGTACGTTTGGCTCTCAGGTGCGGGTCATTCAGCCCGTACCCGCACTCAAACCGTTTGAAGTCGGCTTTTGTGTTCTCAAAAGAAGACTTGAAGAGCCGTTACTGCATGCCTTCTGGCAGATGGTTCAGCAATGATCGTGGTTGCAGCAAATCCATACAAAAAGGTGTAAACTGCCCGCTGAATCATCGGCACTGTGCATACGTTAGTGGGGGCTCTATGAGACGTGTGTGCAGACAATAAAAGTTTATTAATCGACTCTCTCAGGAATAGTGACACGATGAAAAACATCAATCCTACCCAGACCAAAGCGTGGAAAGCGCTGGAAGCTCATTTTGCGGCGAATAAAGATCGTCAGCTGAGTGATTTGTTTGCTGCTGACCCAGCTCGTTTTGACAAGTTCTCCACCACCTACAAAGACAATATTCTGGTGGATTACTCCAAAAACCTGATCACTGACGAAACGCTGGATCTGTTGATCGATCTGGCTCATGAAGTGGATCTGCGCTCTGCTATTGATGCCATGTTCAATGGTGAGAAGATTAATCATACTGAAGGCCGTGCCGTACTGCACACCGCCTTGCGTAACCGTTCTAACCGCCCAGTGATGGTTGACGGTAAAGACGTCATGCCAGAAGTTAACGCGGTGCTGGCGAAAATCAAAACCTTCTGTGACAACGTCATTTCCGGCGAATGGAAAGGTTATACCGGTAAAGCGATCCAACACGTGGTCAACATCGGTATCGGCGGTTCTGACTTAGGCCCAGTGATGATCACTGAAGCGCTGCGTCCGTTCAAAAATCACCTGCAGATGCATTTTGTTTCTAACGTCGATGGCACTCACATCGCTGAAACACTGAAGAATGTTGATCCAGAAACTACGCTGTTCCTGGTGGCATCGAAGACTTTTACCACTCAGGAAACCATGACCAATGCGCTGTCTGCGCGTGACTGGTTCGTGAACATTGCTGGCGATCAGGCGCATGTCGCCAAACATTTCGCGGCCCTGTCTACCAATGGTAAGGCGGTCGCTGAATTTGGTATCGACACTGCCAACATGTTCGAATTCTGGGATTGGGTTGGTGGTCGTTACTCATCTTGGTCAGCAATCGGTATGCCTATCGCATTGTCGCTGGGCTTTGAGAACTTTGAAGCATTGCTGGAAGGCGCGTTTGAGATGGATACCCATTTCGCTACCGCCAGCTATGAGCAAAACATTCCTGTACTGCTGGCATTAATTGGCCTGTGGTACAACAACTTCTACGAAGCTGAATCCGAAGCGATCCTGCCGTATGACCAGTACATGCACCGTTTTGCTGCTTATTTCCAGCAAGGCAACATGGAATCGAACGGTAAATATGTTGACCGTAACGGTAACAAAGTCGATTACCAGACTGGCCCAATCATTTGGGGTGAGCCAGGTACCAACGGTCAACATGCGTTCTATCAGCTGATCCATCAGGGTACTAAGCTGATCCCTTGTGATTTCCTGGCACCAGCTATCAGCCACAACCCAGTGGGCGATCATCATCCGAAACTGCTGGCTAACTTCTTTGCTCAGACTGAAGCACTGGCGTTTGGTAAATCGAAAGAAGCAGTGGAAGCTGAGTTCTTAGCGGCGGGTAAAACACTGGAACAGGTGAAAGATCTGGTACCATTTAAAGTGTTTGAAGGTAACCGCCCAACCAACTCCATTCTGTTTAAACAGATGACGCCAAAAACACTGGGTGCACTGATCTCTATGTACGAACACAAAATCTTCGTACAAGGTATCATTTGGAATATCTTCAGTTTTGACCAATGGGGTGTTGAGCTGGGTAAACAACTGGCTAACAAGATCCTGCCTGAACTGAACTCTGCTGCGGCAGTCACCAGCCATGACAGCTCTACCAATGGTCTGATTAATACTTGGAAGGCGTGGAAAGCGTAATTCTATTTTCGCGCTCCATACTAAAAAGCCCTCTGGAAACAGGGGGCTTTTTTATTCATCAATATCAGTTTATCAATCGACGACTAACGTTAATTTATTCTCTTCATTAAATAAAACTACTTGGTTGCGACCATTATTTTTGGCTTTATACAAAGCGGTATCGGCTCGGGTTAATGCGGCCTCTGCAACTAAATCATTATCGGCAACACATGAAATACCAAAGCTAGCGGTGATCATGAGTGGCATATCGGAAGCGGCAGCCAACTGAAAAGGCGTTGCGTTGATTATCTGTTGCAGCAGTTCCGTTCTTTTTCTGGCATCGAGAGGGTAGGTTTCCGGCATCAGGATGGCAAATTCTTCTCCGCCGATACGCGCCAGGAAATCAGTTTTACGAATATGATCGCGTAAACGCCAGGCAAATTCGGTTAATACATGATCGCCAGCTGCATGACCAAAAGTATCGTTGATACGTTTAAACCAGTCGATATCAATCATTACAATACTGAACGGGTGGCGATAGCGTAGAAAACGCTGAAACTCTTGCGTCATATGCAGATCAAATGCGCGGCGATTGGCTAAACCAGTTAACGCATCTGTTTCAGATAGATGACGCAGTTGCAGCTCCGCTTGCTGGCGAGCCGTGACTTCGCGTTGCAACCGTCGGTTAGTGCGGTAAATCCAGGTGCTTATTCCTGCCAATAATAACGCCAAGAGCGATGACACGGTGGCAATCCGTAGATAACGTGACAGGTTTGGCTGATATTTGTCTCCATCGTATATGAATCGATTCAGCAACGGCTCGTCAATAATACGTTGATGTTCAGTCATCACTTCGGCAATACGCAGCCACCGCCCTGGGTTCATATGGCCAATTTCGATAATATCGGGCTGCATGAGGTTCCACATCGCCTTAGCTTCAAAGCGCAGGTGGTCACGAGTCTTCTGTGGCGCGTATTTTTGCATGATCAAATCGATAATTTCTTCCGGATTCGCCATGGCATAACGCCAACCGTCCATACTTGCCTTGCGAAAGGCGGCTACTCGCTCTGGATGCTCGTTCAGCTCACTCTGGGAAGTAAATAAAACATCACCATAAAAATCAATGCCATAAGTCCGAGGGTCGATCAGTCGGTAGGGAATGCCTTTTTGTTCCAGCAGATAAGGTTCGTTGGTCACGTAACCATCGTAGGCGTCAATTTTTCCATCGATAAGCGGTTGTAAATCAAAGCCTGTCTGGATGAGATTCAGTTTTTCTGGTGGGATACCTTCGGCGCGGAACGGTTCTAATAATTCAAGGCTCTCACTTAATGGAAATACAGCCATGAGCCGTTTTTTCATCATATCGTGAATGTTTTTAATACCGGATTTTTCTAGCACGATCCAACTGACCGCAGAATGTTGCAATGTCGCGGCCAGTACGACCACTGGCTTACCGTTCAGGTAATCCAGTACCAATCCTGAATTTGATATCCCGTATTGGGCATCACCTTTGACCACGGCATCGACCGGTGAAACAAATGAACCGTTGTAACCATTTGGGCGTAATTTGACATCTAATCCTGCTGCCTTATAAAAGCCTTTTTCAACGGCCGCGTAATAACCGGCAAACTGAAACTGATTTACCCATTTCAATTGCACAACAATCTGTTCAGTAGCAGAGGATAAGGAGCTAAAACAGCAAACAAAGAAAAAAGTGATCCACCGGGAAGCTGGCATCGGTCTGTCCTTGTACATACGGTGAAACATACGCTGTTGATTAAAAAGGGAATGCCGTCAATCCCTTGTCAGTAGTATAGATATTTGTAGCAGACAACTCATATGGCGACAAAACTTATTACGGTCAAACGTTAAAATAGCCTAAAAAAGACTCATTTGGTGTTATTTGTTTATTTTGTGATTTAAATCACATTCCGTTGTTGGACTGGTGATGATTGATTGGTGATCTATGTCACAAAAAATGGGGGTTGGCGCAGTATTGGGATGCTAAATAGCCAAGTTTTGGCTGTTTTTATGTGATCAATATCACGTCAAAGCTGGGTGGATCGCCATGAATAATTGATGTGCTTCACAAAAGCCCCCGCTCTCAACCCGATTTGTTTGGAAAGTGATAGATTTATTAGTGAGACAAAACAAATCGCGGATCGGCAAATCCGCTATCACAATCCACCATTAATCAGGCATCGAACGGGGTGTTTTATGCTATCACCAGATACCAAGGTCAAGATACAAAATTTTGGCCGTTTTCTCTCCAACATGGTTATGCCCAACATTGGCGCATTTATCGCGTGGGGGTTCATTACGGCGTTGTTTATTCCAACCGGCTGGCTGCCAAATGAAACGTTAGCCAAACTGGTTGGCCCAATGATTATGTACCTGTTGCCATTACTGATCGGTTATACCGGCGGTAAATTAGTCGGCGGCGACCGTGGCGCGGTAGTAGGTGCTGTTACTACTATGGGCGTTATCGTTGGTACTGATATTCCAATGTTCATGGGCGCGATGATGGCAGGCCCTCTGGGCGGCTGGGCGATCAAACACTTTGACCGTGCTATTGAAGGTAAAGTGAAAAGCGGTTTTGAAATGCTGGTTAACAACTTCTCTGCCGGTCTTATCGGTATGGCGTTGGCAATCGTTTCTTTCTATCTGATTGGACCATTCGTTAAAGGTTTGTCTACTGCGCTGGCCGCAGGTGTAGGCTTCCTGGTTGCGCATAGCTTGTTACCGCTGACCTCTATTTTCGTTGAACCTGCGAAAATTCTGTTCCTGAACAACGCCATCAACCACGGTATTTTCTCCCCACTGGGTATTCAACAAGCGGCTGAGCATGGCAAGTCTATCTTCTTCCTGATCGAAGCTAACCCAGGCCCTGGTTTCGGTATCCTGTTGGCATACATGATGTTTGGCCGTGGTAACGCAAAACAATCAGCTGCTGGTGCGTCTATCATTCACTTCCTGGGTGGTATTCACGAAATCTACTTCCCATACGTGCTGATGAACCCACGTCTGATCCTGGCTGTTATCGCTGGTGGTATGACTGGTGTGTTCACTCTGACTGTATTCGGCGCTGGTCTGGTATCTCCTGCATCTCCAGGTTCTATCTTCGCTGTGCTGTTGATGACGCCAAAGGATTCTATCTTCGGTGTACTGTGTTCTGTCACTGCAGCTACCACAGTTTCTTTCCTGGTTGCTTCTGTGTTCGTTCGTCAACAAGCGTCGAATACTAAGGAAGACCTAGAAGGCGCTACTCGCAAAATGAAAGACATGAAACAACAAAGCAAAGGTGTTTCTGTTGCCGCGAATGATGACGGTCATCAGCCACTGCATGCTAAACACATTGTTGTTGCTTGTGATGCTGGTATGGGTTCAAGTGCAATGGGTGCCAGCCTGCTGCGTAAGAAAGTTGAGAAAGCAGGTCTGCCAATTACCGTGGTAAACCAAGCGATCAACAATCTGGATGACAAAGCCGATATCGTGATCACGCATCGTGACCTGACTGACCGGGCTCGTCGTCATGCACCAAATGCTAAGCATATTTCTCTGAATAACTTCTTAGATAACCAGCTGTATGACAACCTGATCGCTCGCTTACAGGAGGCTGGCGAAGGCCGACTCCCAAAGGCGGTAGCCGCTAACGATAACTCTTATCGTGGCGAAGATCTGACTCCAGCTCTGTTTACTTTGAGTGCTCAGCATGTACGTCTCGGCTTAAAAGCTGACAACAAAGAAGCCGCTATTCGTTTAGCAGGTGAAATGTTGGTTGCGAATGGTTGTGTTGAACCAGAATATGTTGATGCGATGTTAGCGCGTGAAAAACTCGTATCAACCTATCTGGGTGAGTCAATCGCTGTGCCACACGGCACGATTGATGCGAAAGATAAAGTGAAGAAAACCGGTGTTGTTATTTGCCAATACCCTGCCGGTGTGCAATTTGGTCCAGAAAAAGATGAAGTAGCGCGTCTGGTCATTGGTATTGCGGCTCGTAATGATGAGCATCTGCAAGTGATCAACAACCTGACTCGCACTCTGGATGATCCATCGCTGATCGAACGTTTAGCAACCACTACGGATGTCAATTTCGTACTGGAACTGCTCAGCGGTCACCGCGCAGCGTAACAGCAGGAAGGCCACTGTGGTGGCCTTCTTTCCCCGGATCTTAAGGAGTAAAAATAATGAAAGCATTACATTTTGGCGCTGGAAATATTGGTCGTGGTTTCATCGGTAAATTACTGTCAGAATCAGACGCAGAGCTGACTTTTGCTGACGCCAATACTCAATTGGTTGATCAGCTAAATCATTCTCAGGAATATCAGGTGCGTGTCGTGGGCGATGCTCAACACACCGACGTTATTCGCCATATTGCTGCTGTTCAGGCGAACAGTGACGATGTGATTAATCAGATCATCAAAGCAGATATCATTACCACTGCAGTTGGCCCACAAGTGCTGGCCAAAATTGCAGCGACGATTGCCAAAGGTTTACAGCTGCGCTTTGAACAAGGCAACATGGCACCGGTTAATATCATTGCCTGTGAAAACATGGTGCGTGGTACCAGCCAACTGAAACAAGCTGTTTTGGCCGTATTACCGGCAGAATTCCATGCGTTACTGGAAGCCCATGTTGGGTTTGTTGATTCAGCCGTTGACCGTATCGTGCCTCCGGCTGCTGCTAACGAAGAAGACCCTCTGGCTGTGACTGTGGAAAGTTTCAGCGAATGGATTGTGGATAAAAACCAGTTCCGTGGAGAGATCCCGCCTGTACAAGGTATGGAACTGACCGACAATCTGTTGGCCTATGTAGAACGTAAACTGTTTACCTTAAACACCGGCCATATTGTGACGGCGTATTTAGGTAAATTGGCCGGCTATAAAACCATTCGTGAAGCAATTGCAGACGAAGAGATTCAGAACACCGTCCGTCAGGCAATGCAAGAAAGTGGGGAAGTGTTAGTGGCGCGTTATGGTTTTGATCGCCAGTTGCACCATGCCTATATCGAGAAGATCCTGACTCGTTTTGCGAACCCTTATCTGGTGGATGAAATTGATCGCGTAGGTCGCCAGCCACTGCGTAAACTGGGTGCCGAAGATCGTTTGACGAAACCGTTGCTCGGAACGCTGGAATATGGGCTACCGAATGCAGCATTACTGAAAGGCATTGCCGCTGCGTTGCATTATCAGAACGCAGATGATCCACAGGCTGTTGAATTACAAGGTTGGATTGAGCAAGAGGGTGCGGAAGCAGCGTTATTACGTGCGACTGGCCTGAAAGCAGGTGAGCCTTGTGTGGCAACGATTGTGGCTGAATACCAGCGCATGGCCAAATGATGTAATGAAGAGAGAGGGAATTCCCTCTCTCTTACTTTTAGATAATCAAATTAATAACAATTTTATAACAATAAAAATTAAAAAGGGCGACGGGTCAGATTTCTGGTTTTCCACATAAGATCAAACAATATGAATAAAGTTAAAGCACCAACTTATCAGGAAGACGCAGTTTTTGAGCGTCTGACCGAACCGGAGAATCCGCGAGGATTCTTCCTCGAAGTAGTCGATATGCTGGAGGAAGGGGTCGATCAATTGATGCGCCGTGCTTTTCGTCAGGAAGAGTATGCGGTCAAATATGCGATTGAGCCGTTATTAAATGGTAAAGGTCCTTTGGCTGATCTTAATATCCGTTTGAAGCTTATATTCGCCTTGGGTTTGATCTCGCTGGAATTATCGCAAGATATTGAACGTTATATTCGTATTCGTGATTTCTTAGTCAGTGATATTCATGATCACCGGTTTGGTGAACCTTGCGTACGTGAGCAGATTGATAAATTACATGGTTTACAGCAGATCAGTATGATGCAGGTCGAAGAGCCGGATGAAAAAGCCGATCCAATGTTGCAGCAATTGCAGCTGAATCGTCGTGATCAGGTTATTCGCTCAGCGCTGCTGCTGGCGGTTTCTTCGGTATTATCTGAGCTGAACAAAGACAGCCCGATCTGAAAGGGTAACAGCATGCGGAAGCGTTTTGCTTTCATTGCTGATGGGGTTGTAGCAGATACAACCCAGACCGAACTCAATAAAACTTGGCACGTTCGTTCTGGATTACGTTTTTTTAATAGGTAACAGAATTAGCAGCTTCGTGTATCAATCACGAAGCTGCCGATATCATTATTCGTCGCTTGGCAGCATTAACCGGCCAGTGTGGAAATCATATTCATAGACTTCACCATAACGTCCCCATTCGATCGCGACACTCAGCACACGTTCAGCTTCGTCTTTTTTCATGTGCTCTTCCAACAACTCCAGGAATTGTTTCTCTGGTAACGCGCCACTGGTTTCATGTTCCAGCTTATGGCGGATCTGTGATGCGAGTGGCACATGGGTTAACAACTGTTGGCCGAAAATTTCTTGGCGCAGGGTTTGTTCACCCTCAATGTAATGGCGGCCTAATGGTGTCAGCGCAATGTCGCCTTTTTCGATCTGCACGAATCCAAGCAACCCGAGAGCTTCATAAGTTGGGAACAATTCCACGTCTGACAACTCTGCCTCTTCGGCCAATTGTGGTAAGTCGGCACGGCCATTAAACGGCGCATCATTCAACAACTCCAACAAACCTTCCATACGCGCGACGTCGGTTGGTGGCAGACGATAGCCCATATGCAAACCAGTTGGCGCGCCTGCTGCGGCACCAGATGCGGCGACTGGACGCATGGTCATCATGTCGTACACTTGATCGATCAAAGCGCGTACTTCCGGGTCATCCACATCGCGAGGTTGCGGCAGATCGACTTTAACTTCGCTGCGAATACGGCCCGGATCGCTGGATAAAATCAGAATGCGGTCGGCCATCATTACGGCTTCTTCAATGTTGTGCGACACAATCAGAATACCTTTGGTCGACAGCCGTTTTTCCTGCCATAGCTCCAGCATATCGTTGCGCAGTGTTTCACCGGTTAGCACATCCAGCGCCGAGAAGGCTTCATCCATCAGCAGAATATCGGGGTTGGTAACTAACGCACGGGCGATACCCACACGCTGGCGCATCCCACCAGATAATTCACGAGGCAATGCACCACCGAAACCGCCCAAACCGATCAGCTCCAGCATGGCATCGGCGCGTTTTTCCCGCTCAGCCGCGGGTACGCCTTGTGCTTCCAACCCTAACTCAACGTTTTGTTGTACGGTCAGCCAAGGAAATAACGCAAAAGATTGAAACACCATGGCGATGCCGGAAACCGGGCCATAGATGTTTTTTTCACGATAATTGACCAGCCCCTGATCGGCGGGAATTAATCCGGCGATGATGCGTAATAATGTTGATTTGCCTGAGCCGGATTTACCGAGCAATGCCACAATCTCGCCGTCATGCAGGGTAAAATTGACATTTTCCAGCACACTGCGGGCGGTGCCATCGGAGGTGCGGAAGGATTTGGAGACGCCTTCCAAGTTAATCAATGCAGATTGGTTCATGATCTCTCCTCAGCGACTGCCATCAGCCAATAAATACAACTTGCGCCAGAAAAAACGGTTCAGCCCCATCACAAACAGACACATAATGCCGATGCCCAGCGCGATGCGGTGGAAATCACCGGCATCGGTCATTTGTTTGATATAGCTGCCAAGCCCGTTGGCCATCAGGGTGGTTTTACCCCAAGTGACATATTCCGCCACGATACTGGCGTTCCACGAACCACCACTGGCGGTGATGGCTCCAGTTACATAGGCTGGGAAGATCGCTGGCAGGTAAATACGTTTCCATTTTAACCAGCCGCGAACCCCAAGATTGTCTGCGGCTAGGCGTAATTCAGTCGGGATCGCCGACGCTCCGGCGACCACGTTAAACAAGATGTACCACTGCGTACCAAACACCATCAGCGGGCTTAACCAGATGTTCGGGTTCAGATTTAATGATACCAGTGCAAAGACCACTAACGGGAACATCAGGTTGACCGGGAAGGCAGCTAAAAACTGTGCCACCGCTTGTACGCGTTGTGAGTAACGCGGGTTCAGTCCGATCCAGATGGCAATCGGCACCCAAATCAGTGATGCGAGACCAATCAACAGTAATACCCGCGTCAGTGTGAGCAAACCAAGGCCTGCGACATGTAACGCTTCCTGCCAACCAACATCGCTGTGTACAAATATAATCAGACGCACCAAGGCGACCAACCCTGCCAGCAGTAATAACAGTTCCCAAACGCGAGTCCAGTGAGAGTATTGCTGTGCCGGTTTGGCTTTTACCGACGTGCCGTCATAACGACGGGGAAACCAGTTCAACGCACGGCGTAATTGTGACCAGACAAAATGAGAAAAAGCGTGTGTCCAGGCATTGTTGCGTAACATATCCAGCAACCACGAACGCTGTGCGGTGTCACCTTGGGATTCCTCAAAGCGAAATTTGTCGGCCCATGCCAGCAACGGGCGGAAAAACAATTGATCATAGAGCAGAATGCCCGTCAGCATCGCCGCAATCGCCCATGCGATCGCGCTGACGTTACGCGCCTTGATGGCAACGGCGATATAAGAGCCAATGCCGGGCAGTTTGATATCTTGGCCAGCGACAGAAATTGCTTCCGCCGCGACCAGAAAGAACCAGCCACCGGACATCGACATCATCATGTTCCACAACAGACCGGGCATGGCAAAGGGCAGCTCCAGTCGCCAGAATCGTTGCCAGCCCGACAGACGGAAGATATTGGCGGCTTCATTTAATTCAGCGGGAATAGTGCGAAATGACTGATACAGGCTGAATGCCATGTTCCATGCTTGCGAGGTAAAAATCGCAAAAATGGCCGCGCATTCTACCCCCAATAAATTACCGGGGAACAGCGCGATAAAAGGTGCTACCGCAATGGCTTGAAAGCCCAAAATGGGCACCGATTGCAGTACATCCAGCATTGGGATCATCGCTTTTTCGGCGGTGCGGTATTTTGCGGCGATAGCGGCAAACAGAAAGCTGAATAACAACGAACAACCAAGCGCCATAAACATCCGCAAGATGGTGCGTAGCAGATAATAGGGCAGATAAACCGGATCGAGTGACACCGCTAAGGCATCACCCACCACAAACGGTCGGCTCATCTGGGTGGCGCCATAAGCCAAGAGTACTAACAACGATAAAAGCAGGGGTAACAACACCCAACTCAGCCGATTCGGTGCAGCGTGCAAAACCGATTGTTCATGGTGACGCGGATTGAACAATTCAAACATATTGACCCTGTTTACAACTGACAGCTCAAAGCATTGCCCGCTGTTTTGTGCGCAACACAAAAGCAGGAGCAAAACGCTGACTGGCGTTTAGAAACGCGATACTGTTATAAGGGAAGCGAAGGACAAGTCAGTGCATTGACTGATCGTTGTCGAGGCTACCCGCCATAGCGGCAGGGCAGCAACAGGTGAGACCTATGGTTGCCTTGCCAGTGCGTGGCCGATGCATAATCGACTACTGGGACTATCCACAGATTAAAGACTCCGGAAATAAAGACGGCGCGAATCTACCACGACTTGCCGAGCGGCTCCAGTTACAGATTGTACAAACAACAATAATTCATCGTTTTGTCATCTGATGTGCAGAGAGACTCCATATATAAAAAAAGAGAACCGACCAGCCTGATCGGTTCTCTTCAATTTAACTGCTGACTGCAGGTGAAAGCTCAGCAAACCACTATGACATCAACGACAAAGCACAGTCATGACTGTGCCTGATGTTTTCCCTTGTCCCCGGTTACTTTCACCTGTTGGTCAAAAAGCAAAAAGCCCCGGCTTATTCAGCCGGGGAGGGGGCACACAAAAATGGAGGGAGCTCATTCCATTTGTGATGAAACAAATTAAGCAGTTTGCACTTCCTGAGATGGTTTGATAGTTGCGTACATCAGACCAGTCAGAGCAGAACCAGCAGCGATAGCAACGATATACATCAGAGCATTGCTGATTGCGCCTGGAATTAACAGTACGAACAGACCACCGTGTGGAGCCATCAGACCACAACCGAACAGCATTGACAGAGCACCAGCCAGTGCGCCACCTGCCATTGTTGATGGAATTACACGCATTGGGTCACGTGCTGCGAATGGGATTGCACCTTCAGAGATGAAGCACAGACCCAGTACGAAAGACGCTTTACCAGCTTCGCGTTCAGAATCGATGAATTTGTTGCGAGCAACGAAAGTAGCGATACCCATACCGATAGCTGGAACCATACCGGCAGCCATAACAGCAGCCATTGGCAAGCTAGGAACGTTAGGGTTAGAAGCCAGCAGACCAGTACCGAATACATAGGCAACTTTGTTTACTGGGCCACCCAGGTCGAAACACATCATCGCGCCCAGGATTACACCCAGCAGGATAGCGTTCGCGCCAGACATACCAGTCAGGAAGCTAGTCAGACCTTTCATGATAGAAGCGATTGGCGTACCAACTACATAGATCATTGCCAGACCAGTGATTAAGCTGGCAAACAATGGAATGATCAGGATTGGTTTCAGTGCTTCCATGGTTTGTGGCAGTTTCACGTTATCAGCAATCGCTTTTGCAGTGTAACCAGCGATGAAACCAGCAACGATACCACCTAAGAAACCAGCGCCGATAGAGCTTGCCAGCATACCGCCGATCAAACCTGGTGCCAGACCTGGACGGTCAGCGATAGAGAACGCGATGAAACCAGCCATAACTGGAACCATCAGAGCAAACGCAGACGCACCACCGATTTTCATCAGGGCAGCAGCCATGGTGCCTTCTTCTTTAAACGCAGTGATACCAAACACGAATGACAGCGCGATCAGCAGACCACCTGCAACCACGATTGGCAGCATGTGAGATACACCGGTCATCAAATGTTTGTAAACGCCTGGCAGTTCAGCTTTACCTGAAGAACCAGAAGAAGCACCAGCAGCGCTACCTTTGAATACAGTCTCATTGGCCAGAGCGTGGTCCATTTCCTGAGCGGTTTTCTTCAGGGCTGCGCCAGTGCTGGTTTTGTACAGTTTTTTGCCCGCGAAACGGGACAGATCCAACTCGATATCGGCAGCGATGATAACAACATCAGCCTGCGCGATTTCGTCAGCAGTCAGTGCGTTTTTAGCACCAACAGAGCCGCGAGTTTCGACTTTGATCCAGTAACCACGTTTTTTTGCCTCTTCTTCCAGTGCTTCGGCAGCCATAAAAGTATGGGCAACCCCTGTTGGACAGGCGGTTATAGCAACGATACGTTTGCTCATGGGGGACACCTTGGGTTTCTCTTGGGTTTGCTGAGAAGCAACCGCTGCAGCTGACGTCACTGTCGCTGCTGCGGCTGCCGTTTGTAGGAAAGCTTTTGCGTCCGGGATTGCATCGCTGACATCGGCTTGATAAACACGTTTGCCGGTAAAGCGATTAACATCAATGTTGTTACCAGCAACGACGACCAGATCAGCGGAGCTGATTTCATCAACGGTCAGTAATTTTGCTGGTTCAACGCTGTTATGACATTCAACTACGGCATTCCAACCCAGGGATGCAGCCGCTTTTTCCAGAAGACCTGCGGCGATAACACTGTTGGCAATGCCACTCGGACAAGAGGTGACAATTACAATATTCATAAGTTTATTCCTTAACTTAATCTTTTAACGTCAATACGGGCCATCATGTCGGCCAGTTGCTGTTTGTTCGGAACACCCACACCAATTTGGGTAACAGCCAATGCAGAAACGGCGGAGGCAAGGCGCAGGATTTGTTCTTTATCCATACCTTGGCTTAAACCCCAGGCAAAACCAGCGACCATGGAATCACCGGCACCGACGGTGCTGACCACTTCCATGCGTGGCGGTTTAGCAGCCCACCATTCATTATCCGCTAACCACAGAACTCCATCCGGACCACGGGAAATCACCACGTTGGTGATACCTGCAGCACGCAGTTTTTCTGCTTCAGCACGCAAATCTGCTTCGGTATCCAGTGGACGGCCAGCCCATTCAGCCAGTTCAACTTCGTTTGGCTTGATGAGGAATGGTTTGGCTTCCAGACCTTTAACCAGTGCATGTTTACTGCTATCGAACAGCACTTTCGCACCCTTCTGTTGCAGTTTTGCGATCAAATCACGGCTGGCTTCAGCACTGATACCGCGTGGCAGACTACCTGCCATCACAATGTATTCGTACTGTTCTGCCTGACGTAACAGATGAGCTTCAAATTCTTTCAACTCATCGTCTGCAACCGCTACACCTGGGAAGTTCAAATCGGTAACTTCACCGTTGTCTTCCACCATTTTGACGTTAATACGGGTATCGCCTGGTACAGCCATAAAGTGATCTTTGATGCCACATTGGGCAAACAAATCACGGAAAGCCTGCTGGTTGCCAGCACCTAAAATGCCGGACACTGCGACATTAGCACCCAGATCACGCAATACGCGCGCAACATTGATGCCTTTACCTGCCGGATGCAGACTGCCTGATTTGACCACGTTAACGCTGCCAACCTGGATTTGGTCGATATGACCCGTTAAATCCAGCGCAGGGTTAAGGGTCACAGTCAGCAAAGGCTTACTCATGACCGGCTCCTTCGCCTAAACCATCGGCGATTGATTGACCAATTTTGCTAATGGCTTGCTGTGCATCATCACCTTTAGCGATAAATTGCAGGCGATGACCACTTTTAACGCCCAAGCTGACCAGTTTCATCAAGCTCTTCGCGTTAACTGATTTGCCATCACCGTCTAGGTTGGCAACCCAGATTTCACTTTGGAATTCTTTTGCTACTTTCACCAGCGTCGCACTTGGACGGGCATGCAGACCATGTGGGTTAGTGATGGTGAACACGCCTTCCAAACCTTCGATTGGTTTTTCAGTCAGCAGCTTGATGGCTTTCATGCTGTCTGCAGCCCACAGTTGAGCTACGTTTTGTTCACTGATCATGTCAACCAGACGCTCTAATACTGGTTTGTGCAGCGCATCTTGAGCCGCGATCAATAACAAACCTTGTACGGGTTGGCCGGCGTGTTGGAATGGCACTACAGGACGAACTAAAGACACTGCAGTACGTTTTACGCCAACATTCGTGCGTGCTAACCACAGTCCTTGACCCATCCATACAGGCGTGGATGCTTGAACGGTTGCTGTGCCACTGCTTTCCAGTGCGCCAGTGTTCTGCAGTAATGCACAGGCTGCTGATTGCAGACCCAGAATGTCTTGTGCAGAAGCTTGCAGTTGAATGGTGCTGCTATCCAACAACAGAGTTGGTGTTGGTTTTTGGCCGCTTAGCAATTTGGCTAAATCGGCAGTGCTGTTACAGCGTTTCAGGTAATCAGCAACAGAATCATCCGCCAGTACACGGGTCAGTTGACGCAGAATGCCCAGATGTTCGTCTGAACGTGCAGCGATACCGATAACCACGTGTGCAATCTGACCATCGCCCCAGTTAACACCGTCAGCGAAATGTAATACGCGAACACCGGTTTGTTTAACCTGTTCACGGGTATCTGTCGTTCCATGAGGAATGGCAATGCCATTACCCAGATAGGTCGAGTTCTGAGTTTCACGACGCAACATACCATCAACGTATGGTGCTTCGATCAGACCCGCGTCAACCATTTTCTGTGCCACCATACGAATCGCGCTTTGCTTATCGTCGGCTTTGGCCCCCAATTGAATATCTTGTTCCGCCAGTGTCAGCATGGCGTGTACCTCTCTTATAGTTGTGTCAGATATAAAACATAGAACAAATCGTCGAACTCAAACGATTCACTCACATCCTATTCTGATCCATTTGTTGCAACTTTGGGTAGCAAGTTTGCAACTCTCATTTGCCAAAAAGTTGATTAATCGTTTCAGTTCATATGCTGTATCGTTTCAGCTAGATATTCAAGAGCTGGTTATTGTATAATCACCAGTAATTTGATGTGGTGCACATTTACGGCAGCAAAAATGATAAATGGGGGTCGCATGAAGCTTGAAGAGATCGCACGCCTGGCCGGCGTATCTCGTACAACGGCGAGCTATGTGGTGAACGGTAAAGCTGAACAACATCGCATCAGTGAAAAAACCCGTGAACGGGTGATGGCGGTGGTAAATCAGTATAACTATAAACCTGATCAGGCAGCGACCGCACTGCGATTAGGGAGTAGCCGACTGTTTGGTTTTATTTTACCTGATTTAGAAAATACCAGTTACGCGCGCTTAGCAAAATTGCTGGAAGCGGGGGCTCGTACACACGGTTTTCAGCTGATTATTACCTGTTCCGACGATGATCCAGAAACAGAAAAATCGCTGGCAGAAATGCTGACCTCGCGTCGGATTGATGCCCTGCTCGTATCTACCGTGTTAGATCCATATAACGATTTCTACCCTCGGTTACAGCAAAAAGGCTTGCCGGTGATCGCGATTGACCGTGCCTTGGATGATGAAAAATTTGCCTCGGTTATCAGTGAAGACTTGGATGGCGCGATCAAACTAACGAATTCATTATTATCACCGTTGCCAGCCAGTATTGGTTTATTAGGTGCAGTGCCAGAGTTAGGGATATCGCACGAGCGTGAACGTGGATTTCGTGCCGCATTGCGCTCAGTAGATATGCAAGCTGAGCCGTTAATTGCCTATGGTGAACACTTTAGCCGCAGTGAAGGTGCACGCATCTGTGCTGACTGGATTGCTCGTGGCGTTATGCCGGAGGCATTGGTCACCACCTCGTATGTGTTGCTGGAAGGTGTTTTGGATACCTTACGCGAATATCCGGAATTGATGCAAAAAACACGATTGGCCACTTTTGGTGACAATCAATTATTGGATTTTCTGCCCGTGAACGTCAATGCATTACCGCAGCAGTTATCACTGATCGCTGAGCGGGCATTGGCATTAGCGTTAGCGGCAACCACTGAACATAATTACACCCCAGGAATTGAGGTGATCCCCCGTCGCCTTAAAGTCCGGAGTAATGCTGGGTAGGCGCTGTGTTGCACAGCGCAGAAGAAGACAATTGCCGTAATCTTATTCTGAACAGTACAGGTATGGAGCGTAACATGAAGATAGCAATGGCTAGTGACCATGCAGGTTTTTCTCTGAAAGAAGAGATCAAAGCGTATCTGCAAAGCCAAGGACACGAAGTATTGGATTTTGGTGCTCACAGTGAAGATGCCTGTGATCTGCCTGACTCCGTTTATCCCGCTTCATTAGCCGTCGGTGAAGGTAAAGCCGATCGTGGTATTTTTGTCGATGGTGTCGGTTACGGCAGCGCGATGATTGCGAATAAAATTTACGGTGTGTATGCCGCGGTCTGTCAGGATCCGTTCTGTGCCAATCTGGCTCGTTCACACTCGGATACCAACGTGCTGTGTATCGGCGGTAAGATCATCGGTTCTGCAATTGCGATGGAAATTGTAAAAACCTGGATGACGACAGAATATCTGGGCCATACCGAAGAGAAATATCGTCGCCGGGTAGGCAAAGTGGTCGCGATTGCTGAAAAACACCTGCAAAAGCTGGTCTGATCGGTTAATGCGTGAGCAGCGATGAAGGTTGCTCACGCAGCATAAATCTTAGAAAACGGGAATCATCTCTACAGATGATGGATTGTGTTTCCCGCTAAAAGCACGTCTAATCTGCTTTCATCTCCTTCCATTTATTTTGGTCCTATGTCCTCCGTATCGGTAGTGCGTTCACAGTCGCTGTTTCAGATCACTTGGCCGTTATTCATCGATTTGGCGCTGCATTTTCTGACTGCGGCGTTGAATACGTTCATGATCAGCCATGTTTCGTATCAAGCCGTTGCCGCATTGTCGGTTGGCAACCAAATCTTTGATGTCAGTATTACGCTGTTTAATTTCGTCGGCATTGGTTCGAGTGTGGTGATCACTCAATATCTGGGGGCCGGACAGCGTGATGTGGCCAGAAAAGTGGTGCAGCAAGCCGTTGGTTTTAATGCCTTGATTGGTTTGGCGGTGGCGCTGGGGGTATTGTTTGGTTCGACCTATATTCTGCAGCTGATGAATATGCCGGAACATCTGCAAGCGATGGGCTTGACCTATTTACAGATCATTGCGTTGTGTCTGTTACCGGAGGCCATTGCGCTGTGTCTGGCGGCAAGTCTGCGGGCATATGGTTATACCCGTGAAGCGATGTATGTCACGGTGATCGTCAATCTGGTCACCCTGTTGGGTAATGCCTTGTTGTTATACGGCTGGTTTGGTTTACCGCAAATGTCAGTGGCGGGCGTCGCCTGCTCTACCGTTATCGGGCGTCTGGTTGGTGTGGTTTTATTGCTGTGGCTTATCCGGCAACGGCTTGGTTTGCAGTTACATTGGAAAGACTGTTGCCGGTTTTCTGCCGATATTATCCGTAAGATCATGAAGATAGGTTTACCCGCTGCCGGAGAAAACCTGTCCTGGATGCTGCAAATGATGGTGATCACCTCTTTTGTCGCATTGCTGGGCGATAAAATGCTGGCGACACAATCGTATTTTTTCCAGATCAGTCTGTTTGTGATGTTATTTGGCATTGCGATCGGTTTGGGAACGGAAATTATGATTGGTCATCTGGTTGGTGCCGGTGAACTGGATCAGGCTTATCATCGCTTATTACGCAGTCTAAAAATCGGTCTTATCGTGACCGTGCTGTCGGTGGTGGTGGTGGTGCTTTCCGGCCCACACTTGATGGGGTTGTTTACTGCTGATGCCATTATTTTAGTCACCGCCGGGCATCTGTTCATGCTTAGTTTGATCTTGGAGCCGGGGCGCACTTTTAACATTATTGTGATCAGCTCTCTGCGTGCGACGGGGGATGCTCGTTTTCCATTCCGCATGGGATTGTTGTCGATGTGGGGGATTGCGATACCTGTGGCATACCTGTGCGGTATTCATTGGGGATGGGGGCTGGTTGGGGTCTGGTGCGGTTTTGTGGTGGATGAATGGGTTCGGGGGTTAACCATGTTCTGGCGTTGGCGTAGCCGACGTTGGGAGAAAAAAGTGCTGGTGCAGCGAACTACACCAGCCAATCAGGCACACTAGTGCCATTTCACACGGGATAAAACATTACTTCGTGGGCTGGCTGGGGTTGCCTCCCAGCGCCTGATACAGCGACATCTGTGTTGTCAGTTGTTGATACTGATTTTCTAGCAATGATTTTTCGGCATTACGCCGTTGTTCCTGTTGATCCAGCCAGCTTTGTATTTCTATATCACCTGCCTGATAACGCACGGCGGAAATGGTTTCTGTTTGTTGTGCCAACAAAAGTGAACGCGAGAGTTGGGTTCCGGCATTCAGGTAATGCTGCCGGGCCGACAACTGATTTTCCACTTCTGATAACGCGGTATAAAACGTTTGCCGGAAATTGCGCACTGCTTGTTCGTAGACGACGCGTTGTTTGGCGATGTTCAGGCGCGTAGTCTGCCACTCTATAAAGGGAAGAGTCAACCCGGCCCCAATGCTGCCTGTCGGATTTTGCAAAGCAGAGCGTAATTGCTCACTGCTGGTACTTAGTACACCAGTCAGACTAAAGGTTGGATAATAACTTTTCCGGTTATTTTCGCCAGTTGCGTAGCTGGAGCGAATGCGCAGTTCTGCGGCTTTTACGTCCGGTCGTTGTGCTAGCACATCGGCAGGAAGGTAGGTCGGAATAGCCGGTAATGCTCGAGCTGGTAACGTTACCGGTTGTTCTAACGCAGTTTCCGGCGGTTGATCCAATAAAATGGTCAAGGCATTGCGATTTTCATCCCGTTGCCGGTACAGATCTTCAAGTGTTGCTTGCTGGCTGTTCACACTTTGCTCAGCTTGTAACACATCCAGTTTGCTATTCGCACCAGCATGGTAATGTGCCTGCGCGATTTGCAGTGCATGTTGTGTGTAACTGAGACTTTGTTGGTTCAGTACAATTAACTGGTTCAGATAACCCTGTTTCCAATACAGTGTGGCGGTGGTGCCAATCAATGATAATGCCGATGCCAACCGGTCTTGTTCTGTCGCTTCGGCTTCGAAGTTAGCCGCTGCCCGTTCATCTGCCAGCTTACCCCATAGATCCAGTTCATAACTTAGTGACAGCGACGTGCCGTAGCGGGTGGTTTGATTATTTTGTGAACCATTTGGTGGCATATTATCGCCCTGACCGGTCGGATTACTTTGTTGCCATGATTTTTGTTGTACCGCAGTCAGTGAGGTAGAAACCTCCGGCGTTAAGTTGGTGGCGGTAAGACCGGCATTTAACCGCGCTTGTTTGACTTTCAGCGCTGCCACCGCCAGATCATTATTTTTCTGTAGTACCTGTTGGATCAACTGATCCAGCGCGGGGTCCTGAAATGCTTGCCACCAATGTGGCTGTCGCAACACTTGGGTCGCAGTCAGTTTCTGTTGTTGCCACTGTGCTGGCACAACCGGTGCTAAATCGACGGCTGGTGGCGGCGTTGTGTGTTGGCTACACGCAGCCAGTAGCGTGAGCGACAGGTATAACAGGCTGAGTTTATTCACGCGCCAATGCCTCTATCGGATCAAGTCGGGCTGCATTCCGGGCCGGCAGATAACCGAACAACACGCCAATCAGTGATGAACACAGGAATGCAGAGACCAAAGACCAGACGGAAAAAGCCATCTGAATACTGCTGACAAAAAAAGAAAATACAGCGCTCACCGCAAAAGAAAGGGCGATACCCAGCGAGCCACCCAGCAGGCAGACCATCACGGCCTCTATCAAAAACTGCTGCAAAATATCTTGCTGACGAGCACCAATAGCCATACGAATACCAATTTCACGGGTTCGTTCCGTCACCGACACCAACATGATATTCATCACCCCGATCCCGCCGACAATCAGTGAAATAACTGCGATCGAGGAAATTAACAGCGTCAGTGTTGCCGTTGTTTTTTCAATGGTTTGCAAAATACTATCGCTGTTGCGGGTGTAGAAATCTTTGCGACCATGCACGCGGGTTAGCAGTTTAATGATCTGCTGTTCGGCAATGCTGCTGGATACTCCGTCTTTAATACGCACTGAGATGGAGCTGAAATAATATTGCCCCATTAGCCGATACATGGCGGACGTGTAGGGTAACCAGACATTTAAATTTTGCGTATCAAACGAACTTTTTTTCTCGGCAGTAACGCCAATGATGCGGCAGGGCAGGTTGTTGAGCAGGATGACTTTACCCACCGGGTTAACATGTTCGCCATATAATTTAACTAAGGTGTTGTGATCGATTACTACCACGGGTTGTAGTTGCTTAACGGCGGTTTGATCAAAGGTTTTTCCATAGGCCATTTGCAGATCTTTAACCTGAAAATACTGGCCAGCGACACCGTACACCATCGCGGATAATGCCTTGCCGCCATCACGCAACAGCGCATTGGTGCTCACGCTGGGTGTGACGCTGTCGGTATAAATTTGCCCGCTTAGCAGCGGCAGATCCTGCGGCGTCAGTGTTTGAATGGCGCTGGCATTGCGATCCCCCCAATCTTTACCAGGGTAAACATCAATGGTGTTGGTGCCCATAGAGCTGATATCGCTGATCACTTTATTCCGTGCGCCCTGACCAACAGCCACCACACTCACCACCGCCGTAATACCGATGATAATGCCGAGCATGGTCAGTAAGGTCCGCATCCGATGGGTCAGCATGGAGAGCCATGCCATGCGGAAGGCTTCGGAAAATCGTGTTGATTGGCGCACCCACCAACTGGCGGCCTGTGGTAGTTGAGACTGATCGGGTAGATCCTGACTATCAACCGGCATGTCGATGTGACAAGGCGTTTGTCTACGGTCGGCAAGAATACGACCGTCGCTGATTTCGAGCACCCGTTCGGCGTGCGCAGCAATATTTTGGTCATGCGTAACCAGTACAATGGTGTGCCCCTGACGATGCAGTTGCCGCAGGATTTGCATCACCTCTTTGCCGCTTTGACTGTCTAATGCGCCGGTGGGTTCATCCGCCAGGATCACTGTGCCGCCGTTCATCAGTGCACGGGCAATACTGACGCGTTGTTGTTGCCCGCCAGAGAGCTGGCTGGGGCGATTGTACTGTTTATTGGCAATGCCTAACCGCTGCAGTAAGGACCGAGCCCGTTGCAGACGCGAAGTTTTATTTTTACCGGCATAAATGGCGGGAATTTCCACATTACTTTCGGCTTTCAGATGTGACAGCAGATGGTAACGCTGGAAGATAAAACCAAAACAATCGCGACGTAGATCGGCCAGTTGATCGCTGTTTAAGGTAGCGGTGCTTTGACCATTAACACGATATTCACCGTGACTTGGGCGATCCAGACAACCGAGAATATTCATCAACGTCGATTTGCCCGAGCCGGAGGCACCAATGATCGCTACCATTTCGCCGGCATGAACATCCAGATTGATATTGTCGAGCACGGTGAGGCGATCATCGCCGATCTGAAAATGACGGCTGATGTGCTGTAATGCCAATAACGGCGCGGCATTTGTCATGCTTAAGGCCCTGGTGGCGGCATCATGTGGCCGGAATTACTCACGCTGGCTTCGCTGCTTTTGCTATCACCGAGAATAATGCTGTCACCGTCATTTAAACCACTTAGCACTTGCGCATTCAGGCTGTCTTTTAATCCCAGCTGAATAGTTTTCTTAATAACACGATCCTGTTCCAACACCCGGACATACGCTTGTTGGTGTTCGTCGTTTTCAATCGCAGCGACCGGCACCAGCAGTACATTTTTGGCTTCCCCTGAAACGATCGTCACCTGTGCGGTCATCGACACTCGCAGTCGATGCTCGGGGTTTTTCACATCGAACAGGCCGTTGTAATACACGGCACTGGAACTGGAGGATGACGACGAAGAGCTGGATGAACCCGAACTACTGGATGAGCTGTTGTTATCACTGCTGTCGGAGGTCGATGCCGGTTCAATGGCGCGTAAGGTGGCGAAATAACGTTTATCTGGTTCGCCTAACGTGGTGAACCAGACTTTCAAGCCCGGTTTCACGTTGATCACATCGGCTTCGGAGATCTGCGCTTTCACCGTCATGGAATCGAGATCGGCCAGCTTGATGATAGTTGGTACTGACTGTGCGGCGGCGACGGTTTGGCCTTCTTTGGTGACGATGGAGATCACCGTGCCGCTGATCGGCGCGGTAATGCGGGTATACCCCAAATTGGCTTTTGCGGTATCAACGGAAACTTGGGCCGCGGTAATTTCGGCATTTAACTGGCTAATGGCGGCGCGGGTGGTGTCTAGCGAGGCGGCAGCTTCCTCCAGATTGGCTTTGGAGGTGGCATCTTGCTGCCACATCTGCTGTTGCCGGCGATAGGCTAATTCGTATTGATGTAACAAGGCTTGTTTGGCTTGTTTTTGCGCTTTCGCACTATCGAGATTGGCCTGTGCCTGACGCAGCGTATATTGCTGTAAGATCGGGTCGATTTCGGCGACCAGCTGACCTTTTTTAACCTGTTCCCCCAATGCCACTTTAAGCGATTTCAGTTGGCCGGAGACTTGCGCGCCGACACTGACCTGATTGATGGCGCTCAGTGTGCCGTTCGCGAATACGGTTTGTTCAATATCGCCATAGCGAACAGGGGCTGTCATATATTGAATGGGGGCCGGGTTGCGCAAGGCACTAAAGGCAACCGTCAGTGCCAGTAGTGGCAAGATCAAATATAACCAGCGTTTTTTTAATAAGGCCACGTCTCAGCTCCGCGCTCATCTTCGCCGGACATCATAGCGAGATCGGCCAGTCACTCGTGAAGATTTACATGATTTTATCTCTGTCGTTACTGAGCTAATGATCGGTGGATTTTATCGTTTGACGATGACGAGCTTTGAGCCAGCGAGGCCAGAATATATTGAGTAACAGACCTGACAGCACCAGTAAGATACCGACCCATTGCCAGTGTGTCAGTTGTTCATTCAAAAACAGTCGTGCGCAAAACAGGCCGACCAGTGGCACCAATAAGGTTAACGGGGCGACTTGTGCCACCGGATAGGTGCGCAGCAGACGTCCCCACGCTACATAACCATATAAGGTGGCGATCAGCGCCAAATAGACTACCGCTAATACGGAATGCCATTGCAGATGCAACAGACTGTTTGCTATCACACTGGGCCCTTCCAGCCAGTATGAAGCGATGAAAAACGGTACGGGAGGGATGAGTGCACTCCACACCACCAGACTCAGCAGATTCAGGGATGCCTGACGTGAGATATGGCGATTAATAATATTACCTAACCCCCAGCAAGCAGCGGCACACATGGTGAGCAGGAAACCCGCCAGTGTCATGCCACTTTGCCCTTGCTGGGTGGCAAGTAACACCAGCCCCAGTGCAGAGATACCTAAGGTAAAGGGCTGATGCGCTAACCAATGTTCCCGTAATAACACCGCGGCAAACAATAAGGTAAATAATACCTGCGATTGTAAAACCAGCGAAGCGATCCCGGCCGGCATTCCCACTTTCATGGCAGTAAATAAGAAGGCAAATTGTCCGAAACTGATGGTCAACCCGTAGGCTAACAGCCAGCGCCAGGCGATCTTGGGCCGTGGGACAAACAAGATAGCCGGAAAGGCCACCAGCGAGAAACGTAAAGCACCTAACAATAACGGTGATAACCCGTCGAGCCCCCAGTGGATCACGACAAAGTTAAATCCCCATGCAAACACAATCAGCAGAGCGAAACCCCAATCTTTCAAAGACATGCGTATTGGTCCTGTTGGTATTGAGGTATCAGTATATGCTGACCATCATCATTCCAGTAGTGCTACCGCTTTGATCTGCACCCATAATGGCATCGTTGGCTGTAGCTTGAGCGTATGCGCCGAGCGTTGCGTGATGCGTGCCAGTAGCGGTTGTTGACCAACTTGTAATTTCATCAGCAAATGACCAGGTGTTGTTGCCGGCATCATCTCTAACAACGTGGCGGGTAACAGATTCAAAATGCTGGAATCCACTGCCTTATGCAGACTCAGGCTGACATCGCGGGCATCGATCCGGCAGCGAACACGGCTACCTAGGGCTTGTTTGGTTTGCCCGACCAATAACGAGATCTGATCGGCGGTTTGTAAATGCGCCAGACCATCATCTTCTAGCTCATGCAGCGTCATCTCCCAGACCACCGCCGCCTGTTCAGCAAAATCGGCGGGTAAATCCAGGCGTGACAACGTGTCATTTAACGGACCTGAGGCCACTACTTTGCCTTGTTGTAATAGGGTCAGATGATCGGCCAGTCGTGAAACTTCATCCGTGGCATGGCTGACATAAATAATGGGGATCGACAATTGGCGGTGTAACTGTTCCAGATAAGGCAAAATTTCCTGTTTTCTGGCTTGATCCAGCGCGGATAACGGCTCATCCATCAATAAAATCTTCGGCGCCAACAACAAGGCACGGGCAATCGCCACTCGTTGCCGTTCACCGCCAGATAACTGATGTGGGCGGCGCTGTAATAGAGCTTGAATGCCTAACAGCTGACAGATATAAGCAAAATCGGCTTTCGGATGTTGCTTCGGCAACCGTTTCACAC
This sequence comes from uncultured Tolumonas sp., assembly GCF_963556105.2. Taxonomy (NCBI): domain Bacteria; kingdom Pseudomonadati; phylum Pseudomonadota; class Gammaproteobacteria; order Aeromonadales; family Aeromonadaceae; genus Tolumonas; species uncultured Tolumonas sp. The sequence continues at coordinate 349,803 of NZ_OY829945.1, forward strand.
CAAACAACAGATTTTGTTCGACGGATAAATGCGGAAACAGGCTAGCTTCCTGAAAGACATAACCTAATGCGCGCTGATGCGGCGGAATGAAGATATTCCGGCTCGAGTCTTGCCAGATCTCATCACCAATTGCGATATAGGCATCCGGCAATTTTTCCAGCCCCGCCAGTGCCCGCAGGCAGGTGGTTTTGCCGCAACCTGATGGTCCAAACAACGCACTGATACCTTGCCCTGGCAATTGCAGCGCTACATCCAGAGTAAAATCACCACGCGGCCAGTGCAACCGGATCGAAATATCAGCCATGCTGTGCTCTCCGATTCTGACCAAACCAGTAAATCAGCATCAGCGCTAACATGGCAAATAACACCATGCCGCCAGCCAGCCAGTGTGCTTGCAGATATTCCTGATTTTCGACGTGTTCATACAGCAAGATCGACAACACTTTGGTTTCGCCGGGAATGCTGCCACCAATCATCAGCACCACGCCGAATTCACCGATGCTGTGGCAAAACGCCATTACGGCAGCGGTTATTAGACCTGGCTTCGCCAGCGGCAGTGCGACGGAAAAGAAACGATCCAGCGGTGAGGCCCGTAAGGTGGCGGCAACTTCCAACGGGCGTGCTCCCATTGCCTCGAAGGCGTTTTGGATCGGTTGAATGGCAAATGGCAGGCTATGCAAGACACCACCGAGCACAATGCCGGCAAAACTGAATGGCAATGCCTGCCAGTGTAGCGTTTCTAATAATTGCCCCACCGGGCCGTGCGGGCCGAGTAACAACAATAGGTAAAAACCCAGCACGGTCGGGGGCAACACCATCGGCAGGCTTAAGATGGCATTAAACAGCGGTTTATAACGGCTGCGGGTTTGTGATAGCCACCAGGCCAGCGGTGTGGCAAGCAATAATAAAATTCCCATGACCAACAAGGCCAGTTTGAGTGTCAGCCACACCGTGTTCCAGTCTTGTTCCATCATGCTGGTTTATCCTTGATGCTTATCCTTGATAACTACACAGTAAAACCGCCGATGCTTTGAAGGCTGCGCACGCTTCCTGATTTTCCTGCAATTGCATGTTATCGGCGCTTTCTGTGGTGACCACGGCACACACAGTTTTATCGCCGGGCAAATTGATCACCACTTCGCTATTCACCGGGCCGCGATGAATTTTGCTGATGTGCCCCCACAACTGATTGCGGGGAGAGAGTTTTAATTGCCGATCGGTCACCAGCATAACCGACGAGGATTTCACGAGCGCATATAACTCTTGCCCCATGGCAATACCTAAACTTTCGGCTGACTCACGGGTAATGACGGCAATCAGCTGCACGTTATCATCCAGCTGCAAGGTCACTTCAAAATCGACCGGTGCGGTACGCAGTGCCACCACGGTGCCGACAAACTGATTTCGCGCGCTACTGCGCATCGATATGCGACGTAATAAACGACGAAATTGCGTGATGTCGTAAAAATTGTCATCTTGCTGACAGGGCTTATTTTGTAGTTGCTGTTGTACTCTTTCGAGAACTTGCTGATATTCCGCCTGCAGTGCGCGATACAAAGCAACGGTCTGCCTACCGTAGGCAGTAAGTTGAGTGCCTCCGCCATTTTTCCCGCCAGCGGTGCGGATCACCAACGGCTGCTCAGCCAGATTATTCATCTCGTCCAACGCATCCCAAGCGGCACGATACGACATGGGAATGGATTTAGCCGCTTGCGATAACGAGCCTAAGCGATCAATTGCTTCTAACAATTGAATACGGGTATCCCCTAAAGAAGGCCCCACTTCGGTGCATAACTTGAGTTCCCCTAATAAAGCGGGCGGCGTCGAAGTTGGTTGTCGGGACATGAAAACCTCTCATAACAGGTGGATATGCGATTTAACATATAGCGCATCATGTTTTATTGCGTGTAGCGACATTAAAAATGTGCAGATTGAAACAGTTGTTGCAACAACTGTACCTGTACGGACAAGCCTAGTCGTGCGACTAAAAGATCAGCGGATGGAATGTGCAGAATAGAAAGAGGAGACGCAGTTTTCGGTGCTGCGTCTCAAGGCGTTTATCAAGCAGATAACGGTTGCGGTTGCTGGATCATATTGGTCAGGCTGATCCGGTTGACGGCGTGCACCAGTTCCCCGGTGATAATATTTTTAGCCACCGTCTGGTAGCGGTTTTTACAGCCACTTTTGCGAATGGCGTTATTCAGGTGAAAGTTAACCGTGCGTTCGGTGATGCCAAGGATCTGGGCAATTTCCCACGAGGTTTTGCCTTCACTGACCCAGAACAGACACTCTTTTTCCCGCGAGGATAAATACGATTGTTCCGGTGAAAATAACGGAATGGCCTGTTCTTGAATAATATGGCCGAGATAACTTAGGTGGAAATAATCCTGTAAGCGGATCGGTTCTTTGCGATGGCGACTCAGGGCAAAATAACCATAAAACCCCGATGGCCCGTGTAGCGGGATCGCAATCCCTTCTTCCATGCCGAACTGACGCCAGCAATCCATCGGCAGAAAAGCTTCATGTTCCAGTTTGACATCCGCTTGCCAGAATAAAGGGCGGCTTTGCGACTGCGAACGCAGATACAGTGAATCATTCTGGATGGTAGTGTTTTGTGCATAATGCTCAGCCCAGTTTTCCGGCGTTTGCATCAGTAAGGTCAGATCCGTTTGCTGTAAGCCGCGACGCAGTGTCAGGCAGAGCTGGTAATACTCAAAGCCGTTGGCGAGGCAAAGTTTGGCCAGTTGATCGGCCAATATTTGTGGTGTTTGGCAATTTTGGATGCGAAAACGCTGCTCTTCCAGTGGAAAAGTAAAGTTATTCATATTGTTTTATTCCGTGGTCTTATTTAGTTATTAGTTGTCAGTTGACAACGCGCAACAAGATACATGATGGGTCATATTTTGCGCAAAATATTTGTTAGCCAATTCAATGTTTGCGCACAGAGAAAATCTGACAGGGTATTGGTTTTTACAGTGGCATATATTTTGGACTGACAATATGCGCCGCCGAGGGGCGATTAGTTCTGTTCTGTAGCGCCTCTTTTCTTCTAGAATAACGCCCATCTGTGATGATTGAGGTTCGTTATGTCTCTGCATGTGATTATTCTGGCGGCGGGTAAAGGCACCCGTATGCGCTCATCCCTGCCCAAAGTGCTGCATCCTGTCGCTGGGCGCCCGATGGTGAGCCATGTCATTGCCACCGCCCGCCAACTGAATGCCGATAAAATCCATCTGGTCTATGGCCATGGTGGTGAAGTAATGCAGGCCAAACTGAATGAAGCCGATGTGGAATGGGTGTTGCAGGCTGAACAGCTGGGCACCGGACATGCCGTAGCACAGGCAACACCGGCGATCCCAGATGATGCCAACGTCCTGGTGTTATACGGCGACACACCGTTGATCACCACCGCGACATTACAGGAACTGCTGCAAGTCCAGCCGACAAACGGCATTGGTTTACTGACGGTGTCATTGGATGACCCTACCGGATACGGCCGTATTTTGCGCGCCGATGATCAGGTGGTGGGTATCGTTGAGCAAAAAGATGCCAGTGTCGGTCAACAGCGGATCAACGAAGTGAACACCGGTGTGCTGGTGGCGCCGGCGAAACAGCTAAAACAGTGGCTGGCAGGGTTAACCAATAAAAATGCGCAGGGGGAATATTATCTGACCGATGTGATTGCGGCAGCCCATCAGGCCGGTAGTTCCATACAAACGGCACAACCAAGTTGTGCGCAGGAAGTGGAAGGTGCCAATAACCGTCTGCAATTGGCCAATCTGGAACGCTTTTATCAAAAACGTGCGGCAGAACAACTGATGCTGGACGGCGTTACGCTGTTGGATCAGATGCGGTTTGATTTGCGTGGTGCACTGACTTGCGGTGAAGATGTGGTGATTGATGCCAATGTGATCATTGAAGGTTCGGTGACATTAGGTCATCGTGTGCAGATTGGTGCCGGCTGTATTTTGAAAAACTGCGTTATCGCCGATGACAGCATCATCAGCCCGTATTCCATCATTGAAAATTCGACCTTGGCGGAAGGTTGCACGGTGGGCCCCTTTGCCCGTTTACGCCCCGGCGCTGAACTCGCCGCACAAGCCCATGTCGGCAATTTCGTGGAGCTGAAAAATGCCAAATTGGGTTTCGGTTCCAAAGCGGGTCATCTGAGCTATCTGGGCGACAGTGATATTGGTGCCAACGTGAATATCGGGGCCGGTACGATTACCTGTAACTACGATGGTGCCAATAAGCATAAAACCATCATTGAAGATGATGTGTTTGTCGGTTCCGACACCCAGCTGGTGGCTCCGGTTCGTATTGCTAAAGGTGCAACCTTAGCGGCGGGTTCAACCATCACGCGTGATGTGGCCGAAGATGAACTGGTGTTGAGCCGTGTGCCACAGCATCACGTGACAGGCTGGCAACGTCCGGTAAAACAGAAAAAGTAATCTGCATTAGTCAGATCACCCGAATAGTTCAGGCCCACCATCGTGTGGGCTTAATTAGATGGTCCGCCTCCGTTCTCAGCGACTAAGCTGAGAATGAGTTAGGTAACGGAGGTGAACCATCATGCCTATTCAAGTCATTGGTATCGATTTAGGCAAATCTAATTTCCATTTAGTTGCACACGATCGCAAAGGCAACACCCTTTTTCGAAAAAAACTTTCCCGCAAACAGTTGATCCAATTTATCTATGACACCCCGCTCACCACCATCGCCTTTGAAGCCTGCGGAGGTGCTCATTGGTTGGGACGATTGAGTCTTAAGCTCGGTCATTCAGTGAAACTGCTTCCCCCTCAATATGTACGGCCTTATGTCAAAGGCAATAAAAATGATTTCATTGATGCTGATGCCATTGCTGAAGCATCGCAACGGCCGTCCATGCGATTTGTTGAAGTCAAATCAGAGGATGCGCAACTCATCACCGCTGTTTATCGTGTTCGGCAGGGATATATCAAAGACCGAACTGCATGCATGTGCAGGATTGGTGCTTTATTACTCGAGTTTGGTGTCAGTCTGCCGCAGGGACATGGGACGATGAAACAGTTATTCACCTGGCTGACAGCGAATGCACCCGAACTGCCGTCAGCATTAAACATCGAATTAACGGCATTGCATGAGTATTACAAATATCTGAATGAACAAATCAAAGTGCAGGATGACAAACTTACGCGCCATGTTGCGCAGAGCGATGAAGGGCAATTATTGCATGAGATCCCTGGAGTTGGTGTACTGACGGCCAGTCAATGTATGGCGGAATTAGGGAGTGTGAAACAATTTAAGAATGGACGCAATCTGGCCGCATGGCTGGGGCTGGTTCCCCATCAGCATTCGACGGGAGGAAAACCGCGTTTACTCGGAATAAGCAAACGAGGGAATAAACATCTGAGAACGCTGTTCATTCATGGAGCGAGGGCGATTTTAGCCAGGCCGGAAAAGACGGGGTCGATATTTGGGGACTGGTTAGTGCAACTACGAGCCAGTAAGCCGTTCAATGTAGTGTGTGTGGCGTTAGCGAATAAACTGGCCCGGATAGTCTGGGCGGTATTGAGGTACAAAGAAGCGTTTAATGCAGAGAAACTGCAATCCGAGTTTGCATGAGCAAAGAGAAGATGACGAAAACGGTAGAACCACCGGAATAGAACCTGACAATAAAAACAGCAGAAAATGCTTTGGGCTTTTTTGAGGATATTCCGGCGCGGAACTCATCGTGGAGCGGGAAGCGAGAGCCTCCCAACAGAGACTCCGAATACATTAGCGCAGACCAATCCCGTCATTGAAGTTTGTTCTTGCAATAACGGGGCGGACCATACATTTTATTTCCGGCTAAAAATTCTAACTCTCCGGCTTGAAGTTTCTTTTTGTAAGAATATACTGCTTGTTAAATTTCGAATCGAAACTTAAGTAATGATCAAGCGAAACACACAACAACGTCGGCATGCCATTATTTCCCTGCTCAATGAACAGGGCGAAGTGAGCGTGGAAGATCTGTCGCAGCGTTTTGCCACCTCCGAAGTGACGATCCGTAAAGACTTAGCTGAGCTGGAACGCAGTGGTGTGCTGTTACGCCGTTACGGTGGCGCTATTTCGCTGCCGTCCGAGATTTTAGCGGAAGAAGTACCAGCTAAAGTTTCACAACGAAAGTTAGCTATCGCACAGGCAGCAATCCAGCATATTCGTGATCATAACCGTATCATTATCGACAGTGGCAGCACCACTAGCGCGATGATCCCGTTATTGGCGACTAAACACGGTTTGGTGGTGATGACCAACTCACTAACCGTCGCCCAGGCGTTGCGGGAGCTGGAAAATGAACCAACCTTGCTGATGACTGGCGGCACCTGGGATCCGCACTCCGAAGCGTTTCAGGGTCAGGTGGCAGAGCAGGTATTGCGTTCCTATGATTTTGATCAGCTGTTTGTCGGCGCCGACGGCGTTGACCCAGCGCGTGGCACTACTACCTTTAATGAACTGGTTGGTTTATCGCGCGTAATGGCGGAAGTGGCGCGTGAAGTGATCGTGCTGGTGGATTCTGAAAAATTTGGCCGTCGTATTCCCAATCTGGAATTGCCGTGGAGTGTGATAGACACCTTGATCACTGATGATGGGATCGGGGAAGAGCTGAAGCAACAGATTGAACAACATGACGTGCATGTGATTTGTGCGTCGGTTAATACTTGAACATCAGCTGTAAGTCATGACTAAACGCAGACACACTATAAATACATCCATGTAAGCTCGGCTGCCGCATCCATGCGGCAGACGGTCTGCTTATTAGTCATGTCTTACTGCATATTTATTTTAAAGTTCTGTTTAGTAACAACAGACTTCATCTGGAGATAATTATATGTGTGGAATCGTCGGTGCAGTAGCCCAGCGTGATATTGCTGAAATTCTGGTAGAAGGTTTACGTCGTCTGGAATACCGCGGTTATGACTCTGCGGGCGTGGCAATCATCAATGCACAAGGCGAATTACAGCGTGTTCGTCGTCTTGGTAAAGTCCAGGAATTGGCGAACGCATTGGAAGCACAACCGTTGTCAGGTGGTACTGGTATTGCACACACGCGCTGGGCAACCCATGGCGAACCGTCAGAAATCAACGCACATCCACATGTCTCCAATGGTGATTTAGCCGTTGTTCATAACGGTATCATCGAAAACCATGAAGAATTGCGCGTTAAATTGCAGGGTTTAGGTTACGAATTTGTCTCGCAGACCGATACCGAAGTCATTGTGCATCTGGTGCACCATTACCTGAAAACTGCGGGTAGCCTGCTGCAGGCACTGCAAACGGCAGTGAAAGAACTGCGTGGCGCATACGGCACCGTAGTGATGGATCGTCGTGACCCATCTCGTCTGGTCGTCGCACGCTCAGGTTCACCGCTGGTTATCGGTCGTGGCTTGGGTGAAAACTTCATTGCATCTGATCAATTGGCCCTGTTGCCGGTGACCCGTCGTTTCCTGTTTTTGGAAGAAGGTGATGTGGCAGAAGTGACCCGTAAAGGTGTGACGATCTTTAATCACGCCGGTCTACCGGTTGAACGTGCGGAAATCGAATCGGAACTGTCGCATGACGCCGGTGATAAAGGTCAATATCGCCATTACATGCAAAAAGAGATCTACGAACAGCCACAATCGATCCTGAATACTTTGGAAGGTCGTCTGGTTGGCAATCACATTGTGCCGGAATCTTTCGGTACACATGCGCGTGAAATCTTCCAGAAAGTACAACACGTGCAGATCGTGGCGTGTGGTACTTCTTATCATTCTGGCATGGTGGCGCGTTACTGGTTTGAAGCGCTGGCGGGAGTTTCCTGTAATATCGAAATAGCTTCGGAATTCCGCTATCGCAAATCCGTTGTGCATCCAAACAGCTTGATCATCACCTTGTCTCAGTCTGGTGAAACGGCCGATACGCTGGCGGCGTTACGTCTGGCGAAAGAGATGGGTTATATGGCCAGCCTGACCTTGTGCAACGTGCCAGGGTCGTCGTTGGTGCGTGAATCTGATCTGGCATTTATGACCCGAGCTGGTGCAGAAATTGGTGTGGCGTCGACCAAAGCGTTCACCACTCAGCTGACTGGTTTGCTCATGCTGGTAACGGCGATTGGCCGCGGTAACGGTAATATGAGCGAAACCGATGAACATTGTGTGGCGAGTGCATTACAAGCCTTACCAATGCAGATTGAGCATGCTTTACAGCTGGATAAACAAATTGAAGCTTTGGCGGAACAGTTTGCCAATAAACAACACAGTCTGTTTTTAGGTCGTGGCGATCAATACCCAATCGCGATGGAAGGTGCCTTAAAACTTAAAGAAATCAGCTATATCCATGCAGAAGCCTATGCGGCGGGTGAGTTGAAACACGGCCCATTGGCGCTGATTGACAGCGAAATGCCGATCATTGTGGTGGCTCCGAATAATGAACTGCTGGAAAAACTGAAATCCAACGTGGAAGAAGTGCGTGCACGCGGTGGTTTGTTGTATGTATTTGCGGATCGGGCTGCCGGTTTCACCAGTGATGACACCATGCGCGTGATGCCAATGGAAAGTGTGGCTGACATCATCGCACCAATTGTGTACACCATTCCGATGCAATTACTGGCCTATCATATTGCTCTGATTAAGGGCACCGATGTGGATCAACCACGTAACTTAGCCAAATCTGTGACCGTAGAATAATCGGCTGTCATAAAAAAGCGTAATAAAAACAGGAGGATTTATTCCTCCTGTTTTGTTTGTCTTGCATTCACCGGCATTGGAAATTAGGTTGTAGGACCGTTAATGAATAAATTGGCTTAATAATTGAATTTATATAAGTCCTTTCTGGTTAGATGCGACAAATAAAAGGTTTTAAAATGTTACGCAAAGGAATGCGTAGACTAGTACACGGATGCCGCGAAATACTACATCGCTGGCATGTTACTCGTTGTACTTGTGTCGATGAGCGCCAGTTGTCTCAGATAGGCCATACGCTATATCAAGAATTTGATGATGGTGTGGTTTTACTGGATAAAAACGGTTTTTTGCTGGAAGCCAACCCGGCGTTTTGTCGTCAGAGCGGTTTTTCCTTACTGGAACTACTAAGGATGCGCCGCACGCAATTACGGGCGATGCTGCAGGTTGATTGGGACAATGTGTTATCGCAGTTAATGGCTACTGGCCGCTGGCAAGGCGCGCTGTGGTTAAAGCATAAAACCCAAGGCTGGTTACCGTATCAATTTATGCTACGCCGGACCGCCGCACAATCAGGGAATGTGCAGTTATTGGGGGGTCTTTTCTATCCAACGTGGCATGTCTGCAGATGAAGAACAACTTGATCCACTGACCGGTTTATTACACCGTCTCTCCTTTGATAACCAATTGCGCTTCCTTTGCCGAGGCGCACAGCCGTTTACTTTGTTAACGCTCGATCTGGATCAATTTCGCCAAATCAACAATCAATTTGATCACCAGACTGGTGATCGCATCTTGCAGCAGTTAGCGTTACGTTTACAGCGCTTGCTGGGGCCTCGAGGTATGGTGGCCCGTGTGGGTGGCGATGATTTTGCGTTACTGATCCCCGGCATGGATCAACCAGAACAAGCGCAGCAGTTAGCCGAGGAAGTGTATGCTGAGGTGCTACGGCCATTTAAAAATGGTGACAGCGAAATCGCTATTTCTGGCACCTTGGGCGGCGCATTATGGCCGTTAGATGCGCGCAGCCCTGGCGCGTTATGGCGACGGGCGGAACAGGCCCTGTTCATTGCCCGCAACCGTCATTTACCGATGCTGGCATTTTCCGCCGGTGTGCGTAAAGAGTTGTCATATCGCCAAAAATTACAGCAAGATTTATTGGATGCGGTGCAAAACAACGGGATCTGGGTTGCTTATCAGCCGATTTGGGATAATCAGCGGCAACGTGTCGGTAAACTGGAAGCACTGGCCCGCTGGTCACATCCCGAGTTAGGTAACATCCCGCCGGATCAATTTATTCCATTAGCCGAAGAAAGTGGTCTGATTGGCCTGCTTGGTGAAAAAATTCTGGAACAAGCCTGTGCTGATCTGGTGCTATTGCATCAAGCGGGGTTTGATTGGTTAGAACTTAGTATTAACCGCTCGATCATCGAATTTTTGCAATTAGACGTGCAGGCTAAAGGTTGGCTGGACCTTATCCATCAACATCATATTGCACCGGAAAAAATCATCTTTGAGGTGACCGAATCCCTGCTGATGGATACGCAAAGCCAGCATCTGGCGCGCCTGCATACCCTGCGTGAAGCCGGATGCCGGATCGCGATCGATGATTTTGGTACCGGCTATTCCTCATTTAATTACCTCAGAAAATTTCCCATTGATATTGTGAAAATTGACCGGAGTTTTGTGCTGACGGTGCCCCATGATCATAAGGACACCCAATTGTTATTAGGTATCCTGTGTATTGTGCAAAATCTGGGTTATGAAGTGGTCGTCGAAGGTATTGAAGATGAAGCGCTACAGCAATTTTTATTGCAGCATCATTGTGAATACAGTCAGGGTTATCTGTTTAGTAAACCGCAAAATTTCACAGCATTGCTGGAATATCTTGCGGAACTATCGCCGCAAGTCCGAGCTAGCGGCGAATAACCGTTTTTATAACACCCAGCGCTGTAACGCAGTCGCTATCCCGTCATTATCATTAGTCCCAGTAACGAAATGCGCCTGCTGCTGAATTTCAGCGGCTGCGTTACCCATGGCGACCCCCAAACCAACCTGCTGAAACATACTGATATCATTATGATTGTCACCAAACGCAATCACTTGTTCCAGCGTTAAACCTTGATGTGTCACCCATTCGGCCAATCGGTTCCCTTTACTGTTACCTCTGTTCACAATTTCCAAACCATTTGGCGCTGTTCGATCAGAGGTAATCGCTAACTCGCTGGGTAAAGCCGCAATAAATGCATCGATCGCCGATGTTGTGGGGTGCGATAACTCGATTTTCCACAATGGAGTATGTGTGTGACATAAAGCCGCAATAGATTCATGTTCAATAAAATGCGGACGTTGATTAGAAGGTAAAGCTTGTACGAAATTTTTTACCCGGCCCACATGTTCATTTTCTGGTTGATGGCCGATACCATCGGAAAAATGGCAGATTGCATCCAACTGAAGTGATTCCATTAACGGTATCAATTGTTGCCATTGCCGCTCAGACAAGGGGGTGCCAGCAGTGATTTGCTGATTTTTTGTATCAAAAACATAAGCGCCATTAGCGCAGATCAGTGGTGTATCCAGAGCTAATTGATGATGTACCGGATAAGCCATCATATGATGTCGCCCTGTCACCAAAATAACTTCAATTCCTTTTTTTCTTGCTTGTTGTATCGCATTCGCTGTTTTTTCAGTTACCTGATGGTCACTACTTAACAATGTCCCATCCATATCTAAGGCAATAACTGCAATATCTGCCATTTCACATATATCCTTCTTTAGGTTCTGCTCACAGGCTGAAACTTTAGCGGTTTATTTGCAAGTTACCGATATACGAAAAAACAGGCGCTATCTATTAGCTTCGGTATTGATATACAAACTGTAATGAAAAATAGCATGCTCTTATAAAGCACTTTACGTAAACTTGCGGTTCTTTTGAGCATGAGAGTAATGGGATCTGCAGTATGTCTGATATTTTAAATAGCCTGATCATGGGTGTTGTAGAAGGTATTACCGAATTCCTGCCGGTATCCAGTACAGGCCATTTGATTGTCACCAAAGAACTTCTTAAATTTCAGGGAAGCGATACCTTCGAAATAGTTATTCAGTTAGGTGGTGTTCTGGCGGTAATGTGGTTTTATTTCGCCACTATTATGCAGCAAGTAAAAAGTGTTACGACTGACGCTGCCGTACGTCGCTTCTGGATGGCCGTTATTGTCGCCTTTTTACCAGCGGCTTGTATCGGTTTGGCATTCCATCATTATATCACTGAATATCTGTTCAATAGTGTCACGGTGGCCTGCAGTCTGATTGTTGGCGGCGTGATCATGTGGTGGATCGAAGGTGCGGCCTTCAAACCCCGCACACTGGCATTTGAACAAATCACCTTAAAACAAGCGTTCGCGATTGGTTGTGCGCAACTGTGCTCATTGATCCCAGGGGTGAGTCGGAGTGCCTCTACTATTATGGGCGGAATGCTGACAGGGTTGGATCGCTCAACGGCGACAGGCTTTAGTTTCTTTCTCTCTATACCAACACTGGGTGCTGCCAGCATTTATTCCTTACTTAAAGATCTACACGGAGTAGGGGAGCACGGTGTCGTTAATATCAGTGTTGGGCTTATTACATCCTTTATCGTTAGCTTGCTGTCGATCGGTTGGTTACTGCGTTATATCAGTAAACACAGTTTCCGAGGTTTTGCTGTTTATCGCATCATTGCCGGTGTGCTGATCTTGGCTTTGTCTTACTTTGGTTTCTTCACAGCCAGCGTTTAAAGCCGTCTTACATACAGCAAATAGCCGAATTTAGTGGCTATTTGCTGTAAAAAACAGCATTCAAATCAAAACCACCATAAAATTGTAATAAAGCGCTTGATCAAAAACGATCACTCCCTATAATGCGGCCCCACTGAGACGGCAGACGCCAACACAGAGCAAGTTAAGCAGGTTGTGACGAACACCGCTTTACAAGCAACCGGGAAAGCGTATGATTCGCGTCCCTGACCTAACGGTCACGCTCTTTA